>NZ_SADD01000008.1 GCF_004005565.1 Lujinxingia sediminis | reverse complement strand
CTGCGTCCACCCCTGCTCGCTAAGCTCGGATACCAGCTCGACCGCATCATCTTTAAATGCGCGCGGGTAGCGCATCGTGTCGCGAGTTTTGGCGCGGGCTTTGAGGTCGTCGATTTTTGCGATCAGGTGGTCCATGAGGGCTCCTCGTTGAAGTCTGAGTTGAGCCGTCACGGTATCAGCGGGGATGTGGGTGTGTCGGTGGGCTCTGGCGAGTACTTACGTATCAGCGGGGATGTGGGTGTGTCGGTGGGTTCTGGCGAGTACTTACTCCGCGAGACGGTCCACAAAAGAGGTGAAATGGGCGTGTGGGTCGAGCCAGACGAGGAGGCCGGAGCGGCGGAGCTCGTGGGTGAGTTCGTGGAGGAGGTGCTGCGATGTAAAACCACTTTCCACACGTTCTTTTACTGAACGATTTAAAACCTTTTCAGAAGTATCCACTTACAACTCTCATTCACGAACTACCAATCCATATTTGCCGCGATATCTGACTGATATTCAAGCGCTTCGACAAATTCTGCCATATCATGATCAGAACGCATAGCTTCAGCATACGTTCCGTCTTTTGCCATTGGTAAAATGAGATCGCGACCGCCATCTTCAATATAAAGCCTTGCTGGCGAACGATCACCACTCCACATATTCGCAATAAAATCATTTATAATGTCAAACGCGGCTTCATCATCAAAATACGTCGCACTAACTACCCTAAACTTTCGACTCCCCAGCTGATGAGGGAGAACTACAGGGACCGCACCGGCACTTGAATGAAAAAGAAACGCTGAGCCATCCTTACCGAAGGCACCATGAGCAATAAAGTTTCTAAGCGCCCTTCGGATAGGCAACAACTTATCATAGTTAACCTTATCCCTTTTGTTTGAAAGATCTAAAACAGTGTTACACTTTACCACCCACGATTCCTGGGCCAGCTGAGTCACCTCATGCCCAGTCGATATTTTACCGGTCAAAATAGCTAAATGAACAAAAACATGCTCAGTCCAACTAAAGAATGCCTCGACCGCCGAAAGCGCCAACCAATGGGATTCTTTTTTTAATCGAAACCGAGGATAATCGAATTCATCTAACTCCCCATAAGGCGTATTAACCTTCGTAACAATTACTTCATCCTTGCGACGAACCATTTCCTCACGTTTTGCTCGATATGAGTCTAATAAAAACTCATATCGAGCAAATAATTGCGGAGAATTGCTGATCACACTAACACTAGAATTCTGAACGGCCTGAGACGCTAACCAATCAAAATACGGGCGCGCAGCTTTCACGGCCCTATGAATATGTTTAACAATTTTAATAGCAAGTTCATTATTCTCTATAGGATCTTGAGTAAAAACCCCCAGCCCCATCTTCCTGTGCTCAATAACAAATACCCGCTCTTGAAACTTAATTGGGACTGTCCACGCTACCTTTTCATCGCGACCAACATATGGAAATCTAAGCAGTTTTATTAATAGAAAATAGACGAGATATTGTGGGGGCAAGTCACGACCAGCGTTAGTTCGATCGCCCCAACCTGAATAATTATTAGGCGATTCCACGGGAAGAATTTCGCCAATAGCGCGTAAGGCCTTCGATTTAATATGTTCCAACTTACTAAAATCTGAGTCTTTATCACTATTTACACTCATTTAGCACCTCTTATACAAAACAGCGAACTGCGGGACAACCAAAACGATTCAAATTCCATACGGAAACTAACCTGCTTCTTTACTCAAAAACTACCTTTTGGGCCTCCACGCCCCCAGATGACGTCTGAACCAGGTTATACCGAGCAACATCAAGCCCAGATTTCATCATACGTCGAGCGGTCCAATCCGCGCGATTAAAATCGTGCGTGGTAATAATCAATTGGCTTTTGTGATGACTCGATAGGCCAGCCAAAACGTCTAAAAGAGCCGCCACGCGAACTACATCTGTAGATTGAAATAGATCATCAAGGATAAGACCGCGCCACCGGCACCAATCAAATCGAACATGCATAGCTAACAAAATTGCAATTGAAAGAGCCCTTTGCTCTCCCTCCGATAAAATCATATTCACAGGGCTACTTCTTGTTTCGATCTGAGGTCCTGATTTAAGATGACGAAATGCTACTCTACCAAACAAGTCAGGCACCAAAGCTAGAAGGAAATCGTCAACAATCGGAGCGATCGCCTCAATCAGCATTTTATCTAAAGCATCAACATTACTTCCTACTTCGGTCGTAATAATTTTCAATCGATCATATTGTGTTTCAAACTCATTAAGATTGTTTGCTGCTTGTTTGAAAAGCTCAGAAAGCACCTCACTAACTTGGCTCAACCACGTCTGATCATCAAAAACTGGTGTCTCTAATCTGCCGGAGTCCCTATTATCAGTTATCACACCTAATTTTGATGCGTCGTCAACAAGCTGCTTCCATAAAGCATCCAATGCTTCATGACTTTTAAACTTTTCAAGCTCACTAACAATGCGCTCAAATTCCTGGTGGTCTTGATTAACACGATTATTACGCTTATTCGCTGAAGCTAATTCTGCCTCAGAGACTGACGGTGTCGGGCTGTCAGGCAAGTCGGCTTTTCGCCAAACATCTAAGGCAATTGATATCACCTTGTGCTGCTTTTCGATTATAGAATGACACACTTTTATCTGCTCACGTAATTTCCGAAGCTGAGTAATATATGACTCAATCGGGTATTCAGCTAATCGAGGACTTGAAACCAAGTCATTTAGTTTGGTCGTTGAAATAGACTCCGTTTCCGAAAATGGACCGACTAACCATTGTAATGTCAAAATCTCTGAATCAATTCTATCAAGCCTAGTCTCACACTCAATTTTTCTATTTTGAGCAGCACGATTCTCTGACACACAAATTTTCAAATAACTTTCTGCTTCCGACAAACTCGAGTCTAAATTATGAGCCAATTTCCCCGAAATTTTTCCTTCCAGAATACCAATTTCAAACTCAGAGTCACAAACGGGACATACTTCAAAACTTTCGTTATTTATATGGATATGACGTTGCCGTAGTTGAGACAATATACCCGTAAGCTCATCGTTTGCTTCACGTAATTTTTCGAGCGCTTGAGTGGCAACCTTCTCCTTATATTCACACTGCTCCACTTGTTCTTGAGCAAGACGAAACGCCTCCGCCGCGTCCTTAGCATCTCTAATTAGCAAAGACTCTAACTTGGACAACTCATCTAATATTTGACCTTTCGTTGCGTTAAATTCACCGAGTTCTTTACTGTTATTAGAATGACTTTCAACCTGCTCTTCCCAGTCTTGTGCTACTAAATGGGCGTCGTTTAATTTATCGAGCGATTGATGTATTTCTAATTTTTCTGAACTGATAACATTGTTTAACTCCTGGCAAAGCAACCTAATATCTTCTGACTGTGAATCAATGTTGTATGATTTAGCCAGTTCTTGAAGCGAGGAGACAAGCCCCTCTCTGGAAGACATTTCTAAAGGTGCCAGCTGTTGTTTTTGTTCATTCCAACGATTCACGCTTCGAGTCCAAGACGTCAATCTATTTTCAGCTGCTTCTTTTGAAGAAATGAGCTTGTCTTTTAGTTGTATAATTGCGCGGCCAACTCGACGATTACTTTTTAAAGAATCAAGACCCAAACTAAGGTCCGATACTCGAACCTGTTCTAACAACATTCTTTGGCGGTCACCTTGTTTTAAATGATGAAATTGATCTCCCCAGGTTTGAGGCAAGAAATGGGTGAGCAAAAATCTATTAGAAATCACCGCAGGATCAACCCTCTCATCATAACATAATTTACAAAGTTCCTCCGCTTGCCATTTATGCTCATTAGAATTATTACTTTCCCAAACAGAACGGACAATTTCACTTTCTAAATCCAAAAATTCAAGTGCCGCCGAAACCGATTCATCATTATTAATTTCGTTACTGCGAATCTCTTTTTCTTTTAAATCAACACCATTCCTCCGCAATTGGTTAGTAAGCGATAATTGTATGCCCGCTACAATACTTGATTTACCAAGACCATTTGCTCCAGTTAGAATAGTAACGTCGGAACCACAACTAAACTCAATTGGTTCTGAACCTACACCCCTAATTCCTGTTATAGAAACGGATTTTAGACGAACACCTTTCTGCTTGTTACCAGTTGAATCGTTCATTTTAAATCACTCCAATCAATTGAAAGACCAAAAAGTTCGAAAAGCTGTATAGCCGCGTTTTCATGATCATCATATGTGCCCAAGCCACGCACAATCTTGTCGAAATCTTCAATAAAGCTCCGACTTAACTTGCTACACTCTGAGCCTTCATAGAGTGATTGAAGTAAATTTATTCCACTTTCATCTCGATCACTTACTGATTGCCACGGGGTTGCAAGAGGCCCTTTTTTGAAAAAATCTACCGCTTCGTCCTCCCACTTATCAGGCGCAGGTGAGGGCAGCCATATATCTTTTGGGCAAAAACGATCATCTCTACGTAACCGAGACTGAAAAGTTCTCCACCAAGTTGATTCGGTGGTGCCAGGAGGAGCAATACACCAAAGGTGAAGAAGTACAACATCCTCTCTTTTATTTATTATGGCAATAACAACACGTGCAGCAAGTAGTAGAAGCCGGTGTAAATTATCGAAACTCTCCAATGATTCAGATGAATATCCAGTCAAGTTACTTACTGCAAGAATAGAGTCAGTTCGACCAGGCGCATCTATCTCTTCATTATGCTGGTATCGAAAAATTGTTAAGCGTTCATCTATCCATTTACTATCATCCTCATCCAAAAGAGAGAGTATAGCAGCCTCTGGCGTTGAACTATAACGTATCGGAAAATATCCGAGTCTCGCCAAACCGTTTTTTAAAATATAGCACGGGCTTTGGTTATCAATTTCATCAATGGTCACGAATTACTCCTTTTTGTAAGCTGATCATCAACTTGCTTTCGTATTGCTGACGAGAACCCTGCCCAACCTTGTGCCCTCATTACTACACGAGTATTATGATCTAATGAAAATGTAACGCCACAAAACAATGGCTTTTCATCTATACTTATCTCGCTACCACGATAAGACCTAAGGTTACCAATCTGGCTATCTGAGGGCAGTGATAAATTGAGACGAGTTAGTCCCAATATCGCCGCATCCTCACGAAAAAGATCTTCAATATACACCAAACCGCTGGAGCCAACTACGGGTAGTGTATGAATTACACCACATGGAATTTTTGTTTCACCGATGCTTAAATTATTAACACCATCTTCAGATACATTATATAGCTCAATCGATTTAAATTCTCGAGAAAGACAAATCGCAAAGAATGCTCCGTCCGCAAGAAACCGAATTGTCTCAGGTCCCATAAGTAAAGCTGGTTCACCCAATCTACGTCTTTCAGCCGTGTTTTCAACGGGTTGAAGCATCGCGCGTAAAAACATTGGAGTAAAATACTCTTGCTCGCTCTTCAAAACTTCATTATACGTATGTTCTTCGTATATTTTTGTCCAAGTTCCTTGATGTTCGTTTGCTAAATGGCAATCACGACAATGTAACATTTCATTTGAAAACCACAAAACACAACTTACACACCACTCGTCTAGGCTACTGTCAATTCTCTTCGCGAGAGACTCAATATCCTCGATTATGTGTTCCGTGCGGAATATGGAAATTGACTGAAGGGCCATAATTTTTATTGTCGAAGATATGTTTAGAAGTTTCCATTTGTTTTCGAAAAAACGCTCCCATAAGTTTAGTTGATGCGACACGCTTAACGAAACTATGCCAGAATGTAATAGAAGGCGCTGAATGACTTTAGCCATCTTAGAGTTAATATCTAGCTCACCATCAATTTTAACTGTTCGTTTAGCACGTGCCCCGTGTTTTTCCGGATTTCCCCACCAAAAACCTGCATTTAATAGTTCTTCTTCAGTATGACTACACTTCCAAGCATCTTCAACTTTACGAAAAATCACTTCGTTTTTTTGTGCCGGCAATTGCAAAAGAGCTGTCGTATAAAAATCGGTTGTTTCACGTTCTACGTTACGTATTCGGACACACTCATTTTTGAGGTTGTTTATATCAAGATACTGACGTAGTTGCGCAAATTTTTCCCATTCATTTTGAAGATTCTGTGGGTCGAGGTTAATAGTAAAAATATCTTTATCTTCAACAGTCAACCTTCTTTGGTATAAAATAATTGTAAGATTATCAATCAGTACATAATATGGGACTTTTAAATAGTCGGCATAGGATTGTGCCTGTGCTCGTGTTGCAGTAATATTTGCTTCATTCTTTTTGACTTCTATTACTGCCCAGGGCTTTCCTGGAGTTCTCCACTCATTTGAATTTCCTAGAACGTAATCGGCTATAAAGTTTACGTTTCTAGCTCTTGCAGTGCCGGAGCCTATCCGAAGCTCGCTCAAGGTCACACTTTGTTTGTACGTTACAAGATGGCTATAACCAAGCTCACCAAGTAACAGATCAACGATTCCCGTTTCAACATCTCTTTCTTTAGTTACGTGCTGAACTAAATTAGTTGCCCACTCTTGCAGTTCGTCTCTAACGATGACAGATGGGTTTTTTACGGAATCTTCGCTCATAACAACTTCCACCATACACTTATATAAGTCCACCAAGTTAATTTTCGATTTTGTTCATTTCAATCTCTATCTTTTATGATTTTCTCATCTTTCTACTATACTCCTCGTCCCAAATCCTCTCAACCTCCCCCCCAAACTCCCTCATAAACCTCTCCCTCGCCACCCCCGCTCCATCCTCCTCGATCTCAAACTCCGGGCCAATCTCATCCTGTAACCGAAGCTCCCACTCGTACGCCCGGGCCGGGTGGTACTTCCAGAACACGCCGTGTGCGACGGCCAGGGACGGGTCTTCCTGGCACTTCGCGTCCACGCGGGTGGGGAAGTAACGGGCGGCGAGTTTGGACCAGTCGAAGTGTTTGCCGCGGTAGCCCTTTTCGGTGGCAAGGAGCTTCCACCACTTTTTGGGGTAGTTCCACTGGGGGTCGAGCAGGGGCCAGAGGGCGGAGGCGTTGATCATGGTGCCGTCGTCGAGCACGGGATCGTAGGGGGCGTCGATCTCGCGCTCAGGGCACTTGGGGTCGGTGGGTGGGGGGCCGAACTCGGCGCATTGGCGCACCAGCACAATGAACTCGCCGAGCTCGTCGAGCAATTTGAGGGTGTCGTCCAGGCGGCGGTCGGCCTGGGAGCGGTCGCAGCCGTCGGCGGTGTCGAGGGTGGTGCGGAGGGTGTCGCGTAGGGTTTCCAGCGCGCGTTGCTCGGGCAAAAGATGCTGGGCGAGGAGCGCGCGTAGGGTGTTGGCGCCCCAGCGGTGGATGCTGACGTGGGCCACGAAATTCTTAGAGCTCGACGAGAGGGGGAAGTAGATCGGCGCGTTATCGTACATCGGGCGATGCGCATCTTTGAAAAACGTTTCGCGCAGCCAACCGCTCAGGTCGTCTTTGCTGCGGCCCACCGCATCGCCGTGGGTCTGCCACATCTCGTGGTGTCCCGGGAACGACGGAAGGAAGGACTGACTATGGGATAACGTGGTCATCATGATGCGCCCTGCCCTCCCAAATACACCGATTTCTTCCAATGCAACCGCAACGCATCTCCCAGCGGGCGCATAGACACCGGTATGACCTCGTAGGTCACGGCGATGTCGTCGTAGGTATCGTCGACATGCACCGCGACCAGGGTGGAGATGCTTTTGGCTTCAATGTGCTTGATGAGGGTCGCGTAGTCGGGCTGATCCATGCCGGCCGGGGGCTTCATCATGTAGCGCAGCGTGCCCACAAAGGACTCGCCGGGGGCCAGGTTCAGCGGGAAGGTGACGCGGTCGCCATCGAGCTCGAATGCGCCGACGCGGGTGAGCTCCCAGGTGTCGGAGATGCCGTCGAGCTCGGCCAACATCTCGAGGACGCGGGCGACGCGGTAGGGGTCCGGATTGGTGACGCGCATGCGAAAGCGCAGTTCGACGTCGGGGGCGTGGTAGCGGCGTGCGATGGCGTCGAGTTCGGCTTCTTTGCGCTTCAGGTCGGTTCGGTAGTGGGCCAGAAGGTCTTCGTTGGCCTCGGCGGCGGCGCCGCGGGCGCCTTCGTTTTTGCGCTCCACCATGCGGATCTTGCGTCGCAGACTGTCGCGGGCGGCGGCGCGCTCTTCGAGACGAGGGACCAGATCCGCGACCTCGAGCTCGAAGGTGTATTCGGAGCCTGTCACGAGTTCCAGATTCACATGAAGAGGCTGCTGGAGCTCACGACGCCGCATGAGCTCGGCGTTCATGCGGCGGAAGATGAAGAAGGGAGCCACAAAAAAGAGCCCCACGAATGCGCTGAGATTGACCAGCGCCGTGTACACCTCGGCGTCCGTCAGGGGCGCGGAACTCGTGGAGGTACTCGCCACCGGCCAGATGAAACCGGGCGCTAGCATAAGAGCCCAGGAAAGCCAGAATGCCGGGCTCTTTAGCAGCGCTCCTGTAAAGCTCAGCATGGAGCCCACCCAATGCCCGCGTTGAAGCTCTCTGGGATCTAGCATCGCACGTCCTTACTACGCGATAGCAGCAGGCCTTTGCGCATACGACGACGCGCGGCTCTGCCAATCTCTAAGTAACCAAGGCCCCACCCGGAACGGTGATGTTCTTGAGGCGTAACACTTTGTAGCAGGTCGACGATGGGTCGACCAGCGCCAACTATGAGTGCGTCCGTACCGGGGCGCTCCGGACGCCATTTTCCTTGCGCTCACGCCCCTGTGTCGCACGATTGCGCCATCGACCATTGGATATGGGGCGCTTCCCCCTCCCGGAAGAGAGATCCTCGCCATACTGGCGTCTCCCTCAACTCCCACGAGAGCGCGACGACGCCCTACGCGCCTGCCACCCACGGACCCACCATGCCCACCAAATTCGCACCTCTTTTCCCCGCTATGTACGTCCGCGCTTTATGCGCCCTCACCCTGGCAGCCGGCGCGCTTGCCTGCTCCACCTCCGAGTCGAATTCACGCGCCGGCACTTCGGCTGCCACTGAGCAGACCACCTCCGAGTCACCCGCCGCCGAGCCACCAGCCCCGGCCGCCGACGCCCCCGACGCGCCGCCGGCGGACGCCAACCGCTACACCCAACTGCACGTCGCGATGACCATCGAGGTGGATGGGGAGGTGACGTCGACTCCGCAGGTCAGCACCATGCCGGGCAAACCCGTGACGTTGAGCCAACGCGGTGGCGGCGAGCGCCCGATTCACCTCCAACTCCAGATGACGCCGACCTTTGTGGGCGACGCTATCGCGCTCGCCGGCTCGCTCGAAGGCAAAGTCGGTGAGGAGATCGCGCACGCGCAGGCTATCGACGCGCAGGTCGCGCCGGGGGAGGCCACGTCGCTGGCGTTTGAGCTCGATGGGATGGCGTACGTGATTGAGGTGGTGGTGACGAAATCGGAGTTTCAGCGGGAGAATTCCGTGCGGCAGTAACGCCTCAGGTCCCGCACGCTCCGCTGATGGCCCGAAAGGGACGGCCTGACGCTAACGGCATACCCCAAACGGGGCGTCGAGGGGGTCAAAACAGGCACCGGGTGCCTCCCGGCTACCCGTCGAGGGGGTCAAAACAGGCACCGGGTGCCTCCCCGCTACCCGTCGAGGGGGTCAAAACAGGCACCGGGTGCCTCCCCGCTACCCGTCGAGGGGGTCGCGAAACGCCGACGGTGAAGATGGCGTGTGGGTCGAGCGGGGTCGCGAGACGTTCGTGATCGATTCGGTCGGGGGGCGGAGTGAAATGGAAGGTGGCACCCGGACTCGTACTCGAACTCGAACTCGAACTCGTACTCGGGCTCGACCTCGTTCACCCCCAAACGCCCTCACAAATCGCCCCACATCGCGAACCCCGGCGTCCCACAACCACACAACCCCATAACCACCCAACCACAAAGCAAACCACCAAACGCCCTCACAAATCGCCCCACATCGCGAACCACCGGCGTCCCACAACCACACAACCCCATAACCACCCAACCACAAAGCAAACCCCCAAACGCCCTCACAACCCTCCCAACCCCGCAAACCCCCGACGCCCCAAAAAATCCCCACCTCCCTGTAACCTCCCCCGCCGGCGCGCGTCTCTCGTACCGAAAACCCCGGCCTGCGCGCCTTCGCACCGCCGGAGATTCGCGCTAAAACACGCGCCGAGGCCCGTGAGCAAGCTGGCGATTCGTCGCCCACACACACCGAACCCAGAGGAGCATCACCATGAGCACCACCCAAAAAACCCTGCACGTCAAAGGCATGAGCTGCGGAAACTGCGCCAAACACGTCGAGAAGGCCGTGGGCGCGCTTGAGGGCGTCGAGACGGTCGCCGTCGTCCTCGATAAGGAACAGGTCACCGTCGCCTTCCGCGAGGACGCCACAACCCTGGATGCCATCTCCAAAGCCATCGTGGACGCGGACTACGAGGTGGTCGGCGAAATCGAGGGCTAGAAAGAGCTGAACGCCCAAAATTGTTGAACCTTGTGTTAGCGCACCGCCCCGCCACCAACGAGGCCCTTCCATGACGACCCCCACTTCAAACGCTGCAAACGCCGCGCTCGAAGCGACGCTTCTGGAGCATCGCGACGCCTTTCTGGGCTTTGTGCGCTCCCGCGTCTCCGATGCGCAGACCGCTGAGGACATCCTGCACGACAGCCTCATCAGGGCGATGGGTTCGTTGGATCAGCTCGATGATGAGGCGAAGGTCGTGGCCTGGTTCTATCAGATCCTGCGCAACGCCATCATCGATCGGCAGCGTCGTCGGACGACCCGGGAGAAGTACGTCGATCAGTACGCCCGGGAGGCCGAGAGCAGGGAGACGCCCGCAGCGCGCAAAAACGTCTGCCAGTGCTTTCACAAGCTCATTCCGACGCTCAAAGATGAGTATCAGGAGATGATCGAAGCCGTGGAGCTTGGCGAGGCCGAGACCGAGCAGCTGGCCGCCGAGCTGGGCATCACGACCAACAATCTGAATGTGCGGCGACACCGAGCGCGAAAGCAGCTCAAGGGTCGGATTGAGGAGACCTGCGGGGCGTGTGCGGCCGCGGGGTGTCTGGATTGCACCTGCAGCCACTGAGGTCGCGTCACACAAAGGTTTTTAGGGATTGAAAAAGACCCGCAGCCACCGAGGTGGTTGCGGGTCTTTTTTTATCGCCGCGGTGTAAGCGGCCGGGGGGGCCTGCGTCTGCAGGGGTGAAGCGCGTTGATGCGCGAGTGACCATCCCATCTTTTGCAGTGCGAGGGCTTTGAGCATGAGCAACGTCACCGAAACATTGAGAATTGAAGGCATGACCTGCGCGTCGTGCGTGGGGCATGTGGAGAAGGCGATCGCCGGGTTGGAGGGCGTGGCCGGCGCGTCGGTGAACCTGGCGACCGAGCGGGCCACGGTGGAGTTCGTGCCGCGGCGCATCGATCTGGAGGCCATCGCCGCCGCGGTGCGGGAGGCCGGCTACGGGGTGACGCGCCTGGCCGAGGAGGATCGCGGAGCGGTGGAAGAGGCCGCGCGCGAAGAGGAGCTCGGCGAGTTGCGGCGGAGGTTGGGCATCGCCGCGCTTTTGAGCGCGCCGCTGCTGCTGCTCGAGATGGTGCCGATGATGGTGCCCGCGGCGCATCACTGGCTGATGGGCGTCATTGAGCGGCAGACGCTCTGGATGGTGTTTTTTGTGCTGGCGACGGCCGTGCAATTTGGCCCCGGGTGGCGTTTTTACCGCGCGGGCTGGGCGGCGCTGCGGCGCTTAAGCCCCGACATGAACACGCTGGTGATGCTGGGGACGAGCGCGGCCTACGGCTACTCGGTGGTGGCGACCTTTGTGCCCGGGGTGCTGCCCGCCGCCTCCCTTCACGTCTACTACGAAGCTTCCGCCGTGATCATCACGCTCATACTCGCCGGCAAGTACATGGAGGCGCTGGCGAAGGGGCGCACAAGCCAGGCGATTCGCCGCCTGGTCGGCCTTCAGCCCAAACGCGCCCGGGTGGTGCGTGGCGGCAAAGACGTGGAGGTGCCCCTGGCCGAGGTTCGCGAGGGCGATGTGGTGCGGGTGCGCCCTGGCGAGCGGGTGCCGGTGGACGGGGAGGTCGTGGAGGGGGCGTCTTATGTGGATGAGTCGATGATCACCGGGGAGCCCCTGCCGGTCGAGAAGCGCGAAGGGGCCCAGGTGGTGGGCGGCACGATCAACGGGCACGGAACCTTTTTGTTCAGGGTGACGCGGGTCGCCGGCGATACGGTGCTGGCGCAGATCATTCGCACCGTGGAGGAGGCCCAGGCCACCAAGCCGCAGATTCAGGCGCTGGCCGATAAGGTGGTGGCGGTCTTTGTGCCGGTGGTGCTCGTGTTGGCCGCGCTGACCTTCGGCGCCTGGCTGTGGCTGGGGCCCGCCCCGGCGTTGACCTCGGCGCTGGTGGCGGCAGTCTCGGTGCTGATCATCGCCTGCCCCTGCGCCATGGGCCTGGCCACGCCCACCTCCATCATGGTGGGCACGGGCAAAGCCGCCGAGATGGGCGTGCTCTTCCGCAAGGGCGACGCCCTGCAGACCCTGCAAGAGGCCGACATCGTCGCCCTCGACAAGACGGGCACGCTGACCGAGGGTCGCCCCACCCTCACCGATTTTTTTGTTCAGAGTGGCATTAACGAAGCCGAGGTGTTGCAGCTGGCCGCCGCCGTCGAGCGGGGCTCGGAGCACCCCATCGCGCGGGCGATTGTGGAGGCCGCCGCCGCACGACAGCTGCCCGCGTTGCCCGCGAGCGACTTTGAGGCGGAGGCGGGTTTTGGCGTGCGCGCCAGGGTTGGCGAGCGACAGGTCGCGCTGGGGGCTGACCGCTACGTGACGCGGCTGGGGCTCGACCCCACGATCTTTGCGCACGACGCCGAACGCCTGGCCTCCGAGGGTAAAACGCCCTTCTACATCGTGATCGACGACGCGCTCGCAGGAGTGCTCGCCGTATCGGACCCGATCAAACCATCGACGCCCGAGGCGATTCGCACGCTGAAAAAGCTCGGGCTTCAGGTGGCGATGATCACCGGCGACAACCGGCGCACCGCCGAGGCGATTGCCGCGCAGCTGGGCATCGACGAGGTGCTCGCTGAAGTCTTGCCCGAGGGTAAATCCGACGCCGTCAAACGCCTGCAGGCCCGGGGCCTCAAGGTCGCGTTTGTGGGCGACGGCATCAACGACGCCCCGGCGCTGGCCCAGGCCGACGTGGGGCTGGCCATTGGCACCGGCACCGACATCGCGATTGAGGCGGCCGACGTGGTGTTGATGAGCGGGAGCTTGAGCGGCATCCCCAACGCCATCGCCCTCTCGCAGGCCACGCTGCGCAATATCAAACAGAATTTGTTCTGGGCCTTTGCTTACAACGCCGCCTTGATTCCGGTGGCCGCCGGCGTGCTTTACCCGGTCTTCGGCGTGCTTTTGTCGCCGATGTTCGCCGCCGGGGCGATGGCGATAAGCAGCACCTTTGTGCTGGGGAACGGGTTGAGGTTGCGGGGATTTTCGCCGGGGGAGGCCGCTGTGAAGTGAAGTCTACACTCTCAATATGACCTTCTCTGCCACTTTGACTGCGCCTATACTTACCAGCCCGGAGACGACGTTCTCCACACCCAGGAGGCCCACATGAGTAGCTCCCCCAAGCCCGAGAGAAAGCTAACCGAAAAGGAAGCGTTGGCGATCCTCGACGAGATCAGCGCTTCCTCGCAGCGTGTGCTTAACGGCGAAGTCTCGTATCGCGTTCAGCGCGTCGCTGACCGTGGTAACACCGCGTTCTCGATTCGTGTGGTCGAAGTCGAGCGCAAAGCGCGCTGAGACATCCTTCTATCGCAAATTTTAAAACCCTCGGATGCCTCCGAGGGTTTTTCTGTTTGGGTGTTCGCGATTTACCTCACCCCTCCCCCACCGCCGCGAGCACCCGCTCCATCCGCGCTTTAACGTCGTCAGTAATCGGCTGCACGTCATCGCGATCAATGAGCAAAGACATTCTGATGGGGTCGAACGCCGAGACGATGACGTTACCCTCATCGTCCTCGGTGACCACCACGTTGCAGGGCAGCAAAAGCTCTATGGGGGATTCGGCCAGCAGGACCAGATGGGCCAGAGGCGGGTTGCAGGCCACGCTGCGCACCATCAACCGGAGGCGCCGCGCAGCGCTGAACATTTGCCTTCGACGCTCTCGTTCCAAGAGTTGGTGCGCACCAAACGCAGCCACCGGCACGACGTATCCCGGATTGGAGGACCTCCGCGCGCGAAAGAGAAGCAAGCGACGTATCGAATCCATGAAACATCACTTCCCACGAGGCATGCTATGAAAAAGCACATGTTCAGCGGTGTATGTTCAATCCTTCTCCTTATCAGCCTGAGCGCGTGCAGCACCCCCGGCACGTCCGGGAGCGAGGAGATGAGCACGCAGACTCAGCAGGCTCAGACTGAAGTTCAGAACGCCGAGGCCAGCCCGCAGGAGGGCATGGAGAATCGCATGGAGCAGATGTGCCCGATGCAGGTTGAGGGGACCACCCGGGAGATCGTCCGCCTCGATAACGCCGTGGCGATGGACTTCACCACCACCGGCGATGTCGAGGAGCTTCGCGCGCGCGTTGAAAGAATGCCCGAGCATCACGCGAAGATGCATGGCGAAGGCGGCCAGATGCACCAGGGCCACGGCCATGGCGAGGGCGGCCAGATGCACCACGAGCAGATGAGCGAAGAGCATCGGCAGATGCGCGGAGAGATGATGGAGATGATGGCGGGCGTCACCCTCAACAGTGAACCCATTGAGGATGGGGCGCGACTGACCTTTACCCCCGCCGACGCCTCCCAGGTCGATGCGCTCTACCAGATGATGCAGAACCACGCCCGGATGATGCAGCAGGAGGGTCAGTGCCCGATGATGCCGATGATGGGCGGCGCATGAGTGACGGTCAGGATGCCCGCGGGGCCTGACCTCCGGAGCCAACTCCAAAAGAAAAGCGTGCGCCGGAACGGCGCACGCTTGTCTCAAAGGCGCACCGAGGATGCGCCCGGGGGAGTGCGGGGAAGTCAGTCAACCTGCAATGCCCCGATCACCCGCTCCATCCGCGCTTTGACCTCCGTAGCAACAGGCTGCACATCGTCGCGCTCAACCAGCGAGAACATCTTCACCGGGTCGAGCGCCGAGACGATGGCGTTGCCCTCATCATCCTCGGTCACCACCACGTTGCAGGGCAGCAAGAGCCCGATAGGGGCCTCGGCCTGCAACGCCTGGTGGGCCAGCGGCGGGTTGCAGGCCCCGAGAATCACATAGTTTTTATGCTCGACGTCGAGCTTTTTGCGCAGCGTGTCTTTGATGTCGATGCGCGTCAGCACGCCGAAGCCCTCCTCTTTGAGGGCCGCCTCGGTGCGCTCGATGGCGTCGGTAAAGCTCACGCCTTTGAGGGTCGCGGTGATGCCGTAGTCGGGGTTTCCAAAGCTGCTCATAGTTGACTCCGTAGTGAAAGGGGTATTGACCGCCGCGAAGCTAAGCACCAGCGCGTCGTCCGCATACCCCTGTAGATCCTCACGAATCGACCCACATCGCAAACCCCGGCGCCCCAAAACCACCCAACCACCCAACCACCCAACCACAAAGCGAACCCCGAAACGCCCCAGACGCCCCCCCTACACCGCGAGCCCCCCATGCCCCACGACCACCACGCCAAACACGACGCTCACGACAAACACGCCGGCCACAGCGTCTCCATGTTTCGCGACACGTTCTGGCTGAGTCTTCTGCTCACGCTGCCGGTGGTCTTCTGGTCGGAGCATATCCAGCATCTGCTGGGCTACACCGCGCCGAGCTTTCCGGGTTCGTCGTGGATCGAGCCGGTGCTGGGCACGGTGGTCTTCTTCTATGGCGGGAGGGTCTTTTTGAAGAGCGCCTGGGGAGAATTGAAATCAAAACTCCCGGGCATGATGACCCTGATTTCGCTGGCGATCACCGTGGCGTTTGTCTTCAGCGTGGCGGTCGAGCTGGGCTTCGACGCCTCGCCACTGTGGTGGGAGTTGGCCACGCTGGTCACGATCATGCTGCTCGGCCACTGGATCGAGATGCGCTCGATCGCCAGCGCGGAAGGCGCGCTCAAGGAGCTCGCAAAGCTCCTGCCCGACAAGGCCATGCGCATCGTCGAGGGGGAGCGCGAGGAGGTCAGCGTCGACCAGCTCTCCCCAGGCGACCTGGTGCTGGTGCGTCCCGGGGAACGGATGCCCGTCGACGGTGCGGTCGCCGAGGGCGAAAGCAGTGTGAATGAGGCGATGATCACCGGGGAGTCGGAGCCGGTGAGCAAGCGCAAGGGCGACGAGGTGATCGCGGGCACCGTCAATGGCGAGGGCTCGCTGCGCGTGAAGGTCGCGCAGACGGGCGAGGACACCAAACTCTCAGGGATCATGCGCCTTGTGGCCGAAGCGCAGGACTCCAAATCGCGCTCTCAGGTGCTGGCCGACCGCGCCGCGCGCTGGCTCACCGCGGTGGCCATTGGCGCGGCGCTCATCACGCTGGTCGTATGGCTGCTGGTGGGGGCCTCCATCACCTTCACCGTCGTGCGGGTGGTGACCGTGCTGGTCATCGCCTGCCCCCACGCCCTGGGGCTTGCGGTGCCCCTGGTCGTGGCCATCTCCACGTCGATGGGCGCGAGCTCCGGGCTGCTGGTGCGGGATCGACGAGGGCTGGAGGAAGCCCGAAACCTGAACGCGGTGATTTTTGATAAGACGGGGACACTCACCCTGGGGGAGTTTCGCGTCGTCTCGATGCGTGTCGCCGAGGGACTCAGCGAGGACGAGGCGCTGCGCATCGCGGCGAGTGTGGAGGCGGAGTCGGAACACCCGATCGCACGCGGGATTGTGGAGAGCGCGCGGGAGCGAGGTCTGGAGGTTCCAGACGCCCGGGACTTTCGGAACATCACGGGCAAAGGCGTCGTGGCCACCGTCGATGGTCAGGAGTACCGCATGGGCGGGCCGAGGATGGTCGAGGGCCTGGAGATGCCCGACGCGCTGCGCGAAGCGGCCGCCGAGGCCGGAGAGAACGCCCGGACGGCGATCTATCTCATCGATGGCGAGCGGGCGGTGGCGCTCTTTGCCGTCGCCGACGCGATTCGCGAAGAGAGCTTCGAGGCGGTAAAGGCGCTCCACGACCGAGGCATCGAGGTGGCCATGCTCACCGGCGACTCCCGGGCGGTGGCCGACGCGGTGGCCCGGGAGCTGGGTATCGACCGGGTCTTTGCCCAGGTCCTGCCCGAGGACAAAGCCGACAAGGTCAAAGAGCTCCAGAGCCAGGGCAAAACGGTCGCGATGGTCGGCGACGGCGTCAACGACGCCCCGGCGCTTGCCACCGCCGACGTGGGCGTAGCCATTGGCGCGGGCACCGACGTGGCCGTGGAAGCAGGCCACATCGTGCTGGTGCGCTCCGACCCCCGCGACATCCCGCGGATTGTGGCGTTGTCGAAGGCGACGCGGCGAAAGATGGTGCAGAACCTGTGGTGGGCGGCGGGCTATAATATTGTGGCACTCCCCCTGGCGGCGGGCGCGGCCTACGCATGGGGGATTCTGCTCTCGCCGGCGGTGGGGGCGGTGCTGATGTCCGCCAGCACGATCATCGTGGCGTTGAACGCCCAGTTGTTGCGACGCGTGAATCTGGAGGGGTGAGGCGGAGCGTTCCGGCATCTGAGGGAAAATTTTCGCCCGGGGGGCGGATCCTTCCGCCTTTTTGTAATGCACGACCACGAAAGAGGCGGAACCTTCCGGCATGTGGCGCAAATTTTTCACCCGATGGGCGGATCCTTCCGGCATGCGAGGGAAAATTTTCGCGCGGGGGGCGGATCCTTCCGCCTTTTTTTGATGTACGACCACGAAAGAGGCGGAGCCTTCCGGCATGTGGCGCAAATTTTTCGCGTGGTGGGCGGAACCTTCCGCCTTTTTTTGATGTACGACCACGAAAGAGGCGGAACCTTCCGGCATGTGGCGCAAATTTTTCACAAGGTGGGCGGAACCTTCCGCCTTTCGAGAGAAAAATTTCGCCCGGGGGGCGGATCCCTCCGCCTTTTTTTGATGCACGACCACGAAAGAGGCGGAACCTTCCGGCATGTGGCGCAAATTTTTCACAAGGTGGGCGGAACCTTCCGGCTTTCGAGGGACATGCATCGCTTTGGGGGGCCTGGGCTCGGGCTCGGGCTCGTACTCGAAAGGCGTGAGCCGCCGGGGGTGCACTCAAATCGACCCGCATCGCAAACCCCGGCGTCCCACAACCACCCAACCACCCAACCACCCAACCACAACGCGAACCCCATAACCCGAGCGCAGCCAGCGTCGTTCTGGGGCGCTCGGCGGCGCAAACCCCGGCGTCCCACAACCACCTGACCACACAACCACCTGACCACAAAGCGGACGCCCCCCAACGCCCGCTCCCCATTTTATTTTACACCAGCCCCTCCACCTCCCGAGGCGCCCCGGCGCTCCGGGCCTGGCTATGCAACGACTGCCGCCCCTCCGGGCCGCCTTGAGGTGCCGGCGGCAGAGGCAGCGCACCGCTGGCGTAACCATTGAGGCAGTAGTCGACCACCCGGCGCATCAGCGTATCGAGCTGGCGGGCAGCCGCTTTGTTGGGGATTTTTCCATCGGCATCGGGGCGAGCCTGGTCGAGGAAGGTGCGCCACCAGGGAACGATGCCTTCGAGCACCGAGTCGGGGTAGCTGCCATCGACACGCGGCGGGTTGATGACCGCGCTCACCGCCTGCCCGACCTCAATGGGGGTGGGGGCGTCGTTCTGGCCGAGCTGCTCCTGGATCAGCATCAGCAGGTCTTCGTTGCCCTCCAGGTTATGGGGCAGCCGGGCGGTGTCGACCGCCGAGGTGACGGGGCGAGAGGCGGTCTTGGGCGGCTCACGGTGGACGTAGGTGACGCGGTGGAGCACGCGCCAGACGGGGTTATTGAGATTGATCTCGCGCATCGCCCGGGCGGTGGGGTCGTTGGAGAGCTGCAGCCACTCGCTGTCGACGATCGACTGGAAATCGGTGGCGTTTTTGCGCTCCGGGGGCAGGTAGTAGGACATGAAGCGGTACATATGCACTTTGCCCGGCGCGGTGCCCTCGCGGTAGGCGCCCGGGGCGCTGCCGTAGTCGGGGGTGCCGCTCGGGTCCCAGGCGCGCAGGTAGCCCTCGCCATCGACCGAGACGTTGAGGCTCATGCCCTGTGAGAGGGAGTGGTCTCGCTCCATCGAAACCTCAACATGGCCACCGGCCATCAAATCAAACCCACCTTTGACCACCGGGGCCTGAAAAGACACCGCGATGCCTCCGCCACCCCCGATCTGATTAAACCCGCTGTACACCTTCGAGGAGCTTGCAGCGTAGGACATCGACTCAGCGTGAAGTCCCCCGTCGGCCGACCAGACATAGCGGTTGACGATACCCTGGGCAGGCATGGCAATGGAGCGCTCTTCGGCGGGCTCAACGTCGAAGTTTACCGGCATGCGGGCGGCCACATCGCTGAGATCGGTGCGGGAGGTGCGCCCACGTGTCGTGATGTCGATCTCCAGCATCTTCGCACGGGCCTGCTGAGCACGCTCCTCAATGCGACTGGCGAGCGCGTAGGCCTGCACCGGTTTGAAGTAGCTGGCGCGCCCGGGCGGGTCGCCGCCACGACGGGGGTCGTCCACAAGACCGATGCGCCCATCAAGCGAGCCGGCGTGCGTGTAGCCGTCGCGGATCGGGAAGATCAGGATGTTCTGATCCGGCGGAATCGCCGGGTTGGGAAGCACGATCGTACCCACAGCCGCCCCGGTGGGTCGGTAGGTCATCGCGTACATATCGGCGGTGAGCGACTCCACCAGCGCGTAGCCCACGTTGCTGACCTCAAACCTGCGGCCCACCTCGGGGTTGAGGTAGTTCTCGGGATTTGGCTCAAAGGGCTCCCAGTCGCCGGTGACGCCCTGGGTATCCTCCGTGGTGCGATTCCACTGTGCAGAAAGCCCCTCAGCCTCCTCGCGTCCGGACTTCCAGTTCACGGTTCCCTGGAAGAGCACAGAGGTCTCCGCAGAGACGGCTTTATCTATGATAAACCCTTTGAGTGTTCCCAGCTCATAGGACCAGTAGGGGCCCAACTGCGCGCTCACATCCAGAAAGACCGAGCGCGTGGTGGACGACTTAAAGGAGATCGACTCCGACTCCGCCCGCGAGAGCGTCACTTTGGTGGTGTCCAGATACTTCATGAAGGGACCACCGCCCGGCGAGAGGTAGTAGGGGCGAGTGAGGTTCTCGGAGGGCACCGGCGGGGCGCCCTCGATGTAGCCGATCAGCGTGGGCTCGGTCTGCACCTGGCCGATGTAGGTCAGCTGCAGCTCGCCAAGGTAGAGGGGCTCGAGCGGGGAGCTGTTGGCGTCGAGCATCACCGAGCGGTGAAGCGCCGAGCGCGGTCCGGTCTCGGTCTGCTCGCTCATCGCATAGGCGCCCACGCCGAAGCGTCCGGTGGCCGAGCGATGGTAGAAGCTCACCGTTTCGCCGTAGACGTTGCGAATCGCGCCGCCCTCGTTGGAGATGGGCACCGGCTGCTCCGAGAAGCGCGCGGCCCCGGGGATGGGGTCGGCGTTGTTGCCACCGCCGGTGATATCCAGACCCTCGCGCTGCGCAAAATCCCAGCCCGCCAGAAGCCCCACTTCATCGCCGACCAGCGGGGAGAAGCGCCGCGAAGCGAGCTCGGTGGGGGTCATCACCCGACTCCAGAGGGAGAGGCGGCCAAACGCGCCCTTAAAGCCCTGCTCGGACTGATTCACCGGGCGTCCCAGCGCGAACTGCGCCGTCTCGGTGTTCGCTGGCGAGGCGTCGGGTTTGATCAGCAGGCCGACGTTGGCGCCGTTGATCACAAACTTCACCTCGCTGGTCGCCCGCATCGCCGCCCAGGGTGCGGAGGTGTTCAGCGTGAAGTCGCTGCCGCTGATGATGTCCGCGGCCACGCGCCCCTCCTGCTCGTGGAAGTTCCACTCGGCGGTGAGCGTACGGGGTCGCGTCGGCATGTTGTCGCGGGGGTACTGCTCGGAGAAGATCTGGCGGGTGTCCTCCCAGGCGCTCCAGAAGCGCAGCCGACCGACCGTCCCCCGGAAGAAATTCTGCCCGGCGGTGAAGTCGCGCTCGGTGGGCGGTACATACGCCCGTCCCAGGGTCACCGAGCTGGTGGAGCCCTGCACCGGCACGGTGGTCACGTCGCTGAGCGTTTTGGTATCGCGCCCGACCTGAATCGGCGCGCTGCCGCCGTTGACGCCGTCGACATAGAGCTCCAGCTCGGCCACCCCCTTGAGGTCATCGTCCTGGGAGGCGTCGACGCTGCGGTAGCGTGCCGCCACGTGGTGGGTCTTGCCATCGAGCATGTTGACGCCCGAGCTGGTGATGCTGACCTTGTGGCGCTCGCCACTCATGGTCTGAGTGACGACCACGGTGAAGACGAGGTTGCCCTCGGTGTCGACCTCCAGTTTGTAGGACTGATCCTCCGGGCTGAGATCGGAGGCCCACTGCGAGAGGATCGTCGCTTTGGCCGAGATCGGCTCGGGCATCACCACCCAGGTATCGAGCGCAAAGGCCAGCCCGGGCTCAAACTCCACATCGGTGCATTCGGCCCAGTCGTAGCGCTCCAGGGCAAAGCGATCCGGCGGGTTGAGCTCCAGCGCCCCGCCCTTCTGCAAGGTGAGCGCGATATGGTTCCAGCGCCCGCTGATGACCACCCCGGCGGCCTCTTGCGCCGGCAGGCCAGCCACGCTGGCGATCAGCGAGAGCTTGGCGTTATCGGGGACCATATCCACCGCCTGGTCCGACGATTCGGTCAGCTCACAGTCCCAAAACTCGCCGGTTTTCCGAGCGATATTACGCACATACTCCATGCCATCACGGGTCTCCAGGGCCGCCAGGGGCCAGGCGCCGAGAAGTGCGTCCTCATTCCCGGTGAGGCTTCGGAACCACTCGGCACGAATCTCACTGATGCTGCGCGCACGACCCCAGTAGCGCACATCAAAGAGCTCGCCGAAGACGCTGGCGCCCTGGTCGTCGTTGCGCCCCAGGATCATGTAGGAGCCCGCCGTGTCCATAAACTCCAGCTCGGGGGACTCGACCATCAGGATGCCGTCGACAACCACGGTCAGCTGCCACGTCCCGGAGGTGGGGTTACGTCGACCCACCACCGCGACATGGTTCCAGGAGCTGGCTCCGTCGCTGCCCATCGGCAGCGGGCTGGGGGTGCGCACGTCGGGGTTGAACTCAAAGTCGGAGTTCTGCGAGCGCACCACAAGATGGCGCCCGCTATCGAGACCGATGGCCAGGAGGTCTCCGACGCCCGGGTGCTGAATCTGCACCACGCCGCCCAGGGGCGGGTGGCTGCCGCTGCCGGCCGGCGCGGGCCGGTCGTCGGGCTTGACCCAGAACTCCCAGGTGAAGTCGCTGGTGGGCGTAAAGTCGGCGTTCTCGCTGGTGCCCGACATAAAGAAGGAGGAGTCCTGGGTGTCGGGCTGCTTGTCGTACGACGCGAAACTGAGCACGTCAGCCCCGGCCAGGTTCACGCGGTAGTCGGCCTCGGGGGCACCGGCCGGGAGGTCTTTTTCCTGATGGAAGGTCACCAGCCGCCGCATGGCGCTGCCTTCGGGCCTGATCCAGCCCTCCAGAGTCCAGGCGTGTTGCGGGGCGAGCGCGAGGGCGCGGGGAATCGGGTCCTGTCCGGTGTGGACCGGGACGCTCATGCTCTCGGTCGACTCGAAGGCCAGCGCGATGTTGGGCGTCTTGCGCAGCCAGCGCCCGCCGTGGGCCGGGTCGGAGGCCTCGACCAGCCCGAGCATCCCGCGGGTGGTGTGGCGTTTGAGCGCCGCCGCCGTGTTTTTCACAAAGGCCGGCGCGCCATCGTCCGGGGTGGGGCCATCGGCATAAAACCCGATCATCTCGGTCAGCGCGAAATCCCCCTCATAGATATGCCCCTGCGTCACGGCCGAGTGCTCCCCGCTTTGAAGGGTAACGCTGGAGGCGTTGAGCTCGGGCATCAGCAGGTCGAAGAGGGTCGCGCAGCCCCGCAGGTCGAGGCGCGGGCGCGGCGCCGAGGTCGGTCGCACCCGACCGCCGGCGCCCTGGCTGTTGATCGCGAGCTTGAGCGCAGCGAAGTCCGCGTTTTGCCCCAGCGCCTCCACAAAGGCGTGCACCTCGGCGGGCAGCCCCTCCACCAACGTCGTATTCTCACCCAGGGTAAAGCTCACATCGAGGCGATCGGAGCCGGCCGAGGCACGCGCCACGGCAATGGTCATCCCCGAGAGGTCGCCGGCATCGGGTTTGGGGATGAAGAGCACGCTGGCCGGCAGCGCGTTGGTGTCGGTCTCCAGCGCAAAGAGCAGGGTCGTGCCCGGGCCCGGCACATAGTCGTAGACGCCGCTGTCGGCCGCCCCGGAGAAGATGTCCTGATAGGCGCCGGCGTGCTGGGGCAGATCAGGCCAGACCAGGGTGATCGGTGTGGACTCACTGCCAAGGTGCAGGGTGGCGCGGCGGCGCTGCAGGGAGTCGCCCTGCTCTTCAAAGGTCACACGGCCGAGCGCGAGCTCCGAGCGCGTCGTCACAAAACTCGCCACCGGGTTCAGACGAGGGTCGTTGACCTCTCCGCCCCACCCCAGGCCGTTGAGGCGCAAAAGGGGCAGGCGCACCAGGGGCTGATCGCCGTTGTAGTCATAAAAAACCCGCGCCCCGGAGAGCGCTGCCGGGTCGGCGGCATCATCGGTGGCGCGACCGTTCACCGTGGCGTGAAAGGCGCTGACCTCCCTCGGAACCCCCTGCCAGCGCTCGTTCGACCAGCCCAGCTCCACCGGATAGGTGATGCGAAGGTCGCAGAGGTCGGAGTGGCCGGCCACATCCTCCACGCTGATCTGCGCGCCCTCCATCAGGGGGCCGCTGATGCGCGAAATCATGTAGACCGCACCCGCGGGCTGCTCGGTGGAGGTGGGATGATCCCAGTCCAGCGCGATGAGGGTGCGGCTGGTGCGCGTATCAAACTGCGCCACCATCGCCTGGGGAAGATCGGGATTGAGCGCCCCCCAGGTATCGAGCACCTGCTCCGGGTCGGGGTTGGGTCCGGCGTGGTAAAGGTGCAAAAGCCCATCCTCGCCCACCCAGAGCAGCGGATCGCGCTGGGCCTTAACCTGACCGAGCGCGACCTTGCTGACCATCAGCCCGTCGACCACGCTCACCGTGGCGGGGAGCTGCTCGGGGGTGGGAAACGCCGGCGAGTCGTGATCGGGGGTGAAGGTGTGGGAGGCGGCGTCGAAGGTGCCGTCGATCAGGACCACGGCCTGATCTTCGGCCGGGAGCGCGGCGATGCGCCCCTCGATGGTGAGCCCGAAGTCATAGACGACCATGCAGGGCTCCAGGCCCGGGGCGCCGGCGCCAAAGGCCAGCATCAGACGCCCGGCACGCTGCACCTCCACCGGGATCCCCCCATCGCCGACCACCGGCTCCTGCTCCGCCCAGAAGGCCAACGTGGGGGCGAGCTCTTCGGGGGTAAGCGCCACCTCGCTGCCCGCCAGGGTGGGTTGCAGCAAGGGCAACACAAAGGGCTTCTGCCCCAGATCCACATCAAGGCCGTCGCTCTCCTCAAAGAAGAAGAGCTGCACGCCCTGCGTGCTGGCCACGGCCACATACCAGCTAAAGAGCTCATTATTCTCGGTGGGCACCCGCGCCACAGCGAAGTGGCCATGCTCGGCTCCCTGCACCCCGATAAGCTCCAGAGTCGGGGTCAAAAATGGCGAGCCGGCCGGGTCGAGCGCCCCGCGGGTGTCGGTGTCGCCGGCGGGCACATCGCGCACGCCGCTGCGCTGAAAACGCACCTCCCAGGCCGGGCTGAGCGCGTAGCGGCTCTCCTCTTTATGGTCGACGCCCTCCACTTTGCTGGTCGAGAGCATGAGCTGATCCACATAGAGGGTGCCCGAGGTGGAGGGGCGAAAGATCAGCATGTAGCGGTCGATCACCACGATCTGAAATGTGGCGTCGGCCGGGCTGGCCTCCACGCTCTCCGCTTCCAGGGTAAGCAGGTCCATGCCCGCCAGACGCAGCTCCCGGCGCGCGGCGTTGGGCAAGCGCTGCCCGTGAATCACCTCGCGGGCGCTCTGCGAGAACCCGTAGCGATACCAGCCGTTCCACTGCGGTGGCTCGTCGTTCTCGGCCGCCTCTCCCGGGTCGAGCACCTGAAAGTAGATCGTGTCGCAGATGGTGTCTTTCTCGCGGGCAAAGGCCACGAGTTTATTCTGCAGGTTCACAATGACCGGCTCGGTCAGAGTAACGCCCCAGGCGTTTGAAGAAGGTCCAGCTCCAGGTGTCTCAGTCATGGCAGTCCTCATCGGGTCAGCGCGTGTCATGCGGGTCGTGGGAGAGAGGCAGCAGCGGGCGCAACGCGCCCGCTGCCGCCGCACCGGGCCGCTCTCTCCGAGAGCAGGCCCGGCGCGAGGTCGTCAGGCACCATCAGGCCTTATTCACGACCACGGTCGGGCGCATGTAGGTGTAGGCTCCAGCGCAGTCATAGCCCGCCTCGGTGTCACGCGCCGACACCCGGTACATCTTGGCGTTCTGCCCGTTGACCGCCACAGTGAAGCTATGAATCGCCTTGCCATGGAGGTGGTAAGATATGGTCACCATGGTCTGGGGATCGATCTGGTAGGTGACGTCTCCCCGGCACCCGATCACCGAGGCCGTCGAGCTCTTGGCCTGGAAGATGTATTCGGTCTGGCCGGTGGGCAGATCCTGGACCTTGATGTCGATCACGCCGTCTTCGACGTCAGCACCGGCAAAGATCAGGGTCTTGCCGGAGTTGTTCTCCATGGTGACATCGACGTGGTTGTAGCCCGGCCCCAGCTCGTCGTAGGCGGTCTTGTCGTGGGCCTGGCGCAGCCGACCCACCAGATCCTGAATCTTGGCCACCGACATGCGCTCGGAGGGCTCGCGGATTGCCACGGTGAGCAGCTGACTGGCGTTGTCATAGCTGTAATCCATCGGGACACCATGCACCGTGGCCACGCCCGAAGTGGTGTCGCCTTCCACAAGGCCGTGACCTTTGAAGTGGTCGGTCACATAGCTCATCTCTTCGGGGGTCACGCCATCAAAGGTTGCTTTTTCAGACATCTCAGACTCCTGCTCATACGATGGGTCAGTACGACGCCGTGAGCCAACGTTGACGCCATGTCTGCTGCATGGAGAGCACCCTGAGCTGCGTTGCAAATCCTCGACGATGCTGAAGCATCGCCTGCGTTTTGCGCCTTGCTCAGGTCCCTCTCAATCTCGCATCCAAAGGCGTCACCATGGCCTCACGGCGTTGCAACTTGAAAAAGGTGGCACCATGCCGACCTCTCCACCCCCTTGAGCAACAGGTGTTCCAGCGCAGAAAAAACACAAAAAACAAACCCACAAGAACCCAAAAACCCCTTCAACATCAGCAGGATAAACCACACATATCTTTTCTTAGCGCGGAGCTTCCCCGGCGAGGGCCCCTTGCAGGCGTGTCATCTCAAGACACTCGTTTTCGGGGGCGTGTCACGCGTCAACACCTCCGCCTTTCGGGGGTATGCGTAGGGTGGTTTTCGAGATCATGGCCCCCCGGAGATGAGTCGTCTCAACGAGGTGGCGAGCCATAAAAAAAACGCACGCCCGGATGGGCGTGCGTTTCAACACTTGCGTCTCAGGCTACCGCACGATCAGGCTTTTTCGATCTTCACCGTCGGGGTCATCTCCAGCCAGGGACCACGGTCGCTCTCGCAGACACACCGCGTGCCGGTGCCGGTGACGGTGGTCTTGTAGCGAGCCGCGTTGACGCCCTTGAGCATCGCGCTGCACTGGTGAAAAAGCTCCCCCTCCAGGAAGTAGTCGATGATCAAAAAGGTCTGCGCATCGATCTGGTAGGTCACACTGCCCTCGGCACCGACCACGCTCCAGGTGGCGCTGCGCGCCTCAAAGGCCAGAACCTCGTCGCCAGCGGCGATCCGCGACTCGATGACACGGGAGACGCCCTTGGTCACGTCGCGCCCCGAGTTCACGAGAAGGTGGCCGGAGGCGTTGTTGATGGTGATCTCCACGTGGTTATCGGCGGCGGGAAGTTCACTCGCCACGCTGCCCAGAAGGCCCTCGGGGCGGAAGCGTTCGCGCTCGACCACCGCGCGAATCTTCGCCGGGGTCACGATCGTCGAGGGCATCAGAAGCCGAATCTCCAGCGTTTTTGACGCCTTATCGTAGGCGTAGCTCAGCGGTGATCCCATCACGACCATCGCGCCGCTCGTGGCGGGGTTTTTGATGTAGCCAAACGATTGCAGAAAGTGGAACACCCGCTCTGCCTCTTCCAAACTCAGGTTTTCAATCACGACTGCGTCTGTGCTCTGCGTCTCGGACATCGCTTACTCCTTGATCATCGGGTTGCGTCCATGGGGGGAATCCTGAGGCCGCGCCTTTCCACGGCGTAGTTTCATCCTTCGCACAGAGCGTTCCAAACCCGACCGGCCGACCCCACAAATCAACAAAACGACCTGAAAACAGGCACTTAACCCCCCAGATGAGCCATCCTCGACCTGTTCCAATGACGTCGAATGAGCGCGTCAGCGTCCGCTCCTGACGCCCCGAAACGCTTCGGTGTCAACGTGTGACGCCGGGGGTCGACCTCAACGAATTCAAAATGCGCTCTTGCGCAGCTGCGCGTGGCAGATAAAGCTTAGGTATCAACTCAAGCCTTCCTGGATGCTCCCGCCAACGGTTGTGGTCACCGACGATGTACATCTATCTGCGCAGCGCGCTCGCCAGGCTGAATCAGGCCCAGTCCTTTGAAGCCGGTGCCGACGCGCTGCTCGACGCGCTCCAGGGGGGCTTTGAACGTGCACATCCCGGGCGCGACGCTGCGCTTCATCAAAGCGCGGTGCATCTGCGCACCGACCAGAGCTATGTGAGCCTGGTCACCCGAAACGCCTCGCCATCTACGACGCCCACCTGCGAAGGAGCCCGCTCCGCGGAGCTCTGGAACTGGACCCGGCGCTTCGGCCGCTCCTTCATCGTCGACACGCGCCTCCATCGCCTCCGGCTCACCGATGACACCACCGAGGGCGGCTGGCTCGACCTGGGTGGGGAGTCCTCACCACTTCCCCTGACCGCCAGCGTGGTGCGCTTTCTGGAGCAGGAAGCCACCCACCTGCTCGTCATTCCCCTGTGCACTTCGCAGAGCGCACTGGCGGGCATGATCACCCTGGAGTTCTGTGCCCCGACCTACACCGGCGAGTTCTTCCCGCCGCAGGCCGGCATCGAGGCGCTGGAGAGCTACGTCGAGCTGCTCGCCCACGCCCTCTTGCACCTTCCCGTCAAGGTCCCCGGACCGACTGAGACGCTGAGAGACGATCCTCTGCTGCCGGTGGTCGGCCGAGCGATGGCCCCCCGCGTCAACCTCCTGAAAGCGTTTGCCCATCACGACGAATGCCTGCTCATCGCCGGCCCCACCGGCTGCGGCAAGTCGCGCATCGCGCGCTGGTGTCACAGTCAATCGCGCCACGGTGACGGGCCCTTCGAGGTGCTCGACCTGCTCACCGTCCCCGAAGCGATGCAGATGGCGCATCTTGTGGGCTGGCGCCGCGGGGCATTCTCCGGGGCCACCTCCCACGTCGATGGGGCGGTGACCCGCGCCCGGGGCGGCACCCTTTTTATCGATGAGATCGACAAACTCTCCCTGGAAACCCAGGCCGGACTTCTGCACCTGCTTGAAGAGCGCAGCTTTCAGGTGCTTGGAGAGAGCGGTGGTCGCCGCCAGGCCGAGGTGCGTTTTATCGTCGGCACCAACGCCGATCTGCAGCACGAGGTCAGCGAGGGACGCTTTCGCGAAGATCTCTACTACCGCATCAACGTGCTCCCGGTGGAGCTTCCTCCCCTGGCGGAGCGCAGCGATGAGATCGCCGCCTGGGCCGCGTTTATGCTCCGGCGCTGCGCAAACGACGCCGGGGCCGGCGCCTGGAGTTTCACCCCCGAGGCGCTACGCACGCTGGAGGCCCAGCGCTGGCCGGGCAACCTGCGCGAGCTCGACAACGTGGTGCGCCGTGCGTTCATCATCGCCCGCAGCCGTCCGGAGCCCGAGGGCGCTCACACCATCCCACCAGGCGTCGTCGAGCGCGCCCTCTCGCTGGGAGGGCGCCCCGAACGCACCTCCATCAGCGCCCCCCTGGAGCAGGCCGCGCGCGCCTTTATCCACCTGGCGCTGCGCGCCCGCGAGAGGGGCATGCCCGCCGGCGGTCTCGACCTCGATCTGAGCGAAGCCTTCTCGGCCTATATCATTGAGCAGGCCGTCGCCTGGACCGACGACAAAGCCGAGGCCTTCTGCCTCCTGGGCTGCGCGAACCTGGTCGAACACAAAAACCACCACCGCCGCTACCGCCGCGCGCAGGAGGCCGTCGCCGCCTTACTCCGCGCCGAGTCTGACATCCTCCAGGAGCCGCCGCGATGAGTGACGCCGGCCTTCCCCCGCGCTATCAGGCTCTGCAGACCTATGCCCATACCGGACGCAGCCGAACGCTGCGGGCTCGCGATCGGAAGAGCGGGCAGGAGGTCGTGGTCAAACTCTTCGATCCGCAGGGCTCGCCATGCAGCCGGGCCTGGCGCGAGGCCGCCATTCTCAGTCAGATCCGCCATCCGGGCGTCGTTCCCCTGCTGGACGAGGGACGTATCGGGGCGGTCGACTTTCTGGTCACACCGCACCTCGACGGCTCGCCCTTTCCCGGCCGAAGACCGCTGCGGGCCGGGGAGTTGGAGCGTCTGGCCCGGACCCTGGCCGATACCCTGGCACACGTCCACGCCTGCGGCGTGGTCCACGGCGATCTCAAGCCGGACAACGTCCTGGTCGATGAGGATGGCCACTGCACGCTGATCGACTTCGACCTCTCACCATTGCCTCATGACGACCTGATGAGCACCCCGGCCGGTGGCCTGACCGGGAGTATGGCCACCATGTCACCGGAACAACTGCGGGGGGCCCGGGCCACCGCCGCCTGCGACTGTTACGCGCTGGGTGTGATGCTCTTTAAGGCCGCAACCTCCTGCTGGCCACACCCGCTTGAGAGCCGCGCCGCGCTGATGCGCGCGCGCCTGGCCAGCCCGAGCGTGGCGCTTAGCCCCCTGGCCATTCCGATCGCCGACGAGCTTCAGACGGCCATCGAAGGCCTGATGCACGCCGAGCCCCACCGCCGCTTCGCCCACCTCGACGCCCTGGTGGCCCGCGCCTTCACCAGCGAGAGCGATGCATTAACCGAGCTCTGGTTGCGCGCCAGCGGCCTGAACGAGCTCATCCCGACCCTCGCCGCACCCGCTCGCCAGACGCTCTGCGGCGAGCCCTCCCTGCACCCCGATGACCTGCACGCGATGCTGCGCGTCGCCCTCACCATGCGCGGGCCCTTCTTTGAGTTCCTGCAGGGCAGCCTCCCCTTCGAAAGTCTGCCCCCCGCCTGGCTGGAAGATATCCCCGATACCCTGCCTCTTGAAGAGGTCCATCGCGTCTGTCTGGAGAGATTGAAGACGCATCTACACCACACCCCGGCTCTGGTGCGCCGTGCTCACCTGGACGCCTGGAGCCTGCAGCTGATCGACGAGCTTCCCGCGGATCTTCCCCTGATTGAGATGTGTGACGAGGGCCCGGCCACCCACACCCTCTGCGCGCCCGGGCCCGCCGAGCTCGAAGTCCTCTTCGAGGGCTCCAACCGCATCTTTGGCGTGCCTCATCGCGCGGCTGCACTGCTGGCAAGGCGCAGCGCGGGTCGTCTCGGGGGCATGGCCGCCCTCCTGCAACTCTGGCGCCGCCAGGGCATGGGCTCCTGGAAGGGCTCTCGTTTTGCCATGTCGCTGGCCGCCCTCGAACATCTCGAAGCCCAGAGCACCCTCGCCAGCCACCTTCCCCCGGCCCCCGAGGCGCTCCCGGAGCCGGACGTGGAGCTCCTGCGCTGGGTGCAGATCGCTGGCGAGTCGGCCACCCTCCCCCGCCTTGCCCTGTGGCTGGGCCAGCCCGGCTGGAGTGTGCGGGCGCGCCTGAACGCCCTGCACACCCGACGCCTCCTCCACCTCGACAGCGACGAGGCCGTACACGCCCGCGTCAGCCTCATCGGCGCGATGGAGCCCGCAGCGCTCAAGCCCTACCACCGCGCCGTCGCCGAGGAGATGGAGCCCGGCCAGGCCTCGCGCTTCTTTCATATGTTGCGCTACGCCAGCGATGAGGTCATCGCGGCCGAGGGGTTGCGCACCGCCGAGGCTCTCGACGACCAGGGGCGCAGCGATGAAGCCATCGCCGTGCTTCGACACAGCCTGCGCGCGGCTCTTCTCACCGACAACGCAGAGGCCATCACCCGGGTGCTGGAGACCTGGGCGGCCCAGGCTCTTGCCAGCGCCAGCCCCACTCGCAAGGAGGCCTGGCTTGCCAACGTGGAGCGCCTCCCCGCCCACCTCAGCGAGCCCTTGGGCCGCCTGATTGAGCTCGTGGCGCTTGCCCGCCACTGCTGCCGCGCCCGCGCCGCCGACACCATCGCCCCGCTGCGCGCACTCGGCCCCTTTGCATCGCCCCGGCTCGAACTTCGCCGCCAGATGTTCATCGCCCGCGCCTGCAAGGATCTCTCCATCGAGGCCTTTGCGGACGCCCTGGACGCCATGCGCCCCTGGGCCGGCAAGCACCCCGACGCCGAGGTTCGCGGCAGCTTCGTGGGGTGGCAGGCGATGCTGGCCTTTCACCGCCACGACTTTAAGCGCGCCGCCAACCTCCACGCCCGCGCCGCGCAGATCAAGACTCGCCCCAGCGCTCGCCAGGCCTCCCTCCTGGCCGAGGCCATCGCGCGCATGGAAGCCGGCGACTTCGAACGCTCCCACACCCTGGCACGCGCGCTCATCACCCAGGCCCACGCGCCCCATCAACCCCACCATCTTGCGCGCATTCATAACCTCATTCGCACCAACGCGTACCGCCTCGGTGAGCCCCTTGGGCCGGAGCCCGAGCGCGTCGACGAGCTCGCCATGCTGGCGATCCCGGAGCTGCGCGCCCTGACCGCGCTCACCGAAGCTGCCATCGCCTGGAGGGCCGGGGAGAACCCGCTGGCGCGATCGCTCTGCGAGGTCGCCCGCGAGGACTGGGAAAAAAGCGGACACCGCCCCGGCGCTGACCTGGCCCGGACCTTCTTCGCCTTTTTACACCCCGGCGATCCTCACACCGCCCTCTCTCTGGCGGCCAGCCTTCACACGCACGCCCCTCCTCGCATCGCCCTTCAGGGCTTCGCCATGCTCGCCACCTCCCTCGCGCCCACGCCCTACCCCTGGCATGAGGCCGCCCACCGCTGCCTGCGTGAACTCCCCGACACGCCACGGCACCGACGCATGGAAATTCTCAGCGTCGATGAATGCCTGCGTCTGCTCGAGAGCTCACGAGCCACGGAGAGGTCGTTCCGCTCCCCCCCACCAGGGCTCACCAGCGCGCCGGCAGAGGCCTGAGGCTCCGCGCCACACACAAAAAAGCCCGGGAGGCGCGCCACTTCATCGGCGAGCCTCCCGGGCGTTTATCTCAGAACGTAAAATCCCTCAGACCTTCCAGGGCTGGTACGTCTCGTTGATCTCCCAGCTCGACGTTCCCTCCCCAAGCTCCCCCATCTTCTCCACCCAGATGTAAAATTCCTTCTCATTATGAACCCCCGAAAGGGTCATTGGATTGAACGTCACCGGCGCGGAATGCGGAAGCGGGAAGGGAATCCCTTCTCTCAGCACCATATACGAATCAAGCATATTTCCCCCGGGATTATTGACCCAGAAATACCCGGAGAGCTTTCCATCAAGTTCAATCTCCCAGGGACCACCATCGAGTTGAAATACAGGCATGCTTTTCCTCATCGGTCGAATGACTTCATCCACTCTCGGCCTACGGAGCAGGGATCGGGCTCATACTTAGCGCGGGCGCTATGCTGCCGAAGACATGATTCGTAAACCGGAGTCGCCACCCTGACATCGCCACCGGAGAGGGTCAAGTCAGCGCCGCATAGGAGAGCGACGTCCTTACGCACCTTGTGTACCGGTCACGCTCCCTCGCGTCACAACAAGCCATCGACGTCGGCATCTGTTCAGCCGCTCTCAATTCAGCAGACACGGCGTCAACGACAGCTCAGTGCGTCGTCATGCGCTCCCTGCCCAAAAAGCGCTCCCTGCCCAAAAAGCGCTCCCTGCCTGACTCCCACCTTACTTCCCGGCCCCACCTTGCCAGCCAGCCCGCCCGCAGGCGCGGTTCATTTTAAAATACGCCTTCCACTCGCCATCACACGCGCGTTTCCACGTTGAGAACGCCTCCCATCCTGACGCGTATCTTACTCCGCAGCGCCACCAACCCTTCTCTGCGACTCCCAGGGAGAGTGACGCCGCAGACCTGCCTTCGCGTGAGAATGGCAGGCGTATTTTAGTTTGAAATACGCCTGCCATTCCCACCGCAAGCCTGCTCGGCGCAAAAACCGACGTGTTCGCCGCCCTGGCACCCGGGGTGGCGCTGAAAAGGGACGTAGAAGGCCGAACTCGATCTCGATCTCAAACTCAAACGCGATCTCGCTCGCGTACTCGAAAGGCGCGCCCCCCGAACGCCCTCACGAATCGACCAGCATCGCGAACCCCGAAGCCCCACAACCTCCTAACCACACAACCACCCAACCACAACACACGCCCCCCAACCCGAGCGCATCCAGGGCGGCGATTGGCAAGGAGGCAGGGATGAAGCTGTAGCAGCGCTACCGCGAATCCCTGACGACGCAGCCAGCGTCGTCCTGGGGCGCTCGGCGGCGCTCGGCACATAGACATCGGCATTACACATCATTACCCTGACGGCACATCCTCGATTCCTGGGCCCCCCGACACGCCGAGCTCCCACCGATGCGTCTCCTCACCCCTGCCCCCTTCGCCGCGCTCCTCTCGTTGACTCTGGTGGCCGCCTGTACCGAAGACGCCGACGTGTTGCCCGACGATGTCCCCATCGAACGCGATGCCGCCCCCGAGCACGAGGGCATCTACAGCTTCGCCAACGCCTGCGTGACCCTGGATGTGGCCGCAGCCGGCACCGGTCAGGCCGCCTTTCTGATCGCCACCGAAGACGGTGAAGGTTTCCGATTCAGCGGTGAAGAAGGCGACGCCCTTCGTCTGACGATGCGCGCCACCGATCTTGGGACCTACCTCTTTTACGACCAGGACGAGCGCTATCTGGTGGTTGAAGACGGGGCGTTTTTGCGGCGAGAGACGCTCAGCTCCGACAGGACCACCCTTGATGACACCTTTCTTCCCGGGGTGCAGTGGGCGCTGGAGCTCTCCGAGGAAGACGACACCCGCTTTCGGCTAAAGCACCTCAAGACCGGCGCCTACCTCGGGGCCGAGGGCATGGAAGAGGACGTGGAGCGTGCCGGGGTCGTTACCCTCTATCAGGCCGAGGATTGCGCGCAGTACCCCGAGCTGACCCTGGATGCCGAAGGGGAGATCACCCAAACGACCTTTGAAGACGGCTCGGTCTACGGCTTTGCCGATACCCACAGCCATATCTTCTCCAACTGGGGCTTTGGTGGCGGGAGCATCTTTCACGGTGCGCCCTTTCATCCTCTGGGCGTGCCGCACGCTCTCGGCGACTGCACCGCATTTCACGGGGAGATGGGCCGCCAGGATCTCTTTGGCTATGGCTTTGATAAGTCTGATGAGGTCAGCGAGCTCGATATGATCGGGGCCTTCGTCAGCGGGAAAACCCCGCAGGACTACCACCGTACCGACGGCTGGCCGACCTTCAGCGAGTGGCCCAGCGCTCACTTCTTATCGACCCACCAGACCCAGTACTACATGTGGATCAAACGCGCCTATTACGCCGGACTGCGCCTTGTGGTGAACCACGCCACGAGCAACCAGGTGATCTGCGACCTTGTCGCCGGAAGCGATGTGCAGCGGGTGCGCTACTCCTGCAATGACATGGTGGCCGTCGACCGCACCATCGAGGAGACCCGCAAACTTGAGCGCTACATCGATGCCCAGAGTGGCGGTCCGGGCAAGGGCTGGTTCCGCGTGGTCGAGTCCCCCGACGAGGCTCGCACCGTCATCGAAGAAGGCAAACTCGCCGTGATCCTGGGCATCGAAGTCTCCAACCTCTTTGACTGCTTTCTGATCCCGCCCGGCGGTGGCGAGCGCTGCAACGAGCAGCAGGTCCTCGACAACCTGGAGCGCTACCGGGAGTTGGGCGTGCGCGCGATCTTCCCGGTCCATAAGTTCGACAACGCGTTTTCGGCCGGCGACGGCCATCGCGAGATCATTGAGCTGGCCAACTTCGCGATGACCGGTCACTTCTCGAACTTCACCGACGACTGCCCCGATATCCCCACCGCCTTCGATAAGGGCGATGTCGCCTTCGGGGAGCTGAACGATCCACGTGAAGACTACTTCGCGCAGCCCCCGGTCGATATGAGCGGCTTTGCCGACGACCCCATCACCGTGCTCGTCGGTCAGGCGCAGTATCTGATGGGAGGCTCCCTGCACGGCGACTACTGCCAGAATGCCGGGCTCACCGAGTTGGGCGAGTTCTTGATGGTCGAGTTGATGAAGCGCGGCTTTATCGTGGAGATCGACCACCTGCCCCGGCGAGGCTACCAGCGCGCCTTCGAGCTCTTGCAGGAGTACGACTACCCGGCGGCCGGCACCCACGGAAACAACTTCCGCGGCGCCCTCTATGAGCTGGGCGGGATCTCCAAGGTGGGCTTTGCCGGCTGCGGCGATACGGAGAACCCGGGAGGTCGCGTCGACGGGCTCAATCAACGCCTGGAGCTCATTGAAAGCGCCGGCGGCTACCCGGCCGAGGGGTTTGGTTTTGACCTCAACGGTTTTGCCGGCGCGCCCGGCCCCCGCTTTGGCGAGCACTCCGTCTGTGCGACCCCACAGGAGAACCCCATCACCTACCCCTTCACCTCCTTTGACGGCGCCATCACCTTCACCCGGCCTCGCCTCGGAGAGCGCAACCTCGACTTCAACACTGAGGGCATGGCCCACCTGGGCCTTGTGGCGGAGCTGATTGAAGACGTGCGACGCGACGGAACCAGCGATGAGGCCATGGAGCCCATCTTCCGCTCGGCCGAGGCCTACCTGCGCTTCTGGGAGCGCAGTGAGGCTCGCGGCGCGGCGCTGCGGGGGGAATGAGCGCACACGAGTCTACGATCCGACGAGTTCTCTCCCTACCGCCGGCCTTTCTACACGTCGAGGTTGACGCGTGGGTCAACCATTGAATATCCCCCCGCACACCGCGTCTCTGGATGCCTGCGAGCACCGACACGAGCGCTCACGCACCGCGACGTCTTGCGGAGCCTTCGCTCCGGGACGCGCACGATTGAATTCACACTGGTATTGGATACACGAGGTTCTCATGAAACGAACGTTCTCCCTGCTCCTTGTGGCGCTGCTCGGCGCCTCCCTGGCCACCGGCTGCTCCGACGATCCGGATCCCTCACGCTCAACCCCCGACGCCGGAGACGAGGTTGACGGCGGCGACATCGACGGCGGCGATGACACCGACGGCGGCGATGACACCGACGGCGGCGATATCCCCGACACCCGGGCCGAGCTTCAGACCTACGCCACCACCGGTGTCCTCACCTTCACCAGAGCCCTGGAAGGCCCCGACGGCGACCTCATCGTCATGGGCGTCTCCGACTCCGTCGGTGCCGGAGACATGGACAGCACCCTGGCGCGTATCGGCGCCGACGGCGCGCCCGTCTGGCAAAAGGCCCTGGGCACGGCGGACTTCGACCGCCTCGCCAACCTGATCACCACCTCCGAGGGCGACTTTCTCGCAGTGGGCACCACCCAGCGCAGCGGGAACTTCGCTCCCTGGCTGGTGCGCTTCGATGCCGAAGGCACCATCAGCTGGCAGGCCACCTACGACGTGACCAGCACCGAGATGGCCGAGCTCAATGACGTGGTCGCCGACGGCCTCACCGAGCTGAGCGACGGCACCTTCGCATTCGGGCTCGCCGGCACCTTCGCCCGGGAAGACGAAAACCACCTGGGCTACATGGTGATCGATGGCGATGGCGAGTTCGTGCGAGGCACCTGGGTGCTGGAGAACGCCGATGCCCCCGTCGCGCTCCTCGGCGACGAGGCACTGACGGTGGTGGGCAACCAGACCATCGTCTTCCCCTCTTCCCCTGCCCTCGAGAAGATCGCGGCCGTCCACTTCGACGACGCCGGCGTTCCGCAGTGGGCACTGGCCCACCTCCAGAACGACACCGAGGTCCACGATGTCGTGCGGGGCGACGATGGCAACCTGACCTTCGCCGGCTGGCACGCCAATGACGACACCGAGCGCTCCGACGCCTGGGCGATGAACGTCACCGAAGCCGGCGCCATCACCTGGCAGCGCGTCTTCGCTCACCAGGACAGCGAACAGGCCTTCTCGGTGGAGCTGGCCGGCAACGGCGACCTGCTGCTGAGCACCAGCAGCATCGCCGGCTCGATCGACGAGGGGAACTACACCGGCACCGCCCACATCCTGCGCCTCGATCCGGTCACCGGCGATCTCCTCGACACCCAGAGCCTGGGCCTTGGCGAGAACCAGGACCTGACCCTCTACGACACCCTGCTTCTCAGCGATGGCTCGGTGGCTCTGGTCGGCGAGTCGCTCTACACCGAGCTCCACAGCGAGCTGAGCGGGGCGCTGCTGCGGGCCTCGTCCATCGACGAGCTTGCCACCTGCGCCAACCTGGAAGACTCCCCGGCCTTCCCTGCCACCAACACCGCGATGGAGTCGCCCAACATCTACGATGATGTGGAAGGCCTCACCGGCGACCTGGTCGTCACCCGTGGGTCGGTCGACATCTTTCAGGCGGTGGACATCACCACCGACCAGAACAGCACCTGCCCGCTCTAAGCGCGGATGCCGGGCCCCGATAGGCCCGGCATAAAAAAGGCCGCCCCGTGAAGGGCGGCCTTTTTTTATGCGCATGGAGCGCCAGCGCACCAGCCACTTAGCTCATCATCCCCAGGGCCAGCAGGCCCCCGGCGCCCACGATCCAGCAATACCAGGCGAAATGGTGGAACTGCGCCTTCTTCAAAAGATCCACCAGCCAGATGATCGTCAGGTAACCCACCACACCGGCCACCGCTGCGCTCACCCCGTACACAAGCGCGGTGCGACCGCCATCCACCCCGGCAAAGAGCGCCGGATCGAACTTCAGGATCAGCGCCCCCAACACCGCCGGAATGGAGAGCAAGAACGAAAAGTGCGCCGACTCCTCCCGCTGCGCTCCCAACCACAGTGCGGCCGCAATCGTCAGCCCGCTGCGCGAGAACCCCGGCAGCGCCGCCAGCCCCTGCGAGAGCCCGATGAGGATCGCCACCATCGGCGTGATGTTCCACAGGGTCCAGGCCCCGCCTCGTTCTTTACGCGTCTCATCCTTATAAAAACGCATCGAGAAGAGGATGAACCCGGTGATGATAAGCGAGATGCAGATCGTATGCGGCATGTACTGGGCCGGGATCACCTCGGCCCCCTCGGCCGGCTCCAGCACCTTATCGATACCAACGCCCAGCACCGCGGTGGGAATCGTCGCCAGCACCAGCAGCACCGCCAGGCGCGCGCCCACATGCTGACGAAAGGCCCCCAGAGAGCGCTCATGCAACCCGTCGGCCGCCGCCGCCAACACGTCGGTGATCGAGGTCATGATCTGCCGGCGGTAAAAGAGCATCACCGCCAGCAAGGTGCCCAGGTGCAGAGTCACCGAGAAGAGCAGCTGCGGCTCCTCCACCCCCAGAAAGGTCTCCCCGAGCAAGAGATGCCCCGAGGAGCTCACGGGCACAAACTCGGTGGCCCCCTGCAAAATCGCCAACAAGATCGCTTCGATGAAGCTCATCTCGCTCCTTGAATCTCAAGTTGCTGGCGAGGCCCGGAGGCCCATCGCCGGCTCACGCGCTCTTGGCCATCGCCGGGCCCTGCTGCTCAGCCGCCTCCGGATACACATCCGGCACCACCCCGTCCTCGGCCATAATCCAGGTCTTCATCGCCGGCACCATCACCTCATGCCACTGCGGTGAAAGACGCGTGAAGATGAAGGTGCGGTAGAGCGCGTTGATGATGTCTTCGAGCTCTTCCACAAGGTACATCCGCTCGTAGAACTTCTCGTCTTCCTCGCGGCTGAGCACCGCCGGGATCTTCACCGACGAGAAGTCCAGCCCTTCGGCCTTGAGCGTGAGCAGCCATTCGCGGCCATCTTTGATCACCCGGATCTTCGCCCGGCTGACCCGCTTGCCCTGCTGCAGGGCCACCTTCGCCTCCGGCGAATAAGCCGGCGCGCCGCCTTTAAAGGTGTTGCGCTCGGTCTCGGCCAGGTAGGCCTCCAGCACCAGCGCGTCGTCAAAGAGCACCTCCAGCTCACCGTGCTCCTCGACCTCCATCAGCCCGTCATAACACTCGGACTTAAACCACAACCACATCATGAACTCGCTGCCCAGAAAGCGCCGCGTTTCAATCAAGTCGATCAGATCCATCGTCAAAGCTCCTCACCAACACCCGCCAAGGTGTTGAATTTACACCACTTTTAAGAATACACAACCCGCCACCCGCGCTCAGCGCTGAGGCAGCCCCTCGATGAAGTTGGTCGGCTCGACCACCGCCAGCTCCTCGATCTTCTCGGGCCCCGGCTCCAGCTGCACCGCGTTGATGTAGGGGTTCCCGGGCAGCAGTTTAAGCCCGAAGGTGTCCTCAAAATATCCCTGAAAGAGCTCACAGACGTTGCCCGACTGGCTCCAGAAACGTACTCGCCCCTTCTGCAAATCCCAGCTCATATCAATGACTTTCATGCGCGGGAGCTGCTTCTCTTTGAGCTTGCGCTTGACCATGATCTTGATGTCTTCGCGCTCAAACTTGCTCAGGCGCTGCTTGTCGTTCTGGATCATGTACTCGCGCTCTGCCTCCTCCACATGCGCTTTGAGCAGCGCACTGGGGATGGCGTACTTATCCTGCCGAAATCCCAGATTGATGAAGTGGTCGAAGAGCAAGGTATGCAGATCAAAGCTGATCTGCAGCGGACGCTCCACCGGCACCCAACCCTCGGAGACTTCTTCTTCGTCTTCGGGCTTAAGCGGCTTAAAGGCGTTTTTGCGGATCTGCTGCAGGTAGAGTTCTTGCCAGTTCTCCGGCACCTCGCCCTGCACATAGAAGAGTTTGTAAGACAGCGTTCCAGATAAGGCACCCAACGTGGACCCTCCGTGGTTTAAGGTGGGTGAACAAAACGGCTCCGCCCCCGATCTACCACCGGCACACCGGGGCGCAAAAAAATAGGGCGGCCGCCCCTGACCCGAAGTCAGCGACGACCGCCCCACACCTCAACCTTTTAAGGCGCGAGGCTCAGTCGATCTCGGGCGCAAACCCGCGGCGCATCGTGTTCTCCACCACCACCCGTGGCGTCATAAAGTGCAGCAGATAGTCCGGACCGCCGGCCTTGGTGCCGGCCCCTGAGAGCTTAAAGCCGCCGAAGGGGTTGCGGTACACCAGCGCGCCGGTGATGCCGCGGTTGATGTAGAGGTTGCCCACCTCAAACTCGCGACGCGCCTGCGCGATATGCGAGGGGCTGCGGCTGAAGATCCCACCGGTCAGCGCAAAACGGGTGCTGTTGGCCATCTCCAGCGCCTCATCAAAGCTCTCGGCGCGCATCATGGCGAGCACCGGCCCGAAGATCTCCTCCCGGGCCAGGCGATGCTCGGGAGCAATCCCCTCAATCACGGTGGGGCCCACATAATAACCGCCGCCCCCGGGCACCTCGCGCTGCACGAGCAGGTGCCCCTCCTGACGACCGAGCTCAATGTAGCTTTCGATCTTCGCTTTGGCCTCGGCGTCAACCACCGGCCCGATTTTGGTGCCCGGATGCGAGGGCGGCCCCAGCATCACGCTCTTGACCGCCTCAACCAGACGCTCCTTAAAGGCGTCGTAGCAGGACTGATGCACGATCACCCGGCTGCACGCCGAGCATTTCTGGCCCTGGAACCCGAAGGCCGACTGCACCACCGCGCTGACCGCCTCATCGAGGTCGGCGTCGGCATCGACGATCACGGCGTTTTTGCCGCCCATCTCACAGACCACATGTTTGACGTGCGCCTGACCGGGAGCCATCTTCGCGGCCTGCTCCACGATCTTCAGGCCCACCTCCATGCTGCCGGTGAACGCCACGGTATGCACCCGCGCATCTTCCACCAGCGCCTGGCCCACGACCTCCCCGTGGCCCGGCAAAAAGCCAATCACCCCCTCCGGGAAGCCCGACTCCTGGCAGATGCCCATAAGCTGGGCGGCGATCACCGAGCTCTGCTCGGCGGGCTTCATGATCACGGCGTTTCCGGTGACAGCTGCGGCCATCGTCATCCCGGTGAGGATCGCCAGCGGGAAGTTCCAGGGCGAGATCACCGCGGTGACCCCGCGCGGGATGTACTGCAGTTCGTTGAGCTCGCCAGGGAGTTTGCCCAGGCGCTCGGGCGTATCGAGCGCCATCATCTCGCGGGCGTAATAGTCGCAAAAATCGATGGCCTCACACACATCGGCGTCGGCCTCCCGCCAGGTCTTTCCGACCTCCCAGACCATCCAGGCCGCAAGCTCATCACGACGCTCGCGCATCCGCCTCGCCACCTCCAGCACGCAGCGCGTGCGCTCCTCCACCGGCGTCTTCGACCAGCTTTTCTGCGCCTGGCTAGCCGCGACCAGCGCCGCATCCGCATCGCTCAGACTCGCGCTCCCCACCTCCCCGACGACCTCCTGAGGGTTAGCCGGGTTGAGGCTCTTTAAGGTCTCGGTGGTGGGCAGCACCCGGTTGGCCACGATCACATCAAAACGTCGTCCAAACTGCCCGCGCACCTTCTCGACGGCCTGCGCCATGCGCTCACGATCGCGGGCGGTGGCAAAGTCGCGCAGAGGCTCGTTTCGAAACCCCTTGATGTTCAGGCTCTCAATCTCGGGCTGGGGCCCCGGCGCGGGCTTGCCATCGGGCGACGCCGGCGCTGCCAGCAGCCGCTCCATGCTCTCCCCCTCCACAAAGCTCATCCGCAACCAGCTCTCATTGGAGGTATTCTCCAAAAGCCGCCGCACAAGGTACGCCATCCCCGGGATCATCATGCCGATGGGCACATAATCGCGCAGCCGGTAGCCCATGGAGGTCACCGCGGCCTTCATCGGCTCGGCCATCCCGTAGAGCATCTGAAACTCGATCTGGCTCTTATCGAGACGGCTCGCATCGGCGTAGGCCATGGCATAGGCGATCGAGCGCACGTTATGCGAGGCGATCGCCGCGCGCAGCACCTTGTGGTTGTCCAGCAGCACTTCGATGCAGCGCTCGTAAGACTGGTCCGTCTCCCACTTCTTCTTGAAGACCGGGCAGGGCCAGCCCTCCTGCTCGGCGTGGATCGTCTCGTAGTCCCAGTAGGCCCCCTTCACCAGACGCACCGTCACCGGGGTGCCCCGGCGCTTGGCCCACTTGGCCAGCGCCTTTAAGTCGTCCTCACAATCGCGGAGATACGCCTGGGCCACGATTCCCGCGTACTCAAAACCCACAAACTCCGGCTCTTCCAAAAGGCTCTTAAACACCGCGTAGGTCAGATCTTTGTAGCGGTACTGCTCCAGATCCAGGTTGATAAAGACCCCGCGCTCCGCCGCCAGCCTGAAAAGCGGGCGCAACCGCTCTTTGACCGCATCCACACTGCCGAGCGGATCGATGGGATCGAGCTGGCTGTAGAGCGATGAGATTTTTACCGAGACGTTCACCCGGGGCACGCGCCCGAACTTCGCCTGCTCCAGGGTGGGATTGGCCGGCCAGGACTGCGCCTGCTGACTGAGCGTCTCAATAATCTCCACGTAGCGCTCAAAATAATCGTTGGCCTCGGCCTCACTGACCGTCGACTCCCCCAGAAGGTCGAGCGTAAAGCACAGGCCCTCCTTCCACATCGCCTCCAGGGTGGGGATGGCCTCGGTGGCATTCTGTCCGGCGATAAAGCGCTCGGCCATGCCCACGATCTGCTTTTCGATCTGCCCGGCGGCCATCTTCGCGATGCGACTGTCCGGTTTGACCTTCGAGAGCCCCCACTGAAAACTCGCCGGAAAATCCTGCTCCGGCCGACAGAAATACTCTTGAAGGTGCTCGGCCACCTGCACGTGGTCGGTGAGCGTGGGAAAGACGTCGACAAAGCGGAACATCTCCACCTTGAAGGCCTCATCCTTCATCGACCAGTCCATCATCTTGCCGCTCCAGTAATCCTTGCGGAACACCGAAGGCGACTGACCCTTCATGCGCTTAAAGACCTCGCGACCCAGTTCAAGAACATCCTTCTCGCGTACTCGAGCCATCACAAACTCCGGGCAGGTTGTCAGGGGAACATACGCGTCGGGGGCGCTCAGAACGCGCCACACCGGACGCATCGGACGCGCCGGACGGGAATGATAAGGCTGGGGATAGGGAGGGAATTGCGGGGCGCTCCGGCGCGGCCTAAACATGGTCCGCCCACAGGGGTTTGGCAACCCCATTCGCGTGACAAAACATGACGCAGCGCATCACCCCAACCCCGCGTTATTATTGACGCATTGCATCATTCAGAGCGGCAGGCACTCGCCGGACTTCGCCACGTGAATCTCCCCCTCAAAGCCGGCTTTTTGAAGAGCGCGCTTGAGCGAAAAACGCGCACCGTCGCGGGCATGAACAAGCGCGATCTGCGCCGGGTTGAGCTGGCCGGCGACCGCGAGCAGTTGCCAGCGAAGCGCGTGGGTGGGAAGCAAGGCGTGCACCACCCGGGCGCCGCCCTTTTCTAAGGTGCCGCCCTTCGTCGACGCACCGGAAGAGGCCGACGATTCAGCGCTCTTCTGGCGAGCACGCGCCAGAAGTTTGCCAGCCGGGCTTGAGGGATGGGCGCGGTTGGTCACCAGCAGCGTGGCGGTGGGGTCGTCACGCAAACGTGCCAGCAGGGCGCCGGCGGTGGTGTTCTTCTGAAATTGATCGCCCACAGCAAGCGCCACGCCTCCGGCTTCCAGATGGGCGCGAAGTTCGCGCCGCGAGCCGTAGCGAAGCCCATCGAGAAGCGCCGCACGCTCGCTCGCTCCTGCTGCCAGCGGCCCATCGCCCTCCCCGGCGCGACGCATCGCCTCGAGCACCGGCCGCATATACGCGTCGACCATCAACCCCGGCGTCCGCCCCCGGCAGACCTCCGCCAGCATCAACGCGAGCTCCCCGCCCTCCCCCAGCGCCGAGGCCCCCGCCAGTACCGCACCGCCGCGCTCCGAGATCAACGCCTTGATGCGCAACACCTCCTCCTCATACTCCACCCTGTCGAGCTTCGCCTCGGTGGCCAGCGTCGCCTCCATCACCAGCAGGTCGAGCGCCCCCGCGCCCATCCGCGGAAGCTCCGCGCCTCCCACCCACATCTGGTCATGGGCGCAAAAGTCCCCCGTATAGAGCACCCGCGCCACGTCCTCCTCACCCGACACCCCATCCTCCCCGCGCCCCTCAAACGCCACCAGCGCCATCGCCGCCCCCGGCATATGCCCGGCCCCCAGCGCCGTCAGCCTCACCCCGGGCATCACGTCCACTGCCACCCGCCAGGGCGCAATCTTTACCTTGAGCGCGATCGCCTCGGCCCGCTCCCGCGCCATCCCCTGACTCATCAGCGCAAAGGGCAAAAGCTCACGCGACTGCCGCGTCATCCACACATCCACCCGCGGCCAGCGCGCCACCACCTCGGACAACGCCCCCATATGATCAGCATGCACATGGCTCACCCACACCGCCCCGGGCTCCTCCCCCGCACTCTCCAGCAGCCTTGCAGCCTCGCCAGCGGCTCCCCCGACTCGCCCGCAATCCAACAGAAGTCCGCGGCCCTCCCCACGCCCCACCAGATGCAGGTTCGGCTCGCGCGCCCCCGCCCCCATCAACGAAATGAAGCGCAGCCCCTTCGGCGTTATGCTTGAGTCCTGGACCATCGGCGTTTAGCCTGACATGTTCTGTGGCGCCTGCCCGGACACCGGCGACTTCGCCGTTGCCATTCTCACAGGCGCGCTTTTGCGTTTCCCGACCCGGGTTTCTCTCCCGGGTCTGACCTGCCTCACCATGCAGGTCTTCCTCAGGAGTGTGTATGACCTCGGGTGGTCGTCTTAACATCGATCTGAAGCGCGGCGCGATCCCGCTCTCCCTCTTCATCCTGGCCGTGCTCCACTACGGCCTGGGGGCCCCGCTCTGGGTGCTGGGGCTCTTCTCGCTTTGGGTTCCCATCGTCTACATCCTGATGCCCTGGTATGCGCGACGACGCTGGGAAGACTTCGACCGCACCTTCACCCAACACTTCCAACGCGGCAAGCATCGTGAACTTCTGCAGGCCTACCGAAAAGAATGGTACCTGCGCCGCTTCGGCCCCCAGGCCGATATGCTCAGCAAGCTCGGGCTGATCTACAGCGCGCTCGGAAAGTACCGCGAAGCCGAACACGCCCTGGAGCAGGCCCTCGACGCCATGGGCTCCCCCGGCCCCCAGCAGCTCTATTTCAACCTGGCCAACGTCAAGTTTGAGCTGGGCAAGTTTGACGACGCCATGCAGATCTACCTCTCCCTGCGCGGAAACTCCCCCTACCACCGCGCCGCCCGCACCCAGATGGCGCTGATCGACCTTCAAAAAGGTGCCCGCGTCGAGCAGGCTCGCTCCTTTCTCGAGAGCGAGCGTCCCCGCGTCTCCGCCCCGATGCGCGAGCGTATCGACCGCGCGCTGGCCCGTCATTGACCCGCGACACCTCTGCGCCACCCACACCCGCCTTGCCAACTGGCCCTTCGGGCCTATAGTGCCCTGTGGCGCGTTTTGCGCATAAACCCGACCCCCGTCTCGGCCGGTCCTCCCAGCCCCCCTGGCAACGCGCTGGCCGGCCCCCTTTTTGACCGCTGCTCACCTGAGCCTGGTTGATTTCAGGAGTTGTTTCATGGCCCGTTCCAAAGACCGTAAGTACGACATCCGCACCCTCGACCGCTTCCTGCGCGACGGCAAGATCTCCGACGACGAGCATCAGGCCTACCTCGACAACCTCCCCGACGTCGCTGAGAAAGCCGCCACCGTCGAAGCCGACTTTGAAGAGAACGTCCTCGAGAAAAAGCATCAGGAATGATCTTCTCTCTCCCGGGAGCTCCCACCTCTGGTGGGCCGCAGCTCCCGGGATCACCGCAACACCGCGCCGGAGGCAGTGATGGCCGACCACGATGATCGCAATGGCAAAGGCTCCGAGACCACAACCGGACCCCGCGTCACTCCGCTCGGGGGTAACACCGGGGTGCACATCGCCTCGACTCAGGCCGATGAAGCGCTCGACATCGACTTTGGCGGCTTCATTGTCAGCCTCGGCACAAGCTGCATGGTCAACCTGGGCAAGTACCCCAACCCCGAAACCGGCAAGCTGGAGCTCGACCTCGACGCCGCTCGCCAGGTGATTCACATCCTCCAGATGCTCGCCGAAAAAACCCGCGGCAACCTCGAAGATGACGAGTCGCAGCTGCTGCGCACGCTCATCTACGATCTGAAGTTGGCCTACGTGGAGGTTAAAGGGTGACCAGCGCGGGGGAATATCGACGCCGGAGCTCGCTTCTCGCGCTTTCGACGATGGCCGCGCTCTTTATCAGCGCCTGCCAGCCCTCCCCCGACACCCCCTCCTCGCCAGATCCCGGCGAGGCCGCGCCCCCCCCCCCAGGCCAGCGCCGCCCCCTCGGCCCTGCCCCCCGACTTCTCCACACTTGTCGGCGACGCTCGCCCGGCGGTCGTCAACATCTACACGCGCACCACCGCGCCGCGGCCTCGCTCCTCCTTGCTCCCCCCGGGTATGGCCCCGTCGGAGCGCGAGCAGCAGAGCCTGGGCTCCGGCTTTATCTTCGACAGCAAGGGATTGGTGCTCACCAACGAACACGTCGTGCGCGACGCCACCCAGATCGCAGTGCGCTTGCTCGATGACCGTGTCTTCGAAGCCGATATCGTCGGCACCGATCCTCAGACCGACATCGCCGTCCTCCAACTTCGCGACGCCGAGGCCCTCCCTACCCTTGCGCTCGCGGACTCTGACGCCCTGCTCGTAGGCCAGTGGGTCATCGCCATCGGCAACCCCCTGGGCCTGACCAGCACCGTGACCGCCGGCATCACCAGCGCCACCGGCCGGCAGGTCATCCCCCCCGGTGGCCAGCTCCGCTACCAGGACTTCATTCAGACCGACGCCTCCATCAACCCGGGCAACTCCGGTGGCCCCCTTCTCAATATCGCCGGCGAGGTCGTAGGCATCTGCACCGCCATCGTCGCGCAGGGGCAGGGGCTGGGCTTTGCCATCCCCATCAACATGGTCAAGACCATCCTCCCCGCACTCATCGAAGAGGGACGCGTCTCACGCGCCTGGCTCGGCGCCTACGTCAACGAAGTCCCCGACGCACTGCGCTCGGAGCTCGACCTGGGCCCGGGCGGAGCCTTCATCGTTCGTATCATCGAGGGCAGCCCCGGCCAGCTCGCTGGCCTGCAACCCGGCGACATCGTCATGCGCATCGCCGGAGAAGAGGTCACCAACGCCAATCAGCTCTCCTGGGTCGCCTCCAATTTGCGCGTCGGCGAGCCGGTGCCGGTCAACATCCAACGCGGCAGCGAGACGCTGGAGCTCACCCTCACGCCCGCCCCTCAGCCCGACTAGCGACCCCCTTCCACGCCCTACCTCAGCGATCCCATCGGTGCCCCCCTTGGAATGAACGCCAGCGTTCACAGGTTTGTAAGGGGTTGATTTCACCGGGATTTTAGCCGCGCGCCACATCCTTTTGTCCGGCGTCAGGCGGCACGTCTGTGGAGGATGATGATGAACGCACAGCCTTCTCGCTTTCCGCACTACCTGGCGGCCAGCTTCGTGGCCACGCCGCTGCTCTTCTTCGCCTCCATGCTTATTATCGGGCCCGCCGTTCCCTTTGGCGTCTACCTCTTCATCGCCTGGTCGACCGCCGCTCTCACAAGTGCCCTGAGCTTCGCCGCCGAACCCGAGAGCCTCAACGCCTTCACCAGCGCCGAGCGCCTGGGCGTGCTCGCCGGCAACGCCATGATCGCCTGCCTGGTCGCCACCCTGGGCTTTATCGGCATGGCGCTCAGCCACGGCCTGTAGGCGTCGCCGCTGCCGCAGCCGCTCAGCTTATCGCGCGCCCCAGCCTGTCCTGCACCGCCTCCCAGCCCTCCTGCTCAGGCGGGGCCTCCACCCAGATCGCCTCCAACCCCAGGCGATCCAGGCGGTGGAGCGCCTCATAGAGCCCGGCCGCATACCCCTGAGGATCACGCGGCATCACCACCGCCACCGCCCCCTCGCAACGCAACGCGCTGTACACCACACACCCCACACGAGCCTCGCCACCTGCCGCCCGTCGCTCGGCCAGAGCGTCTTCCAACGCCTCGCCAGCCATCACCTTCAGCGGCACCCCCGGCGCATAATGCTTGCGCGCAAGCCCCGGAGACATCCGAGGTGCCTCATCTTCCGGCATCTCCTCACAGAGTTGCACCTCACCCACCACCTCGCGCAACGCCTCCAGGCTCACCATTCCCGGCCTCAAGAGCACCGGCACCTCACCCACCAGACTTACGACCGTCGACTCCACCCCCACATCGGTCGCCCCCCCATCGACCACCCAGCCTACGCGCGCCCCCAGACTTTTGACCACGTGCTCCGCCCGCGTCGGGGAGGTCTGCGTGTAAAGGTTGGCGCTGGGAGCGGCCACCGGCACGCCGGCGACCTCCAGAAGCATCCGGGCTACCGGGTGCGCCGGCACCCTCAAGCCCACCGTCCCCATGCCCGCGCTCACTGTCTCGGGCACCACCTCAGCACGCTCCACCACCAGCGTCAGCGGCCCGGGCCAGAACGCCGCGGCAAGCTGTTCGGCCGCCTCAGGCCAACGCGCCGCGAGCCCACGCGCCTGCGCCTCATCGACCACATGCACGATCAACGGGTTGTTGGCCGGCCTCCCCTTCGCCGCATATATCTTCGCGATGGCGTCCGCATCCAGCGCGTTCGCCCCCAGCCCGTAAACCGTCTCCGTCGGAAACGCCACAAGCTCGCCACGACGCAGCGCCGCGCCCGCCTCCCCCAGGCGCTCTCGCTCCGGCTCCTCCCGCGACACACGCACGACCTTCATCACATCCTTTGCATCCTCACTCACCGCCCGACCTCCTGCCCCACATCCTCGCCGACCAACGCCCGCGCCCCCAACGTCTCCATGGCCACCTGCGGTGCCTCCAGACTCAACGCATCGCGCGACTGCATCATAAACCCCCGAGAGGGCCCCTCTCGCCGCAACAACGCATCGCCCTTATCGATCACCAGCGCATGCCGCGCGTGGCATAACATCTCAAAGTCGGTATCCGCATCGCCCACCGCCAGCAACGGCTGCCTTCCGATCACCTGCTCAACGGCCTCCACCTTCCCCTCCCGGAAGAGCACCGGCGGCGCCGTACGAGAACTCAAGCACTCCCCCTCCAACTCCACCTGATTGCCGATGACCCGCTCCGCGGGCACCCCCAGAAGGTCCGCAAAGACCCGCACCGTCCAGATATTGGTCGCCGACACCACCCAGACATCCACCCCGCCCCGCTCCAACGCCCGCATCAACGCCCGGATCTCCGAAATCACCCGGACACCCCGCGCGATCCGCACCTCCTCGCCACGCGCCGTCCGCCGCACCTCATCGCGCAAAGGTCGCCCGAGCTCGGCCGCAACTGCCTGCGCCGTATACCGCTCCATCTCCCCCGGCGTCAGTCCCACATGCAGCCGCACCGCCCACTCATAACACGCACGCTTCCCCAACCTCTCCAGCCGCCGCCCGTAGAGCGCCCCCATCTCCGCCAGATAGCGCTCAAAACGCTGGTCTTTCCCCCGCAGCGCCGCCTCAACCCCCAGCAAGCCCAGACTCAACTCCCGCAACTCCTCACGCCCCTCCTCCGGATGCACAAGGTCCCAGAACGCCTCCAGATCATAGCGATACGCCATCGCCTCGATCAGATAATGCGAAAACAACTCCCCGATATCCCCCACAATACACGTGTTATCGAAATCAAAGACCGCAACCTCCCCCGCCCCTCCCTCAATCACGTCCCCCAACCGCCTGGCGATCGGCTCCGAAAAACTCCCCGGAAATCCTCGTTCCACACCGCCGTCCCGCATCGCAACGCTCCTCTCAAAGTCCCGACCAACCTCTCCCGGACTCTCCTACACTCTCCCCCCAACGTCCATTCCTTCTTCATTCCCCCAAATTTCCGCACACCAAAAGATCCCGCGCGCAGCGCCACAAACCAGAGAACCCGATCGCATTCAGGGCAGCGACAGCCCATCTTCCGCATAATAAAAAACCCGAGCGCATCCAGGGCGGCGCCTGACAAGGAGATAGGGGTGAAGCTGTAGCAGCGCTACCGCGAATCCCTATCGACGCCGTCAGCGTCGTCCTGGGGCGCTCGGCAAGGAGCAAGGAGGAAGCTGTAGCAACGCTACCGCGACGACGCAGCGACGCTGCCAGCGTCGTCCTGGGGCGTTCGGCAAGGATGAAGCTGTAGCCAACACTACCGCGACGACGCAGCGACGCTGCCAGCGTCGTCCTGGGGCGTTCGGCAAGGAGGCTGGGATGAAGCTGTAGCCAACACTACCGCGAATCCCAGACGACGCAGCCAGCGTCGTCCTGGGGCGTTCGGCAACGTTTGGCGGTGTGAGGCGCTTGTTATTCTGGAAAAACTCCGCTACAAGCTCGGTCCGGTTTACGCGCGCCCGTGCCGATTCACCTTCAAAACAAGGCCCGGCCCGCGCACCAGACCCCAAAATTTCCACTCGCACGCGCGCCGAAGGCGCCCGCCCGCGAGAAGCAACGATTCGCAACTTTGTTCACCCCGGCCGCCCTCACGCGACGACACGCTCAACGGAAGAGCGCCTCGTATGCGGCCTGAGCTTAAAGGAGTCACCATGAAGTCCGATATCCATCCCCAGTACAACCCGGTGGTCTTCGTCGATGGCGAGCACGAGATCATCACCCGCTCCACCATGTCCTCCAAAGAAACCCGTGAGATCGATGGTGTCGAGCACTTCGTCGTCCCGATTGAAATCAGCGCTTACTCTCACCCCTTCTACACCGGTAAGCAGAAGCTGATGGACACCGAAGGTCGTGTCGACCGCTTCCTCAAGCGCTACAACATGTCGCGCGACGAGGCCAAAGTGGGCGCCAGCGGCGAGGCCGGCGACGACGCCGAGTCCACCGACGAGGCCTGAGCTTGAAAGCCCCGGTAAGCCTTCGCTTCTCCGGGGTTTTTTGATCGATGGGGCGCCCGCCGGGAGCCTGACCAAAGCACGCAGCGCTGGTCAACCCTCGTCTCCGCGCCCATCTTTCATGCCTGGTCACCGGGATGCTTCCTCCCCTTCTGGTGGGAGTCTCCCTGCGGTCGGATTCTCAGGAATAGACCGACCGCCCCAAAACCTTTTGGAGATATCCAGGCGCAACGTGTCTGGCCTCGCTGCGGGTCCTTTTTAGGCCCCTCAGCCCGCCACCACTCGCCGTACGACATCTCTACTCAGACTTGAGACTCCTCCGCTTGGCCTCACAACCACGCGTCGCACATACCCATCACGGGCCTCCGGCGAAGCTGGCCGTGAAACGATCGGGAGATCTGTCCTGTTTGCGGACACCTCTCGCTCGGTTCACCGCGCTCGCCATCCGCTCCCGAGCACGGCTGTCGCCTTTAGGGCCACGGCCTTCACCTGCTCTGTGCGGCCCTGGCCCCGACGCATCTTTCGACGCCAGGCGGTTGTCTCCACGACACAGGAGCACCACCCATGACTTTTGCAGAAGCTGCCATTGAGGTTCTTTTTCGCGCAGGACGCCCACTTCATTTCAAAAAGATCGCTGAAGCAGCCATCAACGAGAACCTTCTCTCCCACGTCGGTCGCACCCCCGAAGTCACCATGGGCGAGCGACTCAACCAGGAGCTGAAGAAGGAAGACAGCTCGCCGGTCGTCAGCGTGCGCCCGGGCGTCTTCGCCCTGCGCGACGAGTACATCAAAAAACTTGAGAGCGAAGGCCACGAGCGCCTCCCCCTCGGCGCCAAACCGGCCGCCCCGGCCCGAGCTGAAAAAGCCAACGGCAAGGCCGAAGAGCCCGCCGCCGAAGCCAAATCGGACGACGATGAGAGCCAGAGCCGACGCCGCTCCTCCAGCCGTCGTCGTCGCCGCCGTGGCAGCCGCAACCGCTCCAACGAAGCTCGCGAAGAGAGCCGCGAAGAGAGCCCCTCGACGTCGGGCCGTCGCAAGTCCTCGTCGAGCCGTCGCAAATCCTCGTCGAGCCGTCGCAAGTCCTCCTCGAGCCGTCGCAAGTCCTCCTCGAGCCGTCGCAAGTCCTCGTCGAGCAAGCGCGAGAAGACTCGTAACGAGCGTGGCGGACGCCGTGAGCGCAACGATGGCCGCCGCTCCGAGCGCCGCGACACCCGTCGCCCCGCTCGCACCGGCCGTCCCGTAAACCGTCACCTCAAAGAGGGGCCGGTGCGCATGGACACCATCGCCGAAGCCGCACTGACCGTGCTCAACGATAACAACCGCCGCCCGATGAAGGTCAAAGACCTGGCCGACGCCATCTTCGAGCGCAAGCTGGTCCGCTTCCACACCCACGATCCGGCCGCCACCGTTCAGGCCGCCATCGCCGGCGACAACCAGATCCGCGAGCAGAAGGGCAACCGTCCCCTCTTCATCCAGTACGACCGCGAGCGCTGGGGTCTCACCGAGTGGGGCCTCTCCTCAAGCTCCACCGAGCGTGAGCAGCAGATCCTCACCCTGGCCGAAGAGATCCGTCAGGACGCCGTCAGCCACCTCGGCCAGGCGCTCACCGACATCAAAGCCGAAGCCGTCGAGCACCTCGCGCTCACGCTGATGGAGCGTCTGGGCTACCGCAACATCAAGGTCTCCAAGCGCTCCTCCGAAGGTGATGTCTTCTTCACCTCCGACTGGCGCCAGGGCCTGGCCGATGTGCGCGTCTGCATCCAGGTCGTCGGCGACAGCTCCATGGAGCTCCCCGCCAGCGCCGTGACCGACCTTCGGGGCACCCTGCACCACTACTCCGCCTCCGAAGGCGTCATCATTCACCTGGGCAAGATCAGCGCCGACGCCGTCAAAGAGAGCCGCGAAGAAAAACTCGCTGCAATCACGCTGATTGACCGCGACACCTTCGTCGAGCTGCTCATCAAGCACGGCATCGGCGTGCGCACCTACCAGACGCCGATCACCATGGTCGACACCTCCTTCATCGAGGCCCTGGCCTCGGCATGAAGCTTATCCGCCCCGGTCTCGTCCCCTACGGTCAGGCGCTGAGCTGGCAGCTTGAGCTGCGCAGCCGTCTGCAGGAGGGGCGAGCCCACGACGCCACCGGTTACCTGCTCTGCCTGGAGCATCCGCCGGTGGTCACGCTCGGCAAGCGCGGCCGGGCCGAAGATATCTTCGGCCTGGACCAACTCCGAGACCGGGGCACCCAATTCTTCAAAATCGATCGCGGCGGGGAAGCCACCTACCACGGCCCCGGCCAGCTGGTGGTCTACCCCATCGTGCGCCTCGACGAGCTGGGTATCGGCGTCGTCGATCTCATCCGCGGGATGGCCGCCTCGCTCTCCAGCGCTCTGGCCGAGTACGACGTCGGCGCCGACTACGACGCCGACCACCCCGGGCTGTGGACCCACACCACCCCGCCCCGCAAGATCGCCAGCGTCGGCATGCGCGTCTCCGGCGGTGTCACCACCCACGGCGCTGCGATCAACCTCATCAACGACCTCATCCCCTTCTCCCTCTTTGTGCCCTGCGGCATGCCCAACGCCCCGGTCACTCGCCTCCTCGATCACCTCGACACCCCCGCGGGCTGCACCGTCGACGACTTCACCGACCGCTTCCTCACCCACTTCGCAGCCTTTCTCGACCGCGCGTTTGAGCCCCTCGATCTGGCCCCCCCGCCCCCCGAGCAGGCCGCGCCCCCGATGACTCTTTAAACAAAACCCAGGTGTACAAGCAGCTCGTCAGGGCGAAGTCCAGCAAGGAGCCAGGAGGAAGCTGTAGCAGCGCTACCGCGACGACGCAGCGACACCGCTGGCTTCGTTCTGACGAGCTGCGCCGAGCAACAAAAAAACGCCGCCCCGACAAGGGCGGCGTTTTTTCGTTTTCTGCTGTTTTATACCCAATCCTCAAGCAGCTCGTCAGGGCGAAGTCCAGCAAGGAGCCAGGAGGAAGCTGTAGCAGCGCTACCGCGACGACGCAGCGACACCGCTGGCTTCGTCCTGACGAGCTGCCCCACTCCGGGCGAAGACCAGCAAGGGAGGCAGGGATGAAGCTGTAGCAGCGCTACCGCGACGACGCAGCGACACCGCTGGCTTCGTCCTGACGAGCTGCCTCACTCCACGGGGAGGCGTTTGATATTCGCTCCCAGAGCATTGAGCTTCTCATCGATGCGCTCATAGCCGCGGTCGATCTGGCGCACGTTGTAGATGGTGCTCGTGCCCCGGGCGCACATCGCCGCGATCAGCAGCGCCATGCCCGCGCGCACGTCCGGCGACTCCAGCGTCGAGCCGATCAGCTCCCCGCCGCCGACCACCACCACGCGATGCGGGTCGCAGAAGACGATCTTGGCGCCCATCGCAATCAGCGAGTCCACGAAGAACATCCGCCCTTCGAACATCTTCTCGAAAAAGAGCACGGTGCCCTTGCTCTGGGTGGCCACCGTGATCGCGATCGACATCAGGTCGGTCGGGAACGCCGGCCAGGGCGCGTCGTCCACCTTGGCCATCGCGTTGTTCATATCGTCGCGAATCACCAGGTCCTGGTCGCCGGGCACGAAGAGGTCTTCGCCGCGGAGCTCGGTCTTAACGCCGAGCTTCTCAAACACCAGGCGAATCATCCGCAGATCGTCGGGGACCACGCCTTCAATGGTCAGCTCGCTTCCGGTCACCGCGGCCAGGCCGGCCAGCGATCCCACCTCCAGGTAATCCGGGCCGATGGTGTGCTCACAGCCCCACATCCCCTTGGTGCCCTCGATGGTGAGGATGTTGGTGCCGATCCCCTGGATGCGCGCGCCCATGGCCACGAGCATGCGGCAAAGACCCTGCACGTGGGGCTCGCAGGCGGCGTTGCGAATCACGGTGGTCCCCTGAGCCAGGGCCGCAGCCATGACCGCGTTCTCGGTCGCCGTCACCGAGGCCTCGTCCATAAAGATCTCGGCGCCGTGCAGCTTGTCGGCTTCAAAGGTAAATCGCCCCTCGTTGAATTCGATCGTCGCCCCCAGCGCGCGCAGCGCCAGAAAGTGCGTATCGAGACGACGACGCCCGATGACGTCACCGCCGGGAGGCGGAAGCTCACAGCGCTGGCTGCGCCCGAGCATGCTGCCCGCAAAGAGAATCGAGGCGCGCACCTTGCGGCACAGCTCCTGATTGAGGTCGGTGCGGTTCACATTCTTGTTGACCACCCGAACCACGTTCTCCTCGATCCACTCGTGTTCGCCACCCAGGTCGGCCATCACCTCCAGCATCACCTCCACGTCGCGAATACGCGGGACGTTGCGCAGCGTGATCGGCTCGTCGCTCAGCAGCGTCGCCGCCAGACAGGGCAACGCTTCATTTTTGCTGCCTCCCGGACGAACTTTCCCCGAGAGCTTACGACCACCTTCGATGACGAACTTTTCCATGGATATCTCGACCTTTACAAAACGTCTGCGTGACCTGTGGTGCCTCTCTAAAAGGCGCGCGCAGGTGTACCACGACGCTCGCGATGGCCACAACCACCCCGGTGGAGATGCCGCGAGCATCGCTCAACGCCGCCGGCCCCCGGGAGCTCCTGGCGCCTGTCGTAGGAAAGAGTCACACCGAGCGACCTGAACAAAAATCCTCACTCGACCTCATCGACCAGCCGCCGCGCCCCCACCTCGCGCTCCAGCAACACGCGGCGCACCGACCCCGGCACGCAGAGGCGCACCGTGTTGTAGGTATCCCGACCCAGCAGGTGCACAAAGTCGCTGCCCTGCTCAATCGGCACCACTCCCCCGTCGCGCTCCACCACCGGGATATGCGCGCTCAGCCGGGGGTGACTCGGATCGTAGGGGCGATAGGGTGTGTCGCGGGCGCGGTCGACAAGCACCGCGTAATCGACCTTCAATCCCTGCTCGCGGGCCACCTCGGCGGCGCGGTCCAGGATGCGCGCCACCAGCACCGGGTCGCCCGGCGGCAGATCCACCGTCTTATAGAGCTCCCGATTCAAGAGCCCCTCGCTCAGCCGGGCCAGCACCTCATCATCGCCCCGCTGCCACACCTTGAGCATCATCCACACGTCGGTGTCATCGACCTGCAGATACTCGCGGGTGCTCAGCGCCTCGCCACCGAGCAACCTCAAGAGCGGATGCCGGTCATCGAGCCCTCCCCACCGCTCCCCGGCCGCGTAGCGCTCACCCGCCCGGCGCAGCACCGCCTCGAGCATCTTCTCGGCCGCCCGCACCGTCTTATGCAGGTACACCTGCTTGAACATATGAAAACGCGCGATCAGATAATCCTCCACCGCCTCGCGCGCCCGGTAGCTCACCGCCAGCCTGCGCACCGTCTTCGCGCCAGCCCCCTTGCTCTCGTAGACCTTCAGCGTGGCCAGGATCCGCTCAAAATCATAGACGCCGATCTTCACCCCGGTGGCGTGCCCGTCGCGCAGAATGTAGTCCTGGCGGTCGGCATCGAGCTGCGAGCTGACGATGTCGCGAAACACCTGCCGCCCCGGATCAAACCCCTCCCGAGGCTCAAAATATCGCGCGACGTCGCGTGGCAATTCCGGGTCCACTGCCGCCAGTATCCGAAAAACCTCCCCCTCCTCATCGAGGATCGCCTCGCGCGTAAACTGCTCGTGGTTTACGCCCGTGACCTTCTCAATCGCGTGGCTAAAAGGCCCATGCCCCACATCGTGCAGAAGCGCCGCCGCAAAGACCTCCTGACGCGTGCGCGTGTCCACCTCCATGGGCAGCGACGCCACCATCCGCCGCGCGATATGCGCCACCCCCATCGAGTGCGCAAAGCGGCTATGCTCCGCCCCCTGATACACCAGCGATGCCAGCCCCAGCTGCTTCACGCGCCGCAGGCGCTGCACCGTTGAGGTACGCATCAGATCAAAGAGCAGGCTCTCGGCCTCATCGCTCAAGTCCAGGCTGATGATGTCATGAATCGGATCGCGAAAGAGCTTCGGTCGCATAGGTGCTCCACATCGGACAAACGCTCCCGGCATCAACCGGCCGGGCCTCTCGGGTCATAGCACCAACAGCGCCTGTTCCACCAACATTCAGCCCGCCGCCCTGCGGGCTCCCCCCCTCAGCGCGCCCCTGCCCATTCTTTGGTGCGCTCTCGACTCGTCTTGTCCACGTCGAGCACAAACTTGATGAGCTCCAGCGCGTACTCGCCAGCCGCCACCGTCACCTCCAGCCCCGCCATCCACCCCGGCGCGTGCCCCTCCCAGCGGTCCACACCGCCAATACGCCGCACATCCTCACTGTAAGGCACCATCACATAGTCGCCGTGCACCCGAATCGCCACCGATCCAAAGCGGTAAAACACAAGCCCCAGCCCCACCGTCCGCGTCGGAATCGGCGAAATCCCCACGCTCCCCGTCGCCCACAACTCCAGGCTCTCTCGCCGCGGCATCAACCCCGGGTAGCCCATCGACTTCGTCTTAAAGTTGCGAAAACTCCACAGCGGCACATCCAGCCGCAACGCCCGCAGCTCCACGACCTCCTCTACCGAGACCTCGCTCTCCCCGTCGCTGACCACAAACTCGCGCTGCTGCCCCTCAAAAGGCATCCCCAGCCGCGCGTAGCGAAAATCCGCCACCACCCCCAGCTCCACCGCGTTGATGCTCCCTTCGGCCTGCCGCGGCTGCCCCGCCTCCTCAAAGCTCCCGCCAATGCGCTGGTGGTACCCACCCACCATGCACCCGCTCAACCCCAGGGTCAGCCCCAGCATCAGGGCCATCATCACCACCTTCACGCTTGTCTTCATCCTGCCTCAACCTGCCCGTTTTTTTCGATGAGAGAACCGGTGACCATGGTCGGGCAATGTGGCGAGATCGCAAGAAAAACGTCTGCTTCACGCCCTCACCTCAGGCAGGCGATACCCCCCCTGTATCCACCGCCGATGTCGACGGTCGCCCTCCCCGGCCGCCTCGCCCTACCTCAAACGGGGGCCTCACCCCCTCCCCCTCTGTACGCGAACGCCCCCCCACCAGGTGCCACCCCCTGCTGCTCCGTTCGCGAACACGGTCCCTTCATCCGCCTTCCCAAAACTCGACGTCCTCAAACGCCTCCCCACCGGGTGCCACCCCCTGCTTCCCCGTTCGCGGACACGGTGGCTTCATCTACTGTGGCCAGAAGGGCCACCCTGGCTCGCGCTGCCTTCGGCCCTCCCCGACCTGCTCAAACCTCCATCCTCCCTTGACTCCACCTGGGTTGCCGGGTCGAATGCGCAATCCACACGTTTTGGCGCCCGACACCTCTCAAAGGCCAGCGATGACTCCCCACCTCCCAGCTCCGACCTACCGCCTCGCTTTGCTCCTCGCGCTGCTGCTCAGCACCGCCTGCGCGACGGCACCCGACGCGAACCAGGGCGCCAAATCCGAAGAAACCCCGGGCAAAGTCACGCTCAACGAAGACCCGGAACTTCGCGCCATCGCTCAAAGAAGCCTGGAGTTCCATAAACCCGCGCTGCAGGCATGTTTTGACGACTGGCTGGAGACGATCGACAGGGCGGACTACACCGAAGACTCATCTTTGATGTTTATGTTTCGGGTACAGCTTGATGCGCACAACAACCGCACGGGACTTATTTATAAATCGCGGCATCGTGAGGACACGCGTCAGGTTCAAGAGTGCATGGAAACGTACCTGAGACAGCGCCTGACAAACAAGCCCGACGCGACGCCAACCACATACATTCAATTTGCAATTACCTTGACGGACTTTGGCACCACCACTCTAAAAGACGCGTCGCCCAATACTGTCGTTACATATGGAACGGGACCGGCCCGTAGGGAGTCTACCGAAACCCGACATAATCAGCAGGAGCCCCATCACGACGAAACCTCACGTACGCGAGAGGAAGTCGTTCAAGCACTTCGTGCTGAACAGAGCACCCTGCAGTCCTGCTACGAAACCCGGCTTGATTCAGCAGAAGGGTATCCACTTCAAGGCATTACGATTCGCAGCTTCGTAGTCCTGCACTCAAGTGGACGTATAGACTATATCGAATCAAAATCTCTTACCGACGACGTCGACGAGTTCCTCAACTGCGTCACCACCACCCTCGCGGGTTTAGACTTTGAAAACATGGGTGGCGACGAGGTATCTAGATTCACTCTCCCCTTTGTTTTTTCTCCGCACTACTCGGAACAAACAATCCATCTCACGCTCTCACCGTCACATTAAACCTATCTCAATGCACACTCTGCCCAAACTTAAAACTCGCATCGCCCAAGAATGTCGAAGCTCGCCCCCTTCCCCAACCGCCGCCCTTGACACCACCGCCCCCTCTGAGTCGAATGGCGCGTGAACGCGCCCCGCGCCCTACTCCCTATGTTCCAGCGAGCCATCGAGGCCCCCATGACCACCCACGTTGAATTCTGGCTGAACGACCGCCGCGTCATCACCGACGTCCCCGACGGGATGCTGGTGCTCGATTACCTGCGCAAAGACCGCCTGCTCACGGGCACCAAAGAGGGGTGCAAGGAAGGCGACTGCGGGGCCTGCTCCATTCTGATTGGCGAGGTGGTCGAGGGGGTGATGCGCTACCAGCCGGTCACGAGCTGTTTGACGCCGGTGGGTGAGATGCACGGCAAGCATGTGGTGTCGATCGAGGGGCTGAATTTGCCGGGTAAGCTCAACCCGGTGCAGCAGGCGATGGTCGATCGGGTGGGCTCGCAGTGCGGGTTCTGCACGCCGGGGTTCATCGTCTCGATGTGCTGGTACATGATGGCCGCGCGCGAGACGCCAACGTTGGAGGGTTTTCAGCGCGCGTTCAGCGGCAACCTCTGCCGGTGCACGGGTTATGCGGCGATCAACCGCGCGAGCCTCGATCTGGTCGAGAACTTCGGGCCGGGCGGCCAGTGGGCGTCGATCTGGGAGGCTGACGATCGCCTGAGCGCCTTGATGGAGGCCGGTCTTCTGCCCGGGTATTTTGCCGAAATGCCAAAACGCCTGGAGGCCATTGGCGAGATGGAGGAGGTGCCCCGCGACGACGCCGACGTCATCGACTTCTTCGTGGCCGGCGGCACCGACCTCTATGTGCAAAAAGGTGAGCTCCTGCCCCGGGCGCAGGTCAAGATCCTCAACCGTCATCCCGAGATGAAGGGCATTCGCCGGCAAGGCGACACACTGCACATCGGCGCGCTCACGACCTTCGAGGAGTTCGGCGCGTCAGACGAGGTGGTGGCGTTCATCCCACAGATTCAGGACTACCTGCACCTGATCGCCTCCCTCCCCCTTCGCAACCGCGCCACCATCGCCGGCAACATCATCAACGCCTCGCCGATTGGCGACATGACGGCGATCATGCTCGCGCTCGACACCACGCTGGTGTTTGCCCGCGGTGAGACGACCCGCGAGGTGGAGCTCAAACGTTTTTATAAGGGCTACAAAACCTTCGATAAGCATCCCTCGGAGGTGATGACCGAGCTGCGCCTGCAGATCCCGGCGGCGGGCACCGGCGTCTATTTTGAAAAAGTCTCCAAGCGCCGCTGCCTGGACATCGCCACGGTCAACAGCGCCGCCAGGCTGCGCCTCTCCGATGATGGAGTTGTCGAGGAGGCCAGCCTGACGTTGGGCGGCGTAGCCGCCACCCCGCTCTGGCTGGAGAAGACGGGCGCATTCTTGACCGGTGAGGTGCTCACCGACGCCCTCTGGCGCGAGGCGTTGCGCATCGCCCACACCGAGATCGCTCCCATCTCCGATGTGCGCGGGAGCGCCGACTACAAACGTCTGCTCGCCACGCAGCTTCTGACGGCCCACGTGGTCAAGGCCGCGCCCGAGCGGGTGAGCCTCGACGCCATGCTGGCCATCTGACGCAGGCTTCCCGGCCTTTAAAATCCCAAATTTTGATCCTCTCTGGATCGTTGAAGCATCAAAACGCGCTCCCGGAGCCGACACCATGACCGAAAAACACCTCGACGCTGAGCTTCATACCCGCGGGACCTCCCTCTACGTCGACGACGTGGCGCCGCCGGCCGGCATGCTTCACGCCGCCATCTACGGCTCGCCAGTCGCCCACGGCCGCGTCAAAGCGCTGCACCTGGACAAAGCGCGAAAGGCCCCGGGGGTCGTGGCCATCTACACCGGCGAGGACGTGCCGGGTGAGAATCAGATCGGCCCGGTGCTTCCGGATGAGCCCCTGCTAGCCACCGACGTGGTCGAGTATCACGGCCATCCCATGGCGATGGTCGTCGCAGAAAGCGACGAAGACGCGCGCCACGCGCTCACGCTGATCGAGGCGGACATCGAAGCGCTTGAGGTCATCACCTGCCCGCGCGTGGCGCATGAGGCCGGCCACATCCTGGGGACCCCGCGCACCTTTGCGATGGGCGACACCGCGGCGGCCTTTGCCGAGTGCGACGTCGTGGTCGAAGGGCGCAGCGACGTCGGCGGTCAGGAGCACCTCTACCTGGAGACGCAGCGCGCCCGCGCCGTGCCCACCGAGGGCGATCGCCTCCGGGTGTACTCGTCGACCCAGAGCCCCTACGCGGTGCAGAAGGCCTGCGCGCGCATCCTGGGGCTCCCCACCCACCGGGTGGAAGTGGACGTGATTCGCCTGGGCGGCGGCTTTGGCGGCAAAGAAGATCAGGCCACCTCCTGGGCCTGTCTGGCGGCGCTGGCCGCCCACAAGACCGGGCGCCCCACCCAGCTTGTGCTCCACCGCCTCGACGACCTGCGCATGACCGGCAAGCGCCACCCCTACAGCGCCGACTACAAAATCGGGCTGAGCAAGGACGGCAACATCCAGGCCTTCGAGGTCAAACACTTCCAGAACTCCGGCGCCAAGACCGACCTCTCGCTGGCGGTGCTCGAGCGCACGCTCTTTCACTCCACCAACAGCTACTTCATCCCCAACGTGCGGGCGTATGCGGCGAGCTGCCGCACGAACCTGCCGCCGAACACGGCGTTCCGTGGGTTCGGGGGGCCGCAGGGCATGTTTGTGATCGAGAGCGCCATCGCACACGCCGCCGAGGTGATGGGCATCGACCGCGCCGAGATTCAGAAGAAAAACCTCATTCAAGAAGGTGAGAGCTTCCCCTACGGCCAGCAGGCCGAGCGCGCCCGCGCTGTGCGCACCTGGGAGGAGGCTGAAGAAGGCTTCGAGGTCGCCGCCTGGCAGAAGGACATCGACGCCTACAACGCCAAAAACACCGCCACCAAAAAAGGCCTGGCGGCGATGCCCATCTGCTTTGGCATCTCGTTTACGGCGACCTTCCTCAACCAGGCCTCCGCGCTGATGCACGTGTACACCGACGGCAGCGTAAGCCTCTCGACCGGGGGCGTGGAGATGGGCCAGGGCTTGAGCTCAAAGCTCGTGGGCATTGCAGCGCGTGCGCTGCACATCAGCCCGGAGCGCATCAAGGTGGAGACGACCAACACCACGCGCATCGCCAACATGTCGCCCAGCGCGGCCAGCGCCACCACCGACCTCAACGGCAGCGCCACGATCCTGGCGGCCGACGAGCTGCTGGGGCGTTTTCGCGAGCTGCTGGCCCGCGAGCTCGGCGTGCAGGATGCCGAGAACATCACCTTTGAAGACGAGCGGGTCTACTACCGCGGTGAGCTCACCGAGTGGACCTGGGAGAAGGTGGTCAGCCAGGCCTACCTCTCGCGCGTGGCGCTCTCGGCGCACGCCTTCTTTGCCACGCCCAACGTCTGGTTTGATAAGCAGCGTGAGACGGGCCGGCCCTTTGCCTACCACGTCTTCGGGACGGCCTGGACCGAGGTGACCATCGACCTGTTGCGCGGCACCTACACCGTGGACCGGGTGCGCCTGGTTCACGACCTGGGGCGCACCATCAACGCGAACGTCGACCTCGGCCAGATCGAGGGCGGACTGGCCCAGGGCATCGGCTGGATGACCCTCGAAGAGCTCGCCTTCGCCGAAGATGGCCGCCTCAGCTCGTTTGCCCTCTCCACCTACAAGGTTCCCGACGGCGACGCTCTGCCCGAAGACATTGAGGTGCGCATGCTCGAAGACGCCGACAACCCGGTGGGCCCCTTTGGCTCGAAGGCCGTTGGCGAGCCGCCCTTGATGTACGGCATCGGCACCTTCTTTGCGTTGCGCGCGGCGCTGCGCGCGGCCGCCCCCGACGCCGAGCTGCACTTCAACGCGCCGATGACCCCGGAGAAGGTGATGTTGCAGCTGCATCACCAGCGCCTGCGCACGCTCTGGGAGACGCCCTCCACCGCCGCCCCCGCTGCCGCCGGCGAATAATTTTGACGGTAAGCGACCGCCTTTAAGCGCTGGACCTGGAAGGATTCTCTGTGCTGGACCTCTCATTGTGGCGATACGTGCTGGGCTCGTTGGAGGCCGGCCAGCCCGTGCACCTGACGCACGTCGCCTGGCATAGCCGCCACTCGCCGGGGACCACCGGGGCGAGCCTGGCGGTGGTGGGGAGCGGTGAGAGTTGGGGCACCATTGGCGGTGGCGTGATGGAGGCCGAGCTGATCCAGCGGGCTGTGGCGCAGCTAACGAGCTGGACGCCGCAGGAGGGCGTGCGGCTGGAGGTGCGCGAGCTGGAGCATCGACGCAAAGCCACCCGTGGGGAGCGCTCCGGGCTTTTTTGCGCCGGCCAGCAGACCAATATGTCGTACATCGTTGGGCCGGCTCAGGCGTTGGTCGTTCGGCGTATTCTGGAACTCATGGAGTCGGATGAACCCGGGTGGGTGGAGGTTGGCCCGGAGGGACTTCGCCTCGATGAGACTACGCCGCCCGAGCTCCCACCGCTTCGCTTTGAGCGCCCCACGCACGCCACGGTTCTGCTGCGTGCGCAACTCTTAAACTGGAAGCGCGTCGCCATCATCGGCGGCGGCCACTGCGGGCTGGCGCTCTCCCGGGTGATGGCCGGGCTGGGCTACACGGTGACGATTTTCGACACCCGCGCCGACGTGTTCACCCTGCAGCAAAACGCCTTCGCCGCCCATAAGATCGTGGTCGAGGACTACGCGGATGCCGGGGCGCTGATTCGGCAGCCGGAGTGGACGCATGTGGTGGTGATGAGCGCGGATGTCGACTCGGACATCCGCGGGCTCCTCGGTGTCACGCGTCTCGAAGAAACCAAGGGCCCCTTTCCCTACATCGGCGTGATGGGCGCGCCGGCCAAGCTGGCCCGCATCCGCAGCGCGCTTGGCGAAGCGGGCATCGGCGAAGACGCCATCGCCCGCCTCTACGCGCCCATCGGCTTGAAGATGACCAGCAACACCCCCGAAGAGATCGCGATCAGCGTCGCCGCCGAGATCTTGCAGGAACGCGAGCGCCTCTTCCCCTTCACCGCCGCGCCCTCCCCTTAAGCGTCGGCGCCTTCCCCTCAAGCGCCGACGCCTGAACCTGACTCAGCGCGTGAAGAGCGAGCCGCTCTGCGAGGCGATCGTCGCGCAGTCGGCCGTGCTCTCCACCGACACCATCTCAAAATAGCTCGCGTCAGGGTCGGAGTTCGGCTCGGACTGCGGCTGAAGGGTCTCCAGAAACTCGTTGGAAGACCCCAGGACCGATTGCTCATCGCTCCAGGTCACCCGGCCCTCAATCCGACCATCGTCGGTCTGGGAGCCTACCAGCGCGTTGGAGAAGCGCTGCACCAGGTAGATATCGCCGCTGATCACCCCCTCCACCGAGACGGTGATCCCGGGGTTACCGTCGCCATCCTGATCGTAGACGCGCGGATCTTCGGCATCTTCGGGCAGTGGATCGTTGCGCAGATCATCGAAGTTCTGTGCGCCGCGCACTTCATAGAGGGTGGGCAGCACGAGGTTGCCGTCCACAAAGGTGCCACCGCGCTCGGTGATCGGCAGGGAGTTGACCAGCGCATCGGGGATCACCGGTGAAGCTCCGACGGCATCGCTCTCAATGGTGACGTCGCAGGTTTCGGTGACTACGGTGAGGTTCTGGCCATCGCTGCTGATTTCCATGCGCAAGACCGACACCGTATCGCTCTGCGACTCGCCAATCGGCGTCTCGGCGATGCCCGAGGTCACCATTTTAGCCGCCCAGACCCCGTTGATATCCACCTCCACCGGCTCCACGCTGGCATCGGGCTCATCGGCGACGTCGGGCTCATCGGCCCCATCCGGCTCATCGGCGTCGGGCGCGTCATCGGCGTCGGGCGCGTCACCGGCGTCGCCGGCGTCGCTCTCAACGCCCGTATCTTCATCGCCCCCGTTGCCGCGGCGAGGCGACGAGTCATCACCACAGGCGAAGAGAGAGGCGCTCAGCGCCACGACCAGCATCCAACAGGTTAACTTCGCGTTCATGATACAGCTCCTTCTACGGCGTTTCGCGACCTCGCCACAGATGGGCACGATCGCGGCACTCTCAGTCCATACACACATCAAGCTCGGGATGGTCGCGCAAAACGTACGCGCTCCGAACGCGCCACGCCAGCCTCATAACCCCGGACCTCGATCCGGCGCAGGGCAGCCTTTGATATGCCCGGGCGCCTTATCGAACGAGCCTCGCAACCGACGCTACGCGTTAGAAATACGCCCGAACAAAGACAGTTGCGCCGCCGAGCCAGCCGGCGGCCTCAAAGCCCGGGTAGCCCGGGTTGTTCGTCTGAAGGCCCCGCGAGCCCTCGACAGGCTCGCCGGAGCGGGAGTCGACCGCGTCGGGGAATTCGTCAATCACGGGCTCCTCGCTCGACGGGTCTTTGGTGGTCTGGCGAGCGAGCAGCCAGTGGGCCTGAAGCTGGGCGCCGAGCTCGATGGAGGGCATCGCGTCGCCGCCCTCGAAACGCCAGGCGTAGCCGCCGCCGACGACGAGGCGGTCGTTGTCGACGTAGTTGGAGCGGCCCTTTTGATCGGGGACCGGGCTGGGTGCCCATTTCAGATCCAGGCCGAGCTCGGAGCGCCCGCGGGTCAGGCCGGCTGCCAGGGCGGGGCTGAACGTGTTGCGCCAGGCGAGCGCGGGGCGCTCCGCGTGACGGTCCAGATAGCGTGACCAGTGGGCGTAGTGGAGCTGGGCGGCCAGCCGGAGCTCGGTTTTGGGGTTCAGCGTGTGGGTGAGCGAAGCGCCGGCGGTCGCACGCCAGGGCTCGTAGTCGTAGACAAAGCGAAAGCGCTGCACGACCGCGTCTTCCCCTTCAGGGTAGGCCGAGGGAAAGTTCCAGAAACGCAACCGGCTCTCTCCTTCCACCTCACTATAACTTTCGGCATGCACGCTGAGCGCCGCGGCGATCGATTCGCCTACCTGCGCTCGCAGCCCGCCATAAGGTGCCAGCCGGGCGTTGACCTGCACCCGGGAGTTGATCCGACTCTCAGACTGGTCGAGGGCGTCGGGCAAAAAGATCGCGTTTTCACTCGCGGCGTCCTGCACCATCGTTGCGCCCACGCCCACACTCAGCCAGCTCAACGGGCGACTGGCCAGCGCCAGCGCAAAGTGGCTTCCGACCAGGCGATCGTTAAAACGCTCAAAATACAGGGAGTTTGAAAAATACTGCTCGCGCTCATCGCTGTAGAAAGGGACCTGCGAGGCGAAGCCATCGGTGGCCAGCGTGGCGTAGAAGCCGACCGTCAGCCGATCCTCATCGAGGATCGGCAGGCTGGCACCCAGGGTCAGATAGAGGTGTTCCACATCGGAGTTGGCGCTGCCGCGAGACGCCGGGATGTCGTCCGTGGCAAAGGGGCGCGTGCTCAGCGGGCGACGCTGGCCGTTCTCATCGAGCTCCCGGGCCTGATAGACCTCCTCGCCAATATCGGCGCCGGCAGGACGCGCGTTAAGATCGATGCGCAGCCTCCCTGCAAGCCCGAACACCCCCATCTCACCATGACGCGCCTGCCCGACCAGCAATGCCGGGTTGAAGTAAGTCGCCGAAGCCGAGCTTGAAAACGTCGAGGCGCTATGCGGATGAAGCGACGATGTCGCGCCCACAAGCTCCCAGAGCGGTGAGGCCGCCGCCGGCGTTGCCCCCAATGCTATCAGACCAAGAACCAGGGAGGCCGCAAAGCCCCCGCGTCCCGACACGCGCACCCGCTTCAACCATCGACTCCGTGCGCGTTGCGCAGGTGTTCGAGCGTCAACCTCAGCGGCGCTGCCACGTCTGGAAGAACTCGTAATAATCTTCAAAGCCGTCCAACTTCTGTACCCCGTTGATATCATCAGGGGCGCCGCTGCCACCGACGACGATATCGAGTTTGGGATCGGTGAGCTCGCGCAGCGTCTCTAAAAACGCGCGGGAGGCCGCCGGGTTGGCGTACTGCGACATGCTCAGCGCGATGCCGTGGGCGCCCGATTGCTGCGCGGCAGCCGCGATATCTTCCACAGGGGAGTTCGCGCCGATGAACACCACGCGCTGGTTGGCCACCGCCGCGATCAGCGCGGCCATATGAAGCCCCAGACAGTGCTGCTCACCACTCAAGGTGGCCAGGATCACCTTGTTTCCGCGCGCCATATCGCTGAGGGGGCGCCAGGCGGCCGCGAGAAAATCCCGCACGCATTCGCTGGCGAAATGCTCATGAAGCACACTGAGTCGCCCCGATGCCCAGCCCTCGCCCAGCGCCACCAGAAAAGGCCCCACGCGCTCTTCGACGAAGCCAAGTGCGTTCATGCGGCTCCAGTCCAGCCGCATCTGCCCCTCAAGACGCTCGCGATCGAGCTGCCCCACCGCGTCGAGCCAGCGCTCCAGCCAGCCCTCGCTCTCCGCCGAACGCAGCGACTCACCGCCGGCGCGTGAGGCCTTCTCGGCCGCGTTCGCGTCATCGGACTCCTCGTCGCTGCCGCTGTGCTCCAGAAGCTCTTCGAGTTCCTCGCGGCTTCTCCCCTGCAGCTGAGAAGGACGGTAGCCGACTGCCAGCACCGACGTGATCAGGCGAAGGTGCTCGATCGTCTCCAGATCATAGATGCGGTGGCCGGCCTCGTTTCGACGCGACTGCGGAAAGCCATAACGACGCTCCCAGGTTCGAATCGTCTCCACAGGCACGCCGGTTGCCATGGAGAGCGCGCCGATATTTAGTGTAGCTTCTTCCTCTGTGCTCATGGGACGGTCAACTCGCGTAGGTCGTGATGAACATATAATGAACCCCTCTCATACCGAACGTGAGCACGCAATCGCAAATGTGAATAGCTTTTGAACATTCATCGTTCGAGAGGCAAGAACCCGCGCCTGGCGCCCTCCGACGCGCTCAACCTCGTCACCCTGACTGCCCATGCCAGCCCGATGACTGCTTTTCTCCTCATCACCTTGTCGCCTCGCTACCGGGTGTTTAAGTCCAGGCCAGCACAAGGTCGTGGGTGTGCCGACCCGGCGCAGCGAACGCAGGCGCGCACCCGAGCTTTCCACAGAGTTTTTCACAAGGAGCCCCCGATGGGCATCATGGTTGACGGCGTCTGGCGTAGTGACACCTGGGTTCGGGATAACGAGGGTCATTTCCAGCGCGATCCCACCACCTTCCGCTTTCAGGTGGTCGATGAGCCCGGCGCGCGTTTTGTGCCCGAAGCCGGTCGCTACCACCTCTACGTCTCCTACGCCTGCCCCTGGGCCCACCGCACGCTGATGGCCCGCGCGCTGCTTGGGCTTGAAGACGTGATCGATGTCTCGGTCGTTCACCCCCACATGCTCGACGAGGGGTGGAGCTTTGATACCGATTTCCCAAACACCACCGGTGATCGCCTCCATGACAACGAGTTTCTGCGCGAGGTCTACAGCAGGGCCGACGCGAACTACTCCGGTCGGGTCACCGTACCGGTGCTCTGGGATACGAAGGAACGCACGATCGTCAACAACGAGTCGCGCGAGATCATCCGGATGCTCTCCACGGTCTTCGCCCCCCTGGGCACGACCTCTATTGACCTGGCCCCGCAGGCGCTGCAGGGGGTGATCGACGAGCGCATCGACGCGATCTACGAGCCGATCAACAACGGAGTCTACCGCTGCGGATTTGCCACCACTCAGGAGGCCTACGAGGAGGCCCTGGGCGAGCTTTTTGAGGCCCTGGGGCGCTGGGAGAAGCACCTGGGGGAGCATCGCTACCTGGCCGGCGACACCTTCAGCGAGGCGGACCTCTGCATGTTCCCCACGCTCCTGCGCTTTGACCCGGTCTACTACGGCCACTTTAAGTGCAACCTCAACCACGTCTACGAGCTACCCAACCTCTGGAACTACCTTCTGGAGATCTACCAGATGCCCGGGGTCGCCGAGACCTGCCACATCGATCATATTCAGCAGCACTATTATTACAGCCACGACATGATCAACCCGACCCGGGTCGTCCCCAGAGGCCCGATGCTCCACCACCTGGCAGCCCATGATCGCGACCGTCTTGTGGGTGCGTTGGCAACGCGAGGTTGATCAGCAAAAGCCCCCGACTCAGAGCGCGCTCTGCATGCTGACGTAGGTCTGTCCGTCGTAGCTGTCGCGGTAGACGATCAGGGTCAGTGTGTGCCCATCGCCGCTGTAGGAGCGCACCTGGGAGACCTCGTAGGGCGCGCTGCGCTCGCGTTGCATCGCTGCAAGTCCGCGCATCACCGGCTCCAGCTTCCAGCCGTAACGAGACATCTCACGCTCATAGAACCCCAGGGTGGCGTTGATGGAGTTGGGGCTTCGGTAGAGGATGGCATGCGTGCCCGCCTCACCTTCAGTGCCACTGATACGCGAGACGCGCGTGCACCCGGTGCAGACCGGCACCTTATATTCGAAGGGGTGAACGCTCCCGGGCGCGTGGTTGCGGAACTTCGCCAGATCCAGGGCCTGGTCACTCCATACTGCGGTAATCGTTGTCTTCAACGAGCCTTCTTCACGCCAGGCGTCGACGTAACGCAGCGCCCGCACGGTGTCTTCAGGGGTCTTCGCTCCCCCCTGCATCTCGACGATGGCCTCCTTCCAGTCGGCCGCTCCTTTCTTTGTCTCTGCGCCGACCATCGCCATGTAGTTCCGCGTGTTCTCCACCGGGATCAGCCCCCCGCTGAAGAGCTCGTCAGCGCCGGCCATCGCCTGCATGAAGGTCTCGCCATCGTGGGTATCCCCCACCGGCACCGGCTCGCGTACGGTGTGATGCGCCATCTTGTTGACCCCCTCGCGCACAAACGCACGCTGAAAGCGCTCCAGCACCTCCCGCGGGCTCTCTGAGGTCGTGGCGTGGGAGAAGTAGACGCGGTTGCCGTTGTAGTCGTACTCCCGCGGCGCCGACATCCCCTCCTTCTGCAACGCGCGCATGAAGTTCTCATGTTTGTTGCTCTGGCTCAAAAACACATCCCAGATGTCAGCCTGGGCGGGCTGAACCTCGGCGCGCGGACCATCGAGCACGACCACCAGCAGGGCGATCAACGCAATGGTCGCACCGGCGGCTCCCACCTTCAAAAGATCGACCCACCAGGGTGCTTTCCCTTCCAGGCGATTCGACGCTCCCATACACCCCTCCTCATTGCGGCTTTTGCTCGCTGCGCTCATTGACCCGCCTCGTAGCGCGTGGCCGTCGACTGCGTCTCGTCCTCATCGAACTGCACGTTCATCATGTTGTAGACCCAACGGTAGTTATTGGTCGTCTGGGCCGCGACGTAATAAAGCCCCCACTGCCCGCGAGGATCATTGAGGTCAAAGACCTCCTCGCCGCTGGTGCCTCCCTCCTCGCCGGAACGCGTGGGGTGGGGGGAAAGCATCGCGGAGTAGCGCGCGCTGAACGTAGGGGTGAGGCGGCCGCCATAGAGAGAGACCTGATGGGAAGCCATGCCATCCTGGTCACCGTAGCGAATCGCAGCAAAGGCTCCCGGCACCCCGCCGCTGAACTGCAGCACCGAAGTGAGCAGCCACTGCAGCATATTTCCGCCCGGGTTGATGAGGTTGTCGTCGATGAGGTTATCATTTGTGGCGATCTGCGCGAGCACCGGACGACGCCCCTCATCGGTACCGCCCAGGATATGGCCGGTCATCTGATGAGGCGGCTTCATATGCTGCTGCAGCCGACGAGCCGCCTCATGCGAATGCGAGTCGTAGTCGATCTGTCCCAGGGTCAGCACCGGGGCCAACTCCGTATGAAACCAGGCCTCGCCCCAATGCCCTGAAGCCATCGCGGCGATATCGCCGCCCAGAGCCGCAATCCCCTGCACCGAGCCCAGATTGTCGAGCTCCGGAAGCTGGGTACGCGGGCTCATGCGCAACGCGTTGTTCGCCCCCTCATGGTAGACCTGCGTCCACATATCGTGGGCGGCCACATGTTTAGTGGCCACACTCTGCTGCCCGACCAGCCCCAGGTTCATCAACCCGCCAAAGACCAGGATGAAGAAGGGCAGACACATCACCACTTCGGTGAGGGCCGCGCCCTGCTCATCGCGCTCAAACACATGAAGGCCGGAGCGTTCCATCAGATTTCGAAGGCGTAGATATCGCTTCATTTGACAACCCCCTCCATGCGTTCGGGCTCCATCGCGTCAAAGGCCGCCCGGGTCGAAAGCGCCTCAAAGATCAGCGCCTCCAGGCTTCCCGGCGAGATCGAGTAGCCGTGGGTAATGAGGTTGCTTCCGGTGGCGTCGGCGCCGTGAGCGATCAGCAAGGTGGCGAGCACCTCACCTTGAATATCGCGTAGTCCTCTCCAGATGGAGAAATCCTGATGCATCTGGGCGTAGGCCTCCCATTCGCCATCCAGCGCCACCGGACGCACGCGCGCCGCCCACTTCGACTCCCACAACGAGGGTTCATCATCGCCCTGCCAGGCGATCTCACCGCGGCTGATAGCCCAGGTGCCCTCGCTGGCGAAGTTGAGAACCCCCGGACTGGAGTCCTCTCCCATGAATTGATAGCGATCGCGGTGGGTGCCGTTGCGCGCTGCGTTGGGCCGGTAGGCGTACATCAGCGTCGAGGAGTTCATCAGCCAGTTCTCGGTCTGAAGCTCCCAGGCCGGACCGTCGACGTGAAACCCTCCGGCCCCCTGATAGCGGTCGCGCGTGCCGTCTTTGCATCGCTCCACAAAGGAGTCAGGCATCACGGTAAGGCGCTTGAGAATGGAGGGGATTTCGCTGGTGTCGATCAAAAGCCCCAACATGCCCGCCAGATACGTCGCCCCGTAGGCGCCGGCCTTGATGGTGGCGCCACCCTGGGTGCAGTCAACCTCGTCGAGCTGCTCCAACACGCTGGTGGGGATGCACCCCTCGCCAAGCTCAATGGTATGGCCGTCGACGGTGTACGAGCCGGGAATCGTCTCGCAATCATCGGTCTCATTGCCGTTCTCATCGACCTCGCACTCCTCACGGGGCGGCTCAAAGGTGGAGTTGGGGTCATTGGCCGCTTCCTCTTCGAGCGAGTCGCAGGCCGACTCCTGGCCCTGGCCGGCGCCCTGGCTGTTGCCACCTCCCCCCACACCGCTGCCGCCATCACCGGCTCCCTCGACGCCACCTGCCGGATCTTCTTCGCCATCGGAACTCAGCGCGTTCTTGATCAGGAAGTCAACGAACATAAAGCGTCGGTCAGCCTGCTCAATGATATTGCCCGGCTCAAACCCGTCTCCGAAGATCGGGGGGGCTTCATTGGCCTTCTCGCAGAGCCCGTCCCAGCTATGTTCGGCCGGAATGCGCACTGGAAGCTGCTGACGGAAGGTGATGTCGGCATCGTTCTTGGGTGCCGGATAACCCACGGTCAGCGGTGCGTTGTTGGTAAATCCGCGCCAGACCCCCTGGGTCCAACTCCAGTACGGCGTCACATCGGCCATGTATTGCTGGTAGTTGTTAAAGGCGCGCTGCTCGGGCCCGAAGAAGTTCTCTACAATGGTATCCAGGCGCAAATAATCGCCGGCCTCCTTTGCCGTGGCACACGTCGCGCCGACTGCGACCTCTGCCATTTTTCCGCAGAGTTTGGCGACAGCCTGAGCTCCCGGTATTGCCGCGATCAACACGCACGCAATGGTCAAGACCCAGGCCACCCCGGTGATCCAGGTCATCCAGCTGTAGACCGTCTCATAGGCTGCGACCATACCGATGTTGACGCGTTTGCCGACGTTGGCGAAGGCCAGCATGTTCATGGTGCGCGCGTTGATTGCCGCCTGGCTGTATGCTGAAGCGTCAGCCGACGCCTGCACGTGGACCTTCTCGTTGGCGACCTCGGTGGCGTCGTAGACCACGAGCCCCATCATCAACAGGATCATCAAGCCGGCCAGGCACAACAGCGCCAGCGCTCCACGCTGCTCCTGATGAAGGCGCCGAAGTCGCGCCGATAGCCCTCCCGACTGTTCCTCTTCGATCGTCATCGTCTCCGTCATGGACGCCCCACTCGATAAGGCTGCGCGGGCATCGTCGCCCGGTAGCTCAAAGCCATGTATTTGGCACTGCGTGTACCCACGGTGTGGGTCTCCCCGAAAATCCCACCCACCAGCGGCATCGCCTGGTGCAGATAATAGGTGTAGCTGACCCCGACCTCCCCGCCGGTGTTGATGACCTCCTCGATCTCGGTGGCCAGGTAGGCGTGGGTGAACTTCTGGGTGGCGCGCGTGGCGTAGTTGGTCGAGCTGTCCAGCGCGCGATCAAAAGACGTGTTGTTGGCATCGGCCGAGGGCTCCAGGGGAAGCGCCCCGATGATGGCATCTTCGATCGAGAAGTAGCGCTCGCGCATGATCTCGCGGGCGTCGAGCGCCCGCTCCGAGAGATCGCCATCACCGCCAACTCCAAAATATCCGGTGGTCTGGTAATTGCCGGGAGCGACCGGCGTAAAGGTCAGCGCCACCGCGATGCGCGCGCGATCTTTGAGATCCGCCTCGCTGATCCCGGGCTCCGGGGCCCACACCCAGGCGGTCCGTGCGGCCTGAAAATAAGCCACCTGATTGAGCACCCCGGCGATGTTGTTGATCGCCAGTTGCGCCAGACCAAAGATCAGCAGCAGCACAATCGGGATCACGATCAGCGTCTCGGTGATCACGGTGCCCCGGGCCGCCCGAAGCGCGCGCTGCGAGGTGTGAGCTACCCGTCGCGCCCCACCCGAGGTAAAGAGCTCCCACACGATCATCAAAAGCGCCCACACACAGGCCGACAGCCCGAGCTGAATCGCCCCTCCCAGCGCGACCGCCCTCGGAACCCCCTCGTGCTGCCAGCTGGCAGCGACCAGGCGCAGCGTCAGAGGCGCGTCAGCCACGATCCACGAGACCAGCCCGCACACCAGGAGCACCCCGATCAGGTGGAAGCCTCCCCGCGTCAAACGGGCGCCCCACTGCGCAGCGCTGCGCATTTGGGTATCACCTCTATTCACACAGACCTCTCTTATCGAAAACACTGACGGCGCACATCTGCAGCACCGGAATCATGACTCATCAATGCGCAGACAGATGTGCAAAGCGCGTTCCACAAGCCCGGTCACCTTCCAATTCGCCAACTTTCCGCCCAACTCGCCACCATAGCCCGACCGGGCTGTGACAAGCTGGCACACCATGGTCAATCCATGCCTCACGCCCCTGAAGCGACTCTTCGGTGGCCAGATGGCGAATCGCCTTTCCCCACGCAAGATCGCGGCAAGGCGCTCGATAACAGACGTGGCGCCAGGCGCTATCGCCCCGGCTCGACGTTTCAGAGAGCCGGCACTGACTTCGAGCTCCTTGTTGGGAGATGACCATGATCACCCGCGTGCATTCTGCGACTTTGCTGGGCGTCGACGCCTCGCTGGTCGATATCGAGATCGACTTTGCTGTAGGACTTCCGGCCTTCCACCTGGTGGGGCTTCCGGACAACGCCATCCGGGAGAGCCGCCTGCGGGTGCAGGCGGCCATTGAGAACCTCACCCTGGAGTTTCCCGTGGATCGGCGCGTCACCGTGAACCTCGCGCCGGCGAACATCCGCAAAGATGGCACCGCCTTTGATCTTCCGATCGCCCTTGCGATCCTTCGCGCCCAGGGGGTGCTTCCCCCGCTGGCGAGCGCGCCGCGACTTGCCGACTACCTGGTCGCCGGGGAGCTCGCGCTCGACGGACGTGTGCGCCCGATTCGCGGGGCACTGGCCATGGCGATCCTCGCCCGCGACATGGGGCTGAAGGGGGTGATGGTCCCCCGGGAGAACGCCGCTGAGGCCGCTGTGGTCGAAGGCGTGGAGGTGCTTGGCTTTGAGCACCTCTCAGAGGTCGTGGCGTTGATGCAGGCCCGCAACGAGGCCGCCCCCTTTGAACGCCAGCCGATGCCCCAACCGGGACTGCGACGAGCGGGCGATGTGGACTTTTCACAGGTCAGCGGGCAGCTCCCGGCCAAGCGCGCCCTGGAGGTCGCCGCCGCCGGCGCACATAACGTCCTGATGATCGGTCCCCCCGGCTCGGGAAAAAGCATGCTTGCCCGGCGTCTGGCCACAATCCTCCCTGAGATGAGCTTTGAAGAGGCGCTGGAGACGACCAAAATCTACAGCGTCACCGGCCGACTTCCTCCGCAGACCCCCTGGATCTCGGAGCGCCCCTTTCGCGCCCCGCACCACACCATCAGTGAGGTCGGGCTTGTGGGCGGCGGCTCCGGCATCCCGCGCCCCGGAGAGCTGAGTATGGCGCATAACGGGGTGCTCTTCCTCGATGAGCTCCCGGAGTTCCGGCGCAACTCCCTGGAGACGCTGCGCCAGCCCCTGGAAAACCGTCAGGTCACTCTGACCCGCAGTCTGCTCAGCCTGACCTACCCGGCCGATGTGATGCTGGTGGCAGCCATGAACCCCTGTCGCTGTGGCCATTTTGGCAACAGCGCCCGACGATGCTCCTGCTCCATCGACGAGATCAAACGCTACCGCTCTCGCTTAAGCGGCCCGCTCCTCGATCGCATCGACATCCACATCGAGGTCCCGGCGGTGCCCTATGAGGAGCTCAGGCGCGCGCGCCCCTCGGAGCCCTCCTCGGTGATCCGCCAGCGGGTACAGCGCGCGCGCAACCGTCAGCGCGAGCGCCTGCTCAGCTGCGGACGTCACGCCAACAGCCAGATGGGCCCAGACCAGCTTCGTCGCTACTGTGCCCTGACCGATGACTGCCACGAGATGCTCGCCAGGGTCGTCGATCGCCTTGGACTGAGCGCACGAAGTTGCGATCGTATGCTCAAGGTCGCCCGCACCATCGCCGACCTCGACGAGGCACGGGATATCACCCAGGCGCACCTGGCCGAGGCGATTCACTACCGCTCACTGGACCGGCCCCTCGACGCTCAGCTGGCATCATAGGCCAGACGAAATCCGATGCCCGCCGAGCGGGCATCGGCCAGAACACGCATGCGACTGGCCAGGCGGCACGCGCACTGATCCCTATTCCAGCCGCCGCCACGCACCGCCCGGTCGTCGCCGTCCTCCGGGCCGGCTTCGCACCACTCCTGAACCCCGCCGCTGAGGTCACGCACGCCGTAGGGGGAGGTATCATCGAGAAAAGAGCCCACCGGCTCGGGCTGGCTGAACTCGGGGCGAGAGTAGCGCATTTTGCAGAAGGTCGCGTCGAAGTGGTTTCCCCAGGGAAAGAAGCGTGCGTCGACACCGCGACCGGCCTTCTCCCATTCATCTTCACGAAGCAACCGGTAGCGGCGGCCGTCGCGTTGAGCGCGCCAGGCGCAGTAGGCCCGGGCGTCATGGGCGCTGATGCCCACGACCGGAAGATCGAGTTCATACCCGCCCCCTTCGGCGTAGCGATCGCGCATCGGCCCCTCAATAAGAATGGGTGAAGGCGTCCAGCGTCCGGTTGCGACATCGAAAGTCGCCAACTCACCATCGTCGGCGCGGGTCTTCGGAGCGTGATGTCGGGCCTGTTCCAGATCGCTCTGGCTGAGCTCATCGAGCCACTCCAGGTACTCGCGGAAGGTCACCGGGAGACGCGCGCAAAAGAACGAGGCGACGTCTACCCGACGCGCCGGAGAGGGATGAAACGCCTCCGGATCACCACCGAGGGAGCAAGGCCCTCCGGCAACATAGACAAAGCCCGCAGCGACTTCGTGGTCGGCGGGAAGATCCACGCGAAACTCGGCCCGCGTCATGCCCACTTCCACATGAAGAGGCGCCCGCACCGGTGACGATCCGCTGCGCTGCACCACAATCATGTAACTCCCGGCCTCCAGCGAGGCGAGGTGCACCGGCGATCGTCCCAGCTGGCGAGCATCGGCAACGACCATCCGTCGGTCGATCTCCTGACACGGAAAGAGCGTGATGTCGGCACCGGGCGGTCGCGTCGTAAGCGTCACGTCGCAATGACGCGCAAAGCGCGCGGCGAACGCCTCCCCACCGTGCTCCCGCACCATCGCCTCGTAGTAAACCATGCCAGCGATGTCCTGGCGCTGACGGGAGGCCCGATAACGCTCCCAGCTGAGCTCAGCCATCCCGCAGCGCGCCTCAGGCTGTTCCGGGTGAAGATGAAGAACCTCCTGGAAGGCGGCCACAGCCTCACCAAAGATCTGCGCGCTCTCACGCTGAAGTTGCAGGCGTCGATCTTCGAGCTCCCAGAGTGCGCGTTTGCGTTCAATCGACTCCCAGGGCTCCACCTGCCCGCTGATGCCGTCGATCTCATCTGCCAGCTCTTCAGCACTGGCGAGTACCTCACGGTACGTGTTGAGCAGCACCTGACCGCGCTCCACGCTACTCTGCACCTGCACCGGACCGCTCCCGCTGATGGCCTCATCGAGGGCCTCGTAGAATTGGCGAGCCGAAGCGAAGCGCTCCTCGCGTTCGCTCGACATCGCCCGCAGGCAGACCGCCTCAATCGCCTCGCTGAATGTCCACAACGGCTCTGCTCGCTTTGAAGGCGGCACAAGGAGGCCCTCAACCACCATCCACATCGTCGCGCGCGCGTCCTCGCCATCATATGGCACCTCCAGAGAGAGGATCTCATAGAGCACGGCCCCCAGCCCGTAGACGTCACTGCGGGCATCAACCTCATGAAGGCGCCCCTGAGCCTGCTCCGGCGACATGTACGAGGGCGTCCCCAGGGTTTGCCCCTGGCCGGGCTCATCCTCTGGTCCCAGGTCGGTGTGTACCCGGTTGCCGCTGACATGAGCGATGCCCCAGTCCATCACCAGCACCTCCCCATACTCGCCAAGCATAATGTTGGAGGGCTTCAGGTCACGGTGCACCACCCCGCGGACATGCGCGTAATGAATGGCCTGCGCGGCCTGCTGGAGGATGCCCAGCAGACGGTGACACGAGTACTCGCGAAGGTACGCCTCGTCGCGCGCGCGCAGGCCCGCGATCACCTCGGCCAGAGAGTGATGGTTGACTCGCCGCATGGTGTAATAAACCCGCCCGTCATCAAGCACACCCACATCGTAGATCGGCATGATGTTGGGATGCTCGAGTTGGCCTGTGATCTGCGCTTCCGCCAGAAAACGCGCCACCGCGCGGGCGTCATGACGAGCCGAGGGCCGTGCGATCTTCATCGCCACCACCCGCCCGAGCACGCGATCATGCGCCGAGATCACGCTGCCACCACCACCCGCCCCCAGCGCCGCGCCCAACTCGTAGCGCGCCTGCCCGCTGAGCATCTCGCCAGCGCTCAACGCCGGCTGATAGACTTCCGTGCGCTCAAAGGCGAAATGGCGCCCGGTCTCTTCCCCACTTCGCCACCCGGGCCGGGCCCAGGCCGCTGCCACGCCTGCACGCAGCGTGGGGGTGGCGTCAGCAGCGACTTCCGTGCTCGTCTCCAGCCCCAGTCCCTCGGGAGGCTCATCAGCCTGCGCGCCAACCTCCCGACGCGACACCCCGAGGGTAGGCGCACGGCGGCCGACCTCGATGCGCGAGGTCACCACCTCGTCGTTCTTCTGAAAACGGGTCGTTCGCTCCTCCCCCCGGCCTTCCACGAACGCGGTCTGAGCCCGTTCCAAGCCCTCCTGATAGCCCAGGCTGCGCAAGACCTCATCAAGCCCCTCGGGTGCCAGCCACCCCTGGCTTACCCAGTATTCGACCGTAGGCGTCTTTCCCTCGTCGGCCAGACGCCCCAGGTCATAGAGACTGCGCGACACGGCTTCAAAATCAACCAGCCTGCGCTCCAGCGCCACCCGCGCGATCTGTTGATGTACTTTCCAATCCAACTGTGAACCTCTTGACTTTGCGTGCCCCCGGGCGACCTTCGCCCCGCGGGCCTCTCCGACCTACCTGATGGTAACAGCGCTTAACGTTTCGCCAAACGTTCTCCTGCGTCACCCGCCATTGACTTTCCGCAGGTGAGAAGTATCTTTTGCCACCTGTAGTCGACGTGCGATGAACTTCTACTTGCACACCCTCACGCGTCGTCGCGTCCTGTGATCTGAACTGGCTCTATGTTTAGGAGGAATTCCATGTTCATCCGTTTTGCCGCTAAAGCTATGTCCATCGCCATGCTCGTCAGCCTTATGGCCTTCACCGCTGCCTGCGGTGGTGGCGATACCGTGCCCGACGACTCGGCAGCACAGTCCTCGACCGCCCCGGAAAGCCGCTCGGTGGTGCTCTACCAGTTCCGCTACAACCCGAGCAGCCTCACCGTTCCGGCCGGCACCACGGTTACCTTTAAGAACCGCGATCCGGAGCGCCACAACATCAACATCGCCGCGCTCAACGTCGATCAGAACCTCGACGCCAACCAGGAGTGGTCTTATACCTTTAATACCACCGGCGAATTCGCCGTCTCCAACCGCTTCAATGACCGCATGCAGCTGACGGTCATCGTGGAGTAAGTTGCGAGTCCAGGCACGCGCTTGAAAAGCGCCCACCGCCTGCGCGGTGGGCGCTTTTTTTGATCGCATTTGTCGCTGCTACGCGCAGGCGATCCGACATCGGCAGCATCCGCATCTTCGATCGGGGGGAGACATGGACGACCAGTCGCCGGACCGCACCGTGATGGTCCACTTCTACCGCGCCAGCGTGATACACGCCGACGTGTGGCGCCAGCGTCTGGACGCCACAACCAACTGGGCGATCGTCACCAACGCGGCGATGCTCTCCTTTACCCTATCCCAGCCCGACACCCCTCACTTCATCGTCTTGCTCCTGATCGGGGTGAACTTCCTTCTGATGATCATGGAGAGCCGCCGCTACCAGCTCTATGATTTGTGGCGCCGACGCATACGCTGCCTGGATCGCTACTTCATCGCTCCCAATCTTGCCCCCGGGCACGGCCCCTCCCCCGACCACGCCCGACGCGAGCTCAAATCGCTGGCTGACGACCTGGGTCATTCCTACCCCCAGCTCAGCCTGATCGACGCGCTGGGCTACCGTCTGCGCCGAAACTACGGCTACATCCAGCTCATCGCCCTGGGCACCTGGTGTCTCAAGCTCTTTATTCACCCGACACCGGTCTCCAGCGCAGCCTACTTCGTGCGCCGCGCCCACATCGGCTACATCAGCGGCCCGATGACAATGACGATGGTCGTCTCACTCACACTCATCGTCGTCTTCGTCGCCCTGCGCGCCCCCTCCGAGCAGATGGTGGCCTGGCAGCAGCTGCCCTCCCCGATTGAGCGTCTCTTTCGCCTCCCGATCTTTCATCGACGCATGGCGCTCGATGAAGAAGAGAACTTTCACCGGCACGATCCCAAAAGTTGAATGCCTTTCAGACGTAAAAAAGCCCGGCCGCATCGACCGGGCTTTCTACGCACACACACGCCGACCCGCTCATCAGGTCAACTCAAAACACTCAGTTCGTCAGCTCTTCGGCCCAACGGCGGCGCAACTCCTGCACCGAATCCCGCAACTGATCAAAACCTTCGGCCACCCAGAAAATCGGCTGGTAGATGTCGATGCGGAAGGGCGTCGAGATCACCTCGTCGAGATCAAAGGGCCGAATCTCCGGGCCGCCATCAAAGACGTTGTCGGCCTCGCCGAATGACGACATCAAGCCCGAGCCGTAGAGCTTGACCTGACCGGCCTCCTTCACAAGGCCGAACTCCACCGTGTACCACCACAGGCGCGCCATCGCGTCGAACTTGTCGCGATCGTCGAGCTCGGTGACAAGCTGACCGTACTCCTGCACAAAATCCGCAAAGACCGGATCGGTGTGCATCGGAACATGCCCGAAGACATCGTGAAAGATGTCCGGCTCCTGAAGATACTCCAACCGATCCATCGGGCGGATCTCCAGGGTCGAGGGGAACTGCCGTTTGCCCATCGAACCAAAGAACATCTCAGCGGGGATAAACCCGTTGACTGCGCGCAGCTCCCAGCCGGTAAGCGGGCGCAAATTGGCGTTGAGTTCATCGAAAAGGGGCACGCGATCGAGCGGCATCTTCAACTTCTCAACCCCTTCCAGCCAGGCCTCGCAGGCGGTATCGGGGAGCTTTGCCATGCGGCGCTCGCAGAGCAGCTTCCAGATCGCGTTCTCCTCCTCGCTGTAGGTGCGGCCCTCGTGCGAAATAAACCCCGCACCGTCCATTTTAAGGCCGGCGAGCTCCTGCTCCTGTGCTGCACGTTCCATGTTGGCTCCTCGTGTTGGCAGTGTGTCGACGTGATCTGGATCTTATCGCAAAAACTCCGGGGCGCGCCTATCCCAACTTCGCTGGATCTTAAGGGGCCCAGGGCGGCGAGAGGATCGGGCGGCGCTCGCGGGCCTGCTGGGTGCGCTGGAGCTCGATCTCGGTGGTCAGAATCGCCGGCGCCACGGTGGACACCGGCACATAGCCGCTCTCGGCACCGCAATACCCGTTAAAGATCCCCGTCTCCTGAGATGCGGCGACAATCTTATTGATGCTTGAGAGCGGCGTGCCCACAAGCTCCACCCCGCGCACAAGCTCCTGCTCACCGGTCTCAGCATCGATGCGATAAATCATACGCGGTACACCTTTAAACGCCTGATAGCCGTAGCCAAGCGTATTGGTCGAGCCACCGGTGATATCTTGAATCAACAGGCCGAAGGGTTTGCCCTGACGGCGCACCTCATCGAGCAGCCGCTGGCGCAGCTCCTCAAAACTTACCTGAGCCTCTTCGGTGGCCTCGACCACCAGGTTGGCCATACGCGCTCGAGGCACATTCACCCCCTGGGCGCGGCCGTGACCGTTGGAGCTGTCGACGCCCTCAATGGGGGTGCGGCTCATCAAGAAGCCCCTGAGCACCCCCTCCTCAATCAGCTCGGCACGCTGCGCCGGTACACCCTCGTCGTCGTGAGTGTAGTAGCCGTTGAGTTGCACGCCATCGACCTCCGAGAGCAGCGGATCGTCGTAGACGGAGATAAACTCCGGCAGCACAACCTTGCCTACGCGCCCCTGGAACGTACGTCCTTCCTGCTCATCACGCTGGCGCTCGCCCTCCAGACGATGGCCGACCGCTTCATGAAAAAGCACCCCGGTAGCTTCTGGAGCGAGGATTGCCGGGCCGGTATAGGGGTCGATCACCTCGGCCTCACGCAGCAGGCGCAACTCCTCGATCATCTCGGCCACAGCCGACTCCACGACCTCCCAGCTCGGCAGCGCATGAAGATCCCGGGCGTAAAAAAGTCGACTATTCTCCAGCAACATCCCGTCATCGGCGCGGGTATACGCCTGAGCCTGAATGGTGTAGAGGCGCTGCTCATCGACCACCTCGCTGCCCTCGCTGTTGACCAGGTAGCGCACCACACGCTGCGCGGAGACCTCCATGCTCGCGTCGAGCAAAAAGGTATGCTCCTTGAGCTCGCCGGTGATGCGGCGAACCTGCTCACGCCAGGCTACTTCATCAAGCTCCAGAGGCTTCGCCGGACCGCGATGGCTCACGGCGTCTTCTCGCGAGAAGCTGGGAACTTCGACCTCTTCTTGAGCCTCGTAGACCGCGCCGCCGCGCTTGGTCAGGTAGTCGCTCAAGGCCTTTTTGTACGTCTCATCTGTGAGCAACCAGAGCGCGCCGCGAAGCGCATCGCCATCATCGAGCGGCACCACCCGGTCGGCCCGGAAGTTGGCCATGCGGTAGCTCTCCGCGTCGATGTTGGCAAAGTTATCAAACCCGTAGGAGCCCACACGGCTCTCGACGTAAGCATAGCGCTGGCGGCTGTGCGAGTCGGTGGTCAACGCACCAAACTTGCCGCCGATGGTCACCGACTCATCGTCCTTGAGCTGGTAGGAGAGAAAGTAGGGGCCCTCATAATCGTCGAGTCGCAGCCGTTCCATCGAGCGGTCGAGCTCCGCGCTGAGCGTGCTCACAACCTCCTCACGCTCGGAGCCATTCGGGCCGGTCAACACCACGGTGGCAGGCTCACTCGCCGTCGGAGCGGCCGCACAGCCGACCATCGCCACCATCATTCCAGCCAGCAGCCTTCCGCTGACCCTGCCCATCAACCCTGCACTCATGCACTGCCTTTTTGACGTGTGAGGCGCCCTTTTGGGGGGCGCGCTGTGTCACCATCCTCTCGCCAGGCGTGAGGTGGTCTCGATCCGGGTGTGCTCGCGCCAGCGGGGAGGCGCCGCGTCTTAATGCACCTGGCGAATATGCTGCACGGTGGCCGGGTCATCCGCTTCGAGTTCCCGGATGTACTCGGCGGTCCAGGGGCCCTTGCCACGGCGATCCTCGCCATAGCCCCACTCCCCTTCGAGTCGCACCGTCGAAGCGTCGTCCACGAGCAGGAAGTAGCCCTGTCCACGCATGCTCGCACGGGCCTGGCTTCGGTCGCCGGGCTCCTCCCAGTCGAAGAGCAGGCGGTTGCCGTTGAGTTCCCCCTCAATCGTGCCGCCACTTCCGTAGGAGTAGACGCCGGTGACGCGATCGCCGACCTGCTCCAGGTACATGTGTTCGAACTGCTGGGAGTACCACAGCCCGGAGTAACTGCGGCCCTGGGGCATCGGATCAGCCCCCGGCACTCCGGGTGCACTCGCGCAACCGCTCAACACCCACGCCAGACTCACCGCCACCATCCATACTGCTTGCCATCGCATCACTTCACCTCGTCGCATCGTCGACCTCCGCCGTGTCAGGACGCCCTTGATGCTCGCGTCCCAACGCGCGGCGCACCGCCGCGGGGGCCTTCTCCAATAGGTCCGACAGTATAGCGCAGACCCGCTCGCTTTCCAGGAGCAGCCCCCACTCCTCGGCGCTCAGGTAGCTGACGCGCTTGCCGCGCTGCTCTAAAAACTCCAGACGCACCACCACCTGCTCCCCCTGCCGCTCTACCGCCTCCAGGCGCACCTGACCGGGCTGGCCCAGCCGAAGCAGATCGCGCTCCAGGCTGCGAAGATGCCGGTAGAGACGCAGCGCCCGCTTGACCCGGGGATCCTGGTAGGCCTCAAAATTGCGGTTGCGGCTAAAGGCCACATCGTCGTCGCGAAGTAAGCGACGTACGATCTTAAAGGTCAAATCCATCGGGGCGAGTCCTCCTCAGAGCTGACAGGGGGGCCGGGCGGCCCGCATGGCCACAACCGGCTTCCCCCTCCGGACCATTCCTGGAGCCGACCTCGCCAAGACCTCGAAGTAGCAGGCCGGCGCTCAACCCCAGACCCTGATTTCATTGAGCCCGTTGGACTCCTGAAAACGCCCCAGGCGCGCGATAAGCTCATCGGTAATGATCATATCGCGGGGCGCCACCGGGATGCCCTGCGCGGTCTCAAGTGGACGCGCGAGCACCATGCCCGGACGAAGCTCATCAAAGCGCACCACGACCTCACGGGTGCGCGCGGTCGCCATCTCCCGGGCCACCATCTCGTCAAAACGCCGCACCAGCGCCGGGTCAAAAGCACCGTCGGCCGCACCCTCTTTGAGAAGTCGTAAACCTCGCTCCACCGCGCCGGCCACCTCGTTGCGCTCGCTGCCACGAAGGCCAGTACGCACGCGCTCAAAGGTGCTGCAGATGCCCAGAATCTGACACCCGCGCACAAAGGCCTCCCCGTACACCTGACCGGTGGCCGGATCGACCTGTTCGGCACCAAAGGTCGGGTCGTCATGGCGACGCAGGTAATGCAGGATCATCCTCCCCGGCTCCCGCAGGGCGGGCACATGGTGAATCGCCTGCTGACCGAGCACCGTATGAAACTCCCAGCTGGCCCGGGCCTCTTCGTCGAGCTCTTCTCCCGGCTTCTCAAAGACCCGGGGCGGCGCGTTGATAAGACCTATCCAGTGCAGGAGCGTGGCCCGCTCGATCTCTTTGCACTGCTCTTCGGGAAGCTCCAGCAGCTCACAGAACATGCGCACGCGCTCGGCGGTGCGCTGGCAGTGCTCAATGACGTGCACCTCGCCAAGTTCCATAATGGAGACCAGCGCTTTGATCGTCGCATCGAAGCTCCCCTGCAGCTCGCGGTAGAGGTGCTCGATCTCCTCCTGACGGCTGACCACCTCGCGGGTACGCTCCTCGACGCGACGCTCCAGGTCTTCATTGAGATCGCTGAGCTCGGCGTTAAGCACGCTGAGTTTCTTGTTTTGACTGCGAATATGCTCTTCGTAGCGCACCTTCGAGATCAAAAGCTCGTGATGCTCAATCGCCAGTCCGACGATCTTCAAAAACTCGTCGTGGTCCCAGGGCTTGGTGATAAAGCGAAAGACCTCCCCCTGATTGATCGCCTCAATGGCCGTGGCAACATCGTTGTTGCCGGTGAGCATAATACGCACCGTATAGGGTGACTTCTTACGCACGTAATTGAGCAACGCGGCTCCGCTCAAGCCGGGCATACGCTGATCGCTGATGATCAGCGCGATGTCGTGCTCGCGAAAGAGCTCCACGGCATCGGCACCGCTGGGCGCGGTAAGCACCTGGTAGCCCTGCCCCAGAAAAAGGCGCTGGACGGCTTTGAGGATATGGGTCTCATCGTCGACGATGAGCACTTTGTAGGGGGCGCGTTCTCCCCCGGTGTCCTGCTGAAGGTCGGTGGGTTCTTGCCCCAAACCGCTTCCTCGTCCATCCCCCTGTAATGCCACTGGCGTTCGCTGAATGGTCCTCGTCATAAGCCTGACTTCTCGCGCTGAACGTCGTTGTGATCCCCTCGGCTAACTTCCCCCACATCAAGCCAGCAAGGCGAGCACTATAACGCGGCCTCAGCCCTGACCGCCAGTGGCAATCACCCCCGCGATGCCCCGGAAGCCCCCGCCCCCGCGATTGTCTTCAGGTGAGGCGCAGCGCACGCGCCACACGTCGACACAGGATCGCCGCCGATGCGGGAATCACCGTGGTAACCATCGTCAGCCCCATCGCCGCGGCGATCCAGCGCGCCGGACTGGTCAACATCTCCGAGATGGTGCCCAGGCTGGTCCACCCCACCACGCTCATCGCAATCGCCGCGCCGCAACCAAAGGTCAAGAGCGGATAGAGCAGCCATCCGGCGGCAAGCTCGCGGGCACGAAGCGCCCGATCGGAGGTCTCATCTCGCCGTCCGCGCATCGCCGGCTGGCCCAGCATCACCGCGCTAAAGAGCGCTGCCCCCACCCCATGCACGCCAATCACCAGCAAGCCCGGTCGCCACACCTTGAAGAGTTCCGGCATATGGACAAAGGCCCAGAAGCCCACCAGCGCCATCCCAAGACCCGGCACCAGCACGCTCAGCCCCATCAGGGTTCGTGTCAGGCGCCGCTTGCTCCAGATCAACGCCGCCCAGCTTCCCCAGGTCAGGGTAAGCAGCGCAGCCACCAGCGCGTAACCCAGATCGGCGGCCGGCGCGGGGACCTCCGTCTTCATAAGGGCATGAAGTCCCATCACCCCCACACCGATCATCATGACGCTGGCGGCAAACCACAGGGCGACTTCCGCCAGGAGCGAAGGCTTTCGGGTTTGTTCGTTCATAGTCTCTTCTCGGATCGTCATGTGTCGGGTTGATCGCGACTCGCCATCATAGTAACGCCTGCGGCTGGCAAAACAAATCCGCCCCCTCTTACGATTCCCTGTGCCTGTTGAGTACGCCATGCCCCAGTCCACCCGCGCCGCCGTCATTCTAGCTGCAGGCTTTGGCAGCCGCCTCAACGCCGAGGAGGGCTACAAACTGCTGGCGGAGGTAGGCGGCCGACCCATGATCGACCACCACCTGGCCGGCCTGAATCAGCTGGGCGTGACGGATGTGGTCGTCGTCACCGGCTATGCGCATCAGGGCCTGGAAAACGCACTTCAAAGCATTGAGTTGCCCGAAGGTATGCGCGTTCACTGCGCCTTCAACCCGAATTATGAGGGCCAGAATGGCTCCTCGGTGCTGGTGGGCGCCGCCGCACTCCGAGACGCCGCGGTGCCGGGCCCCTTCTGGCTTACGATGAGCGACCACCTCTTTGAGCCCGCCCTCTTCGACGACCTGCGCACCTTTGATGCCGAGCGGCCCTCAGCCTGGCAGGGCGCGCTGATGATCGACCGCAAACTTGAGACGATCTTCGATATGCCCGACGCCACCAAGCTGGCGATGGACGCCGGAGACTTCGCCATCGGCAAAGAACTCACGCGTTTTGACGCGGTCGATGCCGGGCTTTTCTGGTGCGATAAAGGCTTTGTCAACGCACTCCTCGACGCCCGCGAGCGCCGCGGCGACTGCTCCACCTCTGACGCGGTGCGCGCGCTGCACGCCGACGCCACCTTTGGCTTCTGGGACATCGGCCCGCGCCTCTGGCAAGACGTCGACACCCCCGGCGCCCGCGCCCACGCCGAGCGCCTGATCGCCGGCTGGCGCGCGCGCCAGCACTGAGCTCGCCACCACCTGCGGACGGCAACCTGCGATGCTCGCATCGACAGAGCCAAAAAAGCCCCGATGTCCTGAGACATCGGGGCTTTTTGATCTTCAGACAATCAAAACACCGTCTTAGCGCACATCCTTAAGGGCGATGCACACCGTCGTGCGGTCGTCGCCGCCCATATTTGCCGTCAGGCCGATCTCCGGGCGCTCAGCAAGCTGGTAGTCGCCGCACTGCCCTTTCATCTGGCGGTAGATCTCCAGAAGCTGCTTCACGCCCGTGGCACCTACCGGATGGCCGAACGCCAGCAGACCACCGCCGGTGTTCACCGGAATCTTGCCCGTAAGGCCGGTCTCCCCGGCGCGGGCGAGCTCGGCGCCTTTGCCCTTCTCGGCAAAGCCGAGCGCTTCGTACATCAGGAGCTCGGTGACCGCGAAGCAGTCGTGGACCTCGGCAACCTGCACCTGCTCCGGGGTGATCCCGGCGTCGGCGTAGACCTGGTCAGCGGCCATCTTCGTGTTGTCAAGCACGGTATAATCTTTGACCTGCCCCAGCGGGCTTGTCGCCTGGGCGTACGCCAGCACCTCGATGCAGTCTTCGGGCTTCTTGCCCAGCTTTTTCAGACCTTCTTCGGTTGCCAGGATCACCGCGGCGCCGCCGTCGCTGACCTGCGAGCAATCCGAGACCTTGAGGTGGGGCTTGAGTTCCTCGTTGCCCAGAAACGCCGGGTTGCGGTCGCCGGGCGTCGAGGCGCTCTCCAGATCCCAGCTCACCTTGCTCATGTGGGCTTTGGGGTTCTTGTTGGCGTTCTCGTAGGCTTTGACCGTGACATGCGCGATGTCTTCGTCGGTCACGCCGAACGCTTCTTTGTAGTGCTTGGCGCGGCGAGCAAACATCGCCGGGAAGGTAAACTCATCGATGGAGCGCTCCTCCTCCCAGTGCGAGGCGCGCGCCAGATAACCGGCGCCTTCGCGGGCGCTGACCGTGGTCTGAACCTCAGCGCCCACAGCCATGACCACGTCGCTCCCGGCGTGGAGCGCGTCCATTGCCGAGAGGATCGCCAGGCCTCCGGAGGCGCACGCGCCTTCCAGACGGGTAAAGGGCTTGCCCACCAGCTTCTCATTGGCACGCACGGCCATCGCGCCCAGGTGCCCCTGAGAGTTGAAGAGCTCGCCGGCGAAGTTACCGACAAAGCCGCGGTCGATGGCTTCGGCGTCCACGCCCGTCTTCTCCAGCGCGCCGTTGATGGCCTGGCTCAGGTAGTCTTCCAGGGAGGGGTTCTCGCGCTTGCCGAAGTCCGGGTGCTTCTTCCACACAAAGTCCGGGTGGCCTTTACCGATAAAGGTCGACAGCTCACCGCCGACCACAAAGATGCGCTTAAGGGGTTTCATACAATCTCCTGGGCTGAGCGCCGCGGCCACGGGAGGCGGCGCGGCGCGCAAGGGTAAGGATGGGCGCGAAGTTCGGCGCCGGCCCGCAGCCGAGCGCCGTGTTTGAAGATGGCTCTGGGTTACACCACTCGAAGCGGCCTAACAACGGGCAAAGGGCGCCTCGCATTCCGCGCGCGCCCTTTGCTGATGCCCCTGGTGCGCTCAGCGCTCTCGCAGGCTCAAAATCGAGCTCAGCCTGGCGGCACTGAGGCTGAAAGAAGGCCTCTGGGACCTCACCAGTTGGCGCCGCCCGGGGGGTTGGTCTTCTGCGGGTCGGCGGGCTGCTGCATGCCGGCGGGCGCCGTAGCAGGCGCCGGCGCGGGAAGCGAGACCTGGTCGCCAGCCTTAAGCCCGGCTTCTTTGGCCTTGCCGATGAGGTTGCGGAACGCCTCACTGGCGCTCTGCAACTTCCGGTCCCACTCCGGATCGGGCTGCTTGCCGGCGATCTCACGGTGGTAGGTCACGATCGTGTACGCCAGCGCGAAGGGCTCATAAAACGCCAGCTCCAGCAGGCGTCCGCCGACCACCGCCAGCACCAGAGCGATCATAAAAGCGATCGACTCCCACTCCGGCCCCAGCAGGCTGGAGATGAACAGGCCGGGCACGATGATCATAATAAAGAAGATCCCCCCGAAGACCTTGCCCAGAAGCCAGGCTTTGAGCGTCGTAAAGAGGATCGGCTTATAACTCTGGCCGTAGAGCACGATGCCATGGCGCGCGCTGTTCCAGACGTTCTCCTCACGCTGCGCGATGGCATAACTCAGGATCGCTTCGTCCACATACGAGAGCGAGCGGTTGATGATCCCCTGCACGATGCGAATGAGCTTTCGGAAGTCGCCGGGCAGCGGGATGAAGTTGATGATGCGCACGAACGTATTGGTAAACGCTTTGACCGTGCCATTGATCAACGCGTCGAGCCCGAAGAGTACCGAGACGTCTTTAAAGTATGTGGTGACAATGTCGCGGGCGTACTGGATCTGGCCGGGGCCTTTGGGCACATCTCGGCCCAGCAGCACCTCGGTCATCGCCGCGATATGCGCGCCCTTGACCATGTAGAGCAGGTAGCGCCGCGCCATGCGCCAGGCAAATCCGCCGGCCCCCATCGCAAAGATGACGCAGATCACCCCGGCGATCGGCACCAGCTTGGACACAAAGAAGGCGATCGCCCCCCAGATCGCAAACCAGATCACCGCCACCAGAAAGAATCCGGCATAAACCGCCGCATTCAGCCCCAGAAGTGGCACCGTCGCGCCCAGAAGCGAGACGGCTTCTTTCATGTAACTTCCCTTCGATTGCATCTGACTCATCATCGCCCTCCGGGCTGCCCGGCTCTCGTATGTTCAAGGTCCACACCGCGTCGCCAACATCCTGCCTCAAAGAGGGAGAACGCAGCATGCGCGGCATCATGGTGAAGAACGCGCCAAACCTAACGTCCCCCCGGGCTCGGGTCAACGCCGACGCCGACGCTTAAGGAAAGAGCCGGTGGCATTCAAAGGGCATCTCGGGCTCGCCGCGCACAAACTCCCAGCGATCGTGAAGGCGCGCGTCTCCGGCCTGCCAGAACTCGATGCGCGTGGGTACCACCCGCATCCCCGACCAGTGCGGGGGGCGAGTCACCGGTTGGCCCTCAAAGCGGGCAGTGACCTCGGCGAGTGCCGCTTCGAGCGCGGCGCGCGAGGCCAGCTCGCGGCTCTGCTGCGAAGCCCAGGCTCCCAGCTGGCTTTCCCGGGAGCGGCTGGCGAAGTAGGCGTCAGCCTCAGCGTCTTCGACCGCCTGCGCGACACCCTCCACGCGCACCTGGCGCCCGAGCTGAGGCCAGAAGAAGGTCAGCGCGCAGCGCGGCTCAACAAGCAGCTCGCGCCCCTTCCTGCTCTGCAGGTTGGTGTAGAAGACAAAGCCCTTGCGGTCGACTCCCTTGAGCAACACAATGCGCAGCGAAGGCTGCCCGTCGGCGTCAACCGTCGCCAGGCTCATCGCCGTGGGCTCGATCATCGTGCTCTGGCGGGCCTGGTCAAACCAGGCGTCGAACCACTCAAAAGGGTCGTCAAAGGGCAGCACAGCTTGTTGCGGCATAATCGATACCTCCACCTGGTTAGGTCAGCCGAGTAGGTGCGTCTTTAGGGTCGCTCCGGCCTTTCAGTCGTGGCAACGGCGCTTAGCTTTGTAAGTAAGGGCCAGCGACGCCAACGACAAGACAGGATCGGGGAGGAAACGAACCTTCACACCCGCCCCGGTGCGCCCGCAGCTCGCGCATCCTGAACGTGGCGCACACGACGTGCGACGTCGTCGACCCGAAGGTGTCCTGATGAGCTTTCTGACCGCTGTGGCTTTTGTCGCCAGGTTTTTAGCCCCTCAGCGCACACCCTGGCATGCATGGGAGTAAGCAATTGAGTCAGCACGATTGGGATCATGATGTTGTTACCGAGAAGAAAACCCGGCTCAAAAAACCCCGGCTCTTCAAGGTGATCTTTCATAACGACAACTACACCACCATGGAGTTTGTCGTTGAGATTCTGGAACAGGTCTTTCACAAAAGCCCCGCCGAGAGCGCCCAGATCATGTTGCGTGTGCACAACCACGGCAGTGGCGTCGCAGGCATCTACCCCCGAGAGGTTGCCGAGACCAAGCTGGAGACGACCATCGCCCTGGCCCGACGCCAGGGGCATCCGCTGATGGTCACCATGGAGCCGGAGTAGCCTTTACCAAGCCCACGCTGTCGCTGTGTTTAGCCGTCCCTTATCATCATTAAGGCGGAGTGTGCTGCGCCTTAGAGACCATCCTCTACCCCTTTGCGGTCCTCTCGCCGGAGCCTTAGGTCATGATTCAAAAAGATCTCGAAATCGCCCTCTTCGCGGCGGTCCGTGAGGCCAAGCAGCGCCGCCACGAGTACCTCACCTTAGAGCACCTGCTCTACGTCTTATGCTACGACGAGACCACCCGCCGCATCCTTCGCCATGTGGGCGCCGATGTGGACCGGCTTACACGCGATCTCGACGGCTTTCTCGAAGAGAACCTCGACCGCCTGCCGGCCGATATCAGCGCCGAGCCGGTGCAGACGGTGGCCTTTCAGCGGGTGATGCAACGCGCGATCATGCACGTGCGCTCCTCCGGCCAGACCGAGGTCAACGGCGGCAACGTGCTCGTCGCCCTCTTCAGCGAGCCGGATAGCCACGCGGTCTTCTTTCTGGAAAACCAGAATGTCAGCCGCCTCGATGTCGTCTCCTACATCAGCCACGGCGTCAGCCGCCTGGACGAAGACGAGCGCAGCGGCGACTCCTTTGATGAGGAGCCCGACTGGGACGATGCCTCCTCTCCGCGCATCGACGAGGAGGAAGACACCGACGGGGTCCAGAACCCGCTGGAGAGCTACTGCACCAACCTGGTCGAGCGGGCGAAGAAGGGCCGCATCGACCCGCTGATCGGTCGCGATTCCGAGATCGAACGCACCGTCCAGGTTCTCTGCCGACGCCGCAAAAACAACCCGGTCTTCGTCGGCGACCCGGGCGTGGGCAAAACCGCGGTGGCCGAGGGGCTGGCCCGGCGCATCGCCCACGGCCAGGTGCCCTCGGTGCTCGAAGACGCCGAGATCTGGTCGCTGGACCTGGGCGGCCTTCTGGCCGGCACCAAATTCCGCGGCCAGTTTGAGCAGCGCCTCAAGGCGGTGATCAAGGCGTTGCAAAAACGCAAAAACGCCATCCTTTTCATCGACGAGATCCACACCATCGTCGGTGCCGGCGCCACAAGCGGCTCAACGATGGACGCCTCCAACATCCTCAAGCCGGCGCTGGGCGACGGCTCTCTGCGCTGCATCGGCTCCACCACCCACGAGGAGTTCCGCAAGAGCTTTGACCGCGATCGCGCCCTGGCCCGCCGCTTCCAGAAGATCGACATCGTCGAGCCCACCATCGAGGAGACCCGCGAGATCTTGCGCGGGCTCAAACGCCATTACGAGGCCTTCCACGATGTGGTCTATACCGATGAGGCCATCGACATGGCCGCCGATCTGGCCGCCAAGCATATCACCGAGCGCGCGCTGCCCGATAAGGCCATCGACGTGATCGATGAAGCCGGCGCGCGCCATCGCATCCGCCGCGCCGAGCTGGCCTCCAACACCATCGACGCCGACCACATCGAAGATGTCGTCGCCAAGATCGCCCGTATCCCCCAGCTCAAGGTTCAGGGCAGCGAGAAGGATCGCCTCCATCAGCTGCGCGCCTCGCTCAAAGAGACGGTCTACGGTCAGGACGACGCCATCGACGCGGTGGTCACCGCCGTCAAGATGAACCGCGCCGGACTTACCCGCCCCGACAAACCCGTGGGCAACTTCGTCTTCGCCGGCCCCACCGGCGTGGGTAAGACCGAGGTTGCTCGGCAGCTGGCGCAGGCCCTGGGCATCGGCTTTATCCGCTTCGACATGAGCGAATACATGGAGCGCCACGCCGTCAGCCGCCTCATCGGCGCGCCTCCCGGCTACGTCGGCTATGACCAGGGCGGCCTGCTCACCGAGGCCATCCGCAAGACACCGCATGCGGTGCTCCTGCTCGACGAGATCGAAAAGGCCCACCCCGACATCTTCAACGTGCTCTTGCAGGTGATGGATAACGCCAAACTCACCGACAATAACGGCCGCGAAGCCGACTTCCGCAACGTGATCTTGATCATGACCTCCAACGCCGGGGCCCATGAGATGGTCCAGAACGTGGTGGGCTTTAACCAACGCTTCGACCTCTCGCGCAGCAGCAAAGCGCTGGAGAAGACCTTCTCTCCCGAGTTTCGAAACCGCCTCGATGGAGTCATCGTCTTTAAGCCTCTGCCCCAGAGCGTGATCATGCGCGTGGTCGACAAGTTCATCGACGAGCTGGAGTTCCAACTCAGCGATCGCAACGTCCGTGTCACCCTCGACGACGACGCCCGCGCCTGGCTGGCCAGCCGTGGCTACGATGAAAAACTGGGAGCCCGCCCCCTGGCCCGAATCATCCAGGAGCATATCAAGCAGCCCCTGGCCGAGGAGATCCTCTTCGGAGCGTTGCAAGAAGGCGGGGAGGCTCAGATCGGCGTCAAGGACAACGCGCTGGCCTTCGAGTTCTTCCCCGACAACGTGCCAGAAGAGGCCATGGCCAATGAGAGCGACTGATACCCCGAAGTCCGCGCATCATCGCCTCACCAGGCGACTCTGACGACGCTCTTCACCCCACGCCGCGCTCCGAGCGACCTCCTCGCCGGATGCGCGGCGCGGGCATTTCAACAGACCTCCCTCCCGACGACTGTCCATGCCTGCGCCCGCTGTATCGGCCCCCGCCAAACTCTTTCTTTTCGGCGAATACGCCGTCCTCGGCGGCGCCCGCGCCCTCGTTCACGCCACCAAGCGCCGCGTCACCGCCAGCCTCACGCCGGGCCAGCACGCCTACCGTGTCGTCGGCGCCGACCTCTCCTCCTCACTCGCCCTGCCCTGCGCCGCCCTCTCCGCGCTCCATCTACCCACCGATGCCGACGTTCTCCGTGAGCTCACCCTCGACGTAGGCGACCTCTACGAGGGCGGCCAGAAGCTCGGGCTGGGCTCCTCCGCCGCCTCCACCGTGGCCATCATCAAAGCGCTGGCCCCCCACCTCTCGCCGGCCCAAACCTTTGACGTCGCCCATCGTGCCCATCGCGCACTTCAGGGCGGCCGCGGCAGCGGCGCTGACGTGGCCTCGAGCGCCTTCGGTGGCACCATCGCCTATCGCCTGACCACCTCATCGCTGCCCGCCCCCGTCGATCTCCTCCCCCGCGATCTTCAGGGTCGCGAAGGTGAGGCGCACATCGCCGACGCCGCCATCCTTCCCGCTCTTCAGCTTCCCTCCGACCTCAAACTCACCGCGGTCTGGACCGGCGAACCAGCCTCATCGGTCTCATTTATCAAGGGGCTGACAGCCGCATGGCATAAGGACTTCGAGGCGGTCGCCTCGACCTTGCAAGCACTCGGCCATCAGGCCGAGCGCGCTCTCGACGCCTGCCTCAGCGATGACACCGCACTCTGGCTCGATGCCCTCGCTCAGGCCGACCAGGGGATGGAGCGCCTGGGTGACATCTGCGACCTCCCGATCACCACGCCTGCCCACCGCCGGCTTCGCGAGCAGGCCCGAACCCTCGGGGCCCTCGTCAAACCCTCCGGCGCCGGCGGCGGCGATTTTTCGCTGGTGGCCTGGCACCGCTCCCACCCCGCTCCGAGCGCCCTTTTTACAGACGCCATCACACTCGATCTTCACTGACCCACGGTCAGCCCAAAACCTGACCCACGGTCACCTGAAACCCGCGCCAGCACTCAACCTCTCGCGTCCCACGGTCAGCTCCCGAACACAAAAAAAACCGCCGGCTGACGCCGGCGGTTTTTTCGTTCAAGCACGCGTCCGGATGAAATCAACCCTCACCCGGCGCACCCCGATCAATGGTCGGTGAACATCGCGCGCAGGTACTCACGCTTCATCGTCGCGATGTTGTCGAGCGAGATCTCCTTCGGGCAGGCCGCCTCGCACTCCCCGATGTTCGAGCAGTTGCCAAAGCCTTCGGCATCCATCTGGTCGACCATCGCGCGCACGCGACGACCACGCTCGGGCGCGCCCTGCGGCATCAGCGCAAGCTGGGTGACCTTGGCACCGGTGAAGAGCGAGGCCGAGGCGTTGGGGCAGGCTGCCACGCAGGCGCCGCACCCGATGCAAGCCGCCGCATCAAAAGCACGGTCGGAGAGATCTTTGCCGATCTTCACAGCGTTGGCGTCCGGCTTCGGGCCGGTGTTAACCGACACGTAACCACCGGCAGCGATGATGCGGTCGAACGCGCCGCGATCGACCACCAGGTCGCGAATCACCGGGAAGGCCTCGGCGCGCCAGGGCTCAATGACGATCGTCTCGCCATCGCGGAAGCTGCGCATGTGCAGCTGGCACACCGTGGTGCCCCGCTCCAGACCGTGGGCCTGGCCGTTGACCACGCACCCGCAGGTGCCGCAGATGCCCTCGCGGCAGTCGTTATCAAACTCAATGGGCATCTCCCCCTTCTTGATAAGGTCTTCATTGACCACATCAAGCATCTCCAAAAAGGACATATGGGGATTCACCTCGGTGGAGTACGACTCAAAGCGCCCTTCACTCTCAGGGCCAGCCTGTCTCCACACCTTCAGGTGTACGTTCATCGTCTCGTCGTGCATGGTTACTCCTTGCTGCGCATCTTCAGCGCTGATGGGCCTTCAGCCCGGCCAGCTCCTCGGCGCATAGGCCGAATGAGCTGGCGAGCTCTGCCGCCTGACGACTTATTTGTAGCTGCGCGTGCTCAGCTCCACATTTTCAAACTCAAGGGGCTCTTTGATCAGCTCGGGCTCTCCGGCCTCCTTGAACGCCCAGGCCGCCACGTAGCAGAAGTTCTCGTCGTCACGACGGGCTTCACCCTCAGGCGTCTGGTGATCTTCGCGGAAGTGCCCGCCGCAGGACTCATCGCGGTGGAGCGCGTCGCGCGCCATCAGCTCGGCCAGCTCCAGGAAGTCGGCCAGTCGGCCGGCAACTTCGAGCATCTTGTTGAACTCGTCGCCGCTGCCGGGGATCTTCACGTCGGTCCAGAAGTCGTTTTGCAGCTTCTTGATCTTGGTGATGGCCTCTTTCAGCCCCTCGGGCGTGCGGCTCATGCCGACCTGGTCGTACATGATCTCGCCAAGGTCACGGTAGATCTCAATCACCGTACGATTTCCCTTCGCGCCGACGTCGAGCATTTTCTGCAGGTGCGCGGTGACTTCGTCTTCGGTGCGCTTGAAGTCGGCGTGGTCGGTGCTGACCGCCTCAACCTTGTTCTGCGCCAGGTAGTTCCCCACCGAGAAGGGCACCACGAAGTAGCCATCGGCCAGACCCTGCATCAGTGCGCTTGCGCCCAGGCGGTTGGCGCCGTGGTCAGAGAAGTTGGCCTCCCCGGCCACGAAGAGCCCGGGGATGGTGCTCATCAGCTCGTAATCGACCCACAATCCACCCATGGTGTAGTGCACCGCCGGGTAGATGCGCATCGGCACCTCGTAGGGGTTCTCGCCAGTGATCTTCTCGTACATGTGGAAGAGGTTGCCGTACTTATCGGCGATGGCGTCGCGACCCTGATTCTTGATCGCGTCGCGGAAGTCCAGATAGACCGCGCGCCCGGTGGCACCCACGCCACGGCCTTCATCGCAGACGTACTTGGCGTTTCGCGAGGCCACGTCGCGCGGCACCAGGTTGCCGAAGCTCGGGTACTTGCGCTCCAGGTAGTAGTCGCGACGCTCGTCGGGAATCTGGCTGGGAGGGGTCTTGACGTCGGCTTTATCTTTGGGAACCCAGACGCGACCGTCGTTACGAAGACTCTCACTCATCAGCGTGAGCTTCGACTGGTAGTCGCCCGACTGCGGAATGCAGGTCGGGTGAATCTGCACGTAGCAGGGGTTGGCAAAGTGCGCGCCCCGCTTATAGCAGCGCCAGGCAGCCGTGCCGTTGGAGTTAAAGGCGTTGGTCGACAGGAAGTAGACCCGGCCGTAGCCACCGGTGCAGAGCACCACGGCGTCCGCCTGATGACGCTCAAGCTCACCGGTCACAAGGTTGCGCGTAATGATGCCGCGCGCCTTACCATCGACCACCACAAGGTCGAGCATTTCACGGCGCGGGTACATCGTGACGGTCTTGTTGTCGACCTGGCGCATCAACGCCTGATAGGCCCCCAGCAGAAGCTGCTGGCCGGTCTGGCCGCGCGCGTAAAAGGTACGCGAGACCTGAGCGCCCCCGAAGGAGCGGTTGGCCAGCTCTCCGCCGTAGTCGCGGGCAAAGGGCACGCCCTGGGCCACAGCCTGGTCGATGATCGCCGTACTGACCTCGGCCAGGCGATGCACGTTGGCCTCGCGGCTGCGGAAGTCACCACCTTTGATCGTGTCGTAGAAAAGCCGCCAGACGCTGTCGCCATCGTTGGGGTAGTTCTTGGCGGCGTTAATCCCGCCCTGCGCGGCGATCGAGTGGGCACGACGCGGCGAATCGGTGATGCAGAACGCGTCAACATGGTAGCCCAGCTCGCCAAGAGAGGCCGCGGCCGACGCACCGGCCAGACCGGTACCGACGACGATGACCTTTTGCTTGCGCTTGTTGTTCGGCGCCACGAGCTTCATGTCGTGCAGCCGCTTGCTCCACTTCTCGGCCAGGGGCCCTTCGGGAACACGTGAGTCTAACGTCGTCATATCAACCTCCAATAATGTACAGATAGACCGGAATCCCCAGGAACCCGACCGCAAGCACCACCGCGATCGCAAGCCCCACGGCGTAGATGCCCTTCGACCACTGCGGCTTCATCGCACCCAGCGACTGGAACGCGCTCCAGAAACCGTGACGCAGGTGGAAGCCCAGAAAGAGCATCGCAACAACGTAGAACGCCACCCACAGCGGGTTCTGGAACGAGCCCGCCACCAGGCTGTAGAGGTCGGTATGCTCCTTGCCATCGATGATCATCGTGGCGTCCATAAACATCTTCTGAATGCGGAAGTGCCAGACGTGCACCACCAGGAAGATGCCCAGGATCGAGCCCGTGATGATCATGTTGCGCGAAGCCGGGTTGAGGTTACTCGGCCCGCCCTTGGTTACCCCCCCGGCGTCGTAATTGTTGCCCCGAGCGCGCTTGTTGCGCACGGTCGTGGTCACACCCCAGATGATGTGCAACGCGATCACGCCCAGAAGCCCCATCTCAATCACATAGAGAAAGGGCCCGAGCAGCTCGAACTTCGAAGCGTAAATGTTAAACGCCTCTCCGCCATCGGGCACATAGAGAGTCAGGTTGCCAAGCAGGTGCACGATCACAAAAAGCACAAGCGCGATGCCTGAGATCGACATGACGAACTTGCGCCCGATCGACGAATTCAGGGCTTTTTTCAGTGGTATCATGGAAACAACTCCGAGGGTTCGGCCGTTCACCTCCGCCGCGCAAACCTTGCGCGCCACCGACCGATGAGGGGGTATGAGCCCGCTGCCAGTGTTGGCGCGTTCCTTAGCATGATTCACGCGCCCTTGAAAGACTTTCGCCAGTCCAACGTGCGCGCCATCTCAACCTCTGGCAAATTCCGAGCGCACGGGTTGCTCTGAACATCTCCGTCCCCGGGGCCAACATCCGAGTCACGCGGGTATTTCCGCCATGTTTCAAACCCCCTTGAACATCGTGTTGAGCTGGCACCCTCAGGGCCCTCCCTTTCGCTTGATGGCGCTGCTCTTTAGCCTCGCCGGGCTCTGCCACCTCTGGCTGGCCGATGCCTGGATCCCCGAATGGCTCGCGGGCAACGCCCTCTTCCTGCTGGGCATCCTCGCGCTACCCTTTTCTCCCTCTCTTATCCCGTGGGCGAGTTGTGCGCTGGGCAAAGCGCTGCCTCTTCTGATGGGGCGCGATCATCTCAACCAATCCTTGTTGCTGATGCTCATCGCGACAGCCGCGCTGCTTCTCTGCGCTCTGGGAGGATGGCGCGCCGCGCGCCGCCCGGACGCACACAATCCGGCCGCCTTCGATACCGACGTGCTCAGCCCTACACCCACGCCGACGTCCGAGTCGGAACTCACCGACGCATTCTTTCATTTTGTCCGCGGGCTGACCGTGGCGGTGTACGCGATGAGCGCATTTCATAAGCTCAACCGCGACTTCATCGACCCTACGCTGAGCTGCGCGTCCTATGGCGTCGACAAGCTTGCAGGCTATCTGAACCTGAGTCTGACCGACCTCCCGGGCGGCTTGCTGCTTCGCGAGCTGGCACCGGCCGTGGTCATCGCCGCCGAGCTGGGCATTGCCCTTCTCTATGTGGCCGGGAGACGCAAGGCGGCACTTGTGATCGCGCTGCTCTTTCATATCCCTCTGACGCTGACGATGGCGCCGGCCTTTGCCTTTGTGATGCTCATCGGTCACGCCGCCTTTTTGACCACTGCGGATCTTCGTAGCTTCGCCGAGCGTGGTCGGCGCTTTGGCCCCCTCATCATCGGTGCCGCCCTGACCATGACGGCGCTCACCACCTGGATGCACGGCGGCTCCGACGACTGGACGATGCTTCCGCGGGAGGCACTTCTATGGGGACTTCTCATCTGGGTGGCGCTCACGCCCCTCTCACCTCGCCATCTCTGGCGCACGACGCATGCGGGCCAACCCACCTCCCGGACGGCACGCCGTCTGGCCACCCTGGCTGTGGCGCTCTACCTCATCCACGCGCTCACCCCCTACCTGGGGCTTCGCTTTCAACATACCGCTGCCATGGTCAGTAACCTGCGCATCGACCAGGGCTGCTGGAATCACCTTGTGATGCCCGAGCGCTGGCGGCTGCGCGAGGAGTACATTCGCGTCGACCGCGTCTACTTTCGCGAGCCCGGCTTCATCGTCGAATACGAAAACAAGGTCCTCGACCAGCTCTGGAACACCACCCAGGTGCGCCAGATGCGCCGCAACTGGTGCAGAGACGAAGTGCGTCCCTTCTACCTCGAAGGCACCTGGCGCGGGGAGCCCTTTGTGATCGACGACCTCTGCGCCGCCCCGCTCAGCTGGCCCTTTGAGCGCGCGGGCGTTTGGGGTGAGGAGGTCTTTGAAGATCATCTGCGCTTCCAGCGCAACCTCCCACGCACCTGCCCGGCGGCCTGTATTCATTGAGCGTTTGCCCTTTTTTGAGTCTCATTGCTCCGACTCAGGTGCGCCCAGCACAACCTCGCGGGCGGGCTCGCGCAGGTTATAGCGCGAACTCATGGCCCGACCGTACGAGCCGCAGTTGGCCACCAGCAACACATCGCCCTCCTCACACACCGGCAGCCAGCGCGCATGTCCCAGCACATCGCCGCTCTCACAGATGGGGCCGACGATCTCAGCCTCGATCTCGGGCGCCTGCGCGTGGCGCGTGAGGTTGACGATGGCGTGATACGCCCCGTAGAGCGCCGGCCGAATCAGCGTGTTCATGCCCGTCTCCACGCCCACGTAGTGGTAGGCTCCCTTGGTCTTCAGCTGCGTGACACGCGCGAGCAGCACGCCGGCCTCCGAGACCAGAAAACGCCCCGGCTCCAGCCACAACTCCAGCTCGGGGTGCGCTGCCTTAAAGGCCTCCAGCGACGCGTTGACCGCGTGCAGATCGAGCGCCTGCTGTCCGGCGCGCTCCGGCACCCCGAGTCCACCGCCGAGGTTGAGCCAGCGCACCTCGGGGAAGAACCCGCGACATTGCTCCAGAAACACCGCCGTCGACGACCAGGTGCCCGCGCGTCGCACGCCGCTTCCCACATGAGCGTGCAGCCCCACCACCCTGAGGTTGGCCGCCGCGGCGAGCTCAGACAGACGCGGAAGCTCCTCCACGCTCACACCGAACTTCGACTTCGGGCCGGCAGTGCGCACATAGCGATGATGCCCGGCCCCCTGCCCGGGATCGACGCGCACAAGCACCTCTCGCCCCTCAAAGAGCTCCGGCCAGGCCTCCAGCGGGTGAAGGTTGTCGAGGGTGACCATCGCCCCGGCCTCAAAGCCCAACGCGTACTCCTCGCGGGGCGCGAAGTTCGGGGTAAAGAGCAGGCGACCGGGCGCAATCTTCGGAAAGAGCGTTCGCACATGCGCCACCTCCCCTGGCGAGACGCACTCAAAGCCCACACCTCGCGCCTCCAGCGAACGCAGGATCTCGGGGTTAGGATTGGCCTTGATCGCAAAGAAGACGCGGTCGACCGCCCCCATCGCCTTAAGTCGATCGGCCTGCGCTTCAACCACATCGAGGTTGTAGGCGTAAGCTGCGCCACCTTCGGCGATCTTCAGAAGTTCAGTGCGGCGCTCTCGCCACCACGCGTCCTCAAAAGGAAGCTGCGGCAGCACTCGCCCGCTGAGTTCTTCCCAGCTCGCTCCGAAGACCTGGTCCGGCCCCTGCTCCCCGAAGAGAAGTTGATGGAGTTTGCCGACGAGGCGCTCAGCCTGCGCTTCATCGACGACAAAGCTCAGGTTGAGGTCGCTGGCCGACTGCGACACGAGATAGATCTGCTGTTCCTCAAAAACCTTGAGCGCCGGGGCGAGCTGACTGAGGATGGAACGCACCCGACGGCCAACCAGACTGACCACCGCGCATCCCTCCACCACACGTGCGCGACACAGCTCGTTGAGGTCGGCATGCAGCCGCTCCAGCGTGGCCGGCTCCAGCGCGTTGGCCATCGGATCGAGCGTCACGCTGACTTCGGCCTCCGAGGTCGCCACCATATCAATCGAGAGACCGTGCGACTTAAACACCGCAAAGACGTCTGCCAGAAACCCGACCTGCTGCCACATTCCCAGGGTCTCCATCGAGATGACGGTGACGCCGGACTTGGCCGACACAGCCTTGACCTGCGGTCCTTGCCCGGTGGCCTGAGCCGCGATCACCGTACCATCCTGCTCCGGTGAAGGCGTGCAGCGAATATGCAGTGGAATGTTATGTTCGCGCACCGGTGCCAGGCAGCGCGGATGCAGCACCCGGGCGCCCATCGTCGCCAGCTCCTGGGCCTCGGCATAGTCCAGCCGTCGCAGCAGCCGCGCGGTGGGTACCTGACGGGGATTGGCCGAGAACATCCCGGGCACATCCGTCCAGATCTCCAGACGCTCGGCGCGCAGGCGCGCAGCCAGATACGCCGCCGAGGTGTCGCTGCCGCCACGCCCCAGCAGCACCGTCTCCCCGGCATCATTGCCGGCGATGAAGCCCTGGGTGATCACCACGCGCGCCGCATCGGCGGACAGACGCGCCTGCAGCACCTCATCGACCCCGCCCTCGCAGGCCGCCGAGATGTAGCGGCGACGCAGCGGGGCGTTGGGCTCTTCGACGGCGCGCAGCATGGTGCGGGCGTCGGCCCAGGTGCTCTCCGTCATCTGGCGGGCCATAAAGGCCGCCCCCAACCGGGTCGACATCAGCTCTCCCAACGCCAGGATCTGCGCATAAATCCGGGGACTGACTTCTTTGACCAATGAGGCTCCCAGGGCGAGTCGCGCCAGGGTGAGGAGCTCCTCCTCGAGAAGGGTGCTGGCGTCCACCCCCAGCGTGTCAGCCAACTCGGTGTGGCGGGCCTCGACCTGCTCGAGCAGATCATGATGATTGCCCTCGGGGGCACGCGCAATCACCTCTTCGAGCAGGTTGGTCACCCCGCTGAGCGCGGAGCAGACGACCATCACCCGGCGATCCGGCGCCTCATCCAGACGCTCCCGAACCACGCTTAAGATCGTCTCCCAGCGCTCCCGACTCGACACACTGGTGCCGCCAAACTTCAAGACCACCCACGAGGTGCTCGTCGTCATCGTTCTCTCGTCACGTTTCCGTGGTTTTCGATTTCGTTTCAGGGGCGTTTTGCCGCCCCGGGGTATACGCGCCCGGCCCCCTTGTGTCGAGCACCGAGGTTCATTAAGCACGCGAAATCCCACGACTTAACGCGAACACACTGCCCCGGACTTGCCTCGCAGGGCCATGGCGACGCCATTCGAAATCCCGCCCCATGGTCGTCTTGCCTTGCGCGAAAACCCGCCCCACGGTCCCACCGACCGACCTCATCAGCTTCCCCGGGCAACGCGTTTCAGGTTGAAATCTCGCAACCTTTTGAGCGTCGGCGAGTCGCACCGTGTGTCCGGCACGCAGCCTCACGCTCCCTCATTTCAACGGGGCTGCGGATCCCGAAGCGACCACACGCAGCGAAACGAGTGGTTCGCGCGACGCTCCCCCGGCTCATAGCGTCCGCGGGTCGCGCAGCGAAGTGCGAACTCCGGGTGGGCAAAGGAGCCCCCGCGCAGCACCTTGCGCGTGCCGCGCCTGGGGCCGCCCGGATCACGCGGCGGAGCCTCATTGTAGTAGGTGCCATCGTACCAGTCGGCGACCCACTCAAAGACGTTACCCGCCATATCTTCTACGCCGTAGGGGCTGCGTCCGGCGCTGCGCTCACCGGGGACGCCGGGCGCGGGGTTCTCACCATAGAGTGCCAGCCCGGCGTTAGGAGGCGCATCCCCCCAGGGGTAGGTGCGCCCGTCCGTTCCACGGGCGGCCTTTTCCCACTCCGCCTCGGTGGGCAGTCGCTTGCCGGCCCAGTGCGCGTACTCGTAGGCCTCACGCCAGGTCACGTGCACCACCGGCAACTCCCCGGCACCACGCGGGGCATTAAACTGATACCACTCCTCATCAAGCGTAAGTCCGGTTTCGGTGGCGAAACGATGAAACTGCGCGGCGCTCACCGGGTCCCGGTCGATGTAAAAGGCCGAGAGTTCCACGCTGCTCATCGGTAGCTCTTCGCGGCGCGCCGCCGGATCATCATCGCGACTTCCGCGCAGGAAGGGGCCAGCCTCCACCGCGCACATCGTCTCATCATGAAGCGAGCCACAAAGTGCATCGATCTGCGCCAGAATCTCGCGGGGGTTGATCAGGCGATGGGCCGCATCCTGAGCCAACATCCTGGCCAAAAGCCCGGCGACCTCGACGGAAACCTCCTCCCCCGCTCGTCCCCCGACGTCGCGCAGAAGCAGGCCGGCCAGATCAGCCTCAGTCCCCTGCTCCGTTACCCCGAGCATCTGTACAACGATGCGCGCAAGGGCGCGATAGTCCTCGGCCAGCTCGGGCGCATTGGGCCCCAGCCACACACCGCTAAGCGCCGCGCCCAGACGTCCGTCGATGCGCTCCCGCACCAGCACCCGCGAGGCGTCGAGCCGTCCATGCCGATAGCCCGCACCGTGCATCGCGCGCAACGCCTCAAGCAGATCCTGCATCAACGCGAGCGCCACCCACAGGGGCACGCGCTCGCGCGCCGCCAGAAGCTCGTCAAGGCGCCCTCCCGGCGGCCAATCCAACACCACTGAGACGCCTTCCTCACCGGGGACCACCCCCAGGACCTCAAGAAGACCCGAGTGAGAGAGTTCGGCAAAGGAGCGCGCCTGTGCCTCCACCTCACGCAGCGCGCCCGGGTCGCCCGGATGAAGTTGGATCATCACCGGACGCCCCCGCTCCACGTCATGACCGGCCTGCCAGCGCACACCTTCGGCCTGGCTGACAAGACCGAGCACCGCCCAGCGCTCCTGAAGCAGCGTCGAGGTCGGCGTGCCACGCACCGTCGCCGTGACCACAACCTCCTCGCCAAGCGGCGCCTTACATCTGCGGCATTCCGCCTGCGTCGCCAGGTTCCTCGCCCCACACTGTGTGCAGATCACCGATGTCGTCATCTCCACCCGCTCCCGCAGCGCGCCGGCGTCTGAGACTGGCCAGCGACTTTTGATGATTGAACGCGACAACTTTCCCCACCCCCCGATCCCCGGTCAAGCATAATCCCCTTCACACCACAATGAGCAGACGTTGATGGGGCTGGATGCGCTACAAAGCGTGACACGGACAACGTTCCGAACGCCGGTATGGATTCAGGCTTTGCTTCGCCGAAGACGTTGATCGCCATGCCGCAGATGCAGCATCCACACTGGCTCACCGCATAGCACGAACCGGCCTCGCTCGCACCACAGACCCGGGCCCAACATCACCCCAAAGTCCCCTCTCATCGTGACGCTACGCGTCAACGACAGACCTTGCCTAACCCCATCCCCCCTCACTATAAATGCCCCGGAACCAGGGGGTCGAGACTGGAGTCTTGGCTCATGTCGAACGCACGCTTCTCGCTACGCTAACGCCTCAGGAGATAGCTCGTGGACCTTTTCGAATACGCCAATTCTCTGAACTTCGGCGAAGTTCTTTTCAAAACCGACCCTGCCACCGGTCTTCAGGCCATTGTGGCGCTTCATAACCTGAAGCAAGGTCCGGCCATCGGGGGATGCCGCTTCATCGAATACCCCTCCACCGCCGAAGCCACCCGCGACGCGCTGCGCCTGGGTCGTGGAATGACCTACAAGGCGGCCATCAGCAACCTGCCCCACGGCGGGGGCAAAGCCGTGATCATGCGCCCGAAACACCTGAGCGAAGAGCAGCGCGAGCGCCTTTTTGAAGAGTTCGGGCGTTTTGTCGACTCGCTCGGCGGCCGCTATATCACCTGCGAAGACAGCGGCACGAACGTCAACGATATCAACGTCGCCCACCGCTTCACCGACCACGTGCTTGGCTACGACCCGGACGCCGGAAGCTCCGGTGACCCCTCTCCGGTGACCGCCTACGGCGTGCGCCGCGGCATTGAGGCGGCGGTGAAGTTCAAGCTCGGCCGCGACTCCCTCGAAGGCGTGCACGTCGCAGTACAGGGCCTGGGCGCGGTGGGCTTTTGCCTGGCCCGCGAACTTCATGAGCTCGGTGCAACCCTGACCGTCGCCGACATCAACCCGGCTGCCGTTGAGCGCGGCGTCAACGAGCTGGGTGCCACCGCGGTCAGCGTCGACGCCATTCACGCTGTCGACTGCGACATCTACGCCCCCTGCGCCCTGGGCGGTGCCATCAACGACACCACCCTTGCCGGGCTTCAGTGCACGATCGTCGCCGGTGCGGCGAACAACCAGCTCCTGGAAGATCGACACGGCGAAGAGCTCCACCGCCGCGGCATTCTCTACGCCCCCGACTACGCGATTAACGCCGGCGGCCTCATCAACGTCGCTCAAGAGTACGTCGGCTACGATCGCGAGCGCGCCCTGGCCAAAACCTCCGAGATCTATGAAACGATGCTGGCCATCTTCGACCGCGCCGGCTCTGAAGATCTTCCCACCGACGTGATCGCAGACCGCATCGTCGAGGAAAAGATCTTCGGAAAAGCGCTGCGCTGAGTCGCCCCGCAGACCACTCCCCCAAAACCTCCAGACGCCCCCGGCACCGGCCGGCGGGCGTCTTTTACCTCTGCACGCCAACGCCTACTCCGCGCTTCGAGACGCTCCCTCACGCCCCCGAAACACAAGGCCTGGCGGAAGCAACTTGACAGTCTACCCCCGATTAACCAATTCTGACCGCATTGTTCGGAGCCTATCCCCGCGCCCCAGGTACCATCAGGCGCACAGACTTCGATTCTTGCTCGCGCCTCATCGCGTCGAGCGCCCCGAAACTAACGTAAAGTACGACACGCTCAGACAATCCCACATCAGGATGGAAGCCATGGCAATTTGGTGGCGATACCGCCTCGCGGTAATCAGCTTGGCATTAGCGTTCTCTTTAACCACCGCCTGTGGCGCAGGCGATGAACCCACAGACAGGCCCGATACCGGGTGCGAGGGAGAGAGCTGCGAGGACCCCGATGTGGGCCCTGACGTAGACTGTGACCCCGACACCGAGGAGTGCGGCGAGAATCCCGACGGTGGCGGAACCGGCGTCTGCTCCGACGACAACGACTGTTCGGCGGGCCGTTACTGCTACGACGACAGCTGCGTCAGTGAGACCTTTATCTGCACCCTTCTCAACTGCGCTGGCCAGCCCGGTGTCTGTGACCCCGCCGCCCGCGAGTGCGTCAACGCCGAGGTCTGCACCTCGGTCAACGACTGCCTCGAAGGCAACCTCTGCGTCGCCAACCGCTGCGAGCCCGAAGCCGATCTCTGCTCGGAGTGCTCCGAAAACGAAGAGTGCGTCTACGACCGCACCAACCTGAGCGTGAGCTGTGTCGACCCCACCATCGTGTGTGAAGCCGACACCCGCTCCTGCGACGGCGACACCCTGGTGGTCTGCAACGCCAACGGCACCCAGGAAGCCCGCATCAACTGCCGCGAGGGCTGCGACGGCACCGAGCTTCGCTGCATCCTTCCCGAAGCCGACAGCTGCGCCGACGCCTACGAAGTCGTCGACGGTGACTCCTTCGAGATCGACTGGACCGAGTTCTCCAACTACTACCAGCCCTCCGAAGAATCAGCCTGCGTACCGATCAACCGCCTCTTCAACACCTCGGGTGCCGACGTCGCGTTCAGCGCCACGGTGCCCCCCGGCGAACAGCTCACCGTCTCGATGACCTCGGCCGTCGACTACGGCGCGATCTACCTGCTCGAAGAATGTGTCGACGTCGTCGAGAGCTGCGTGGAGCCCAGCGCCACCGACTTCATCCGTGGCGAAGACCAGTTCGTGCGCGCAGCCGCCTACACCAATGATACCGATGCGCCGGTGACCCTGACCATCATCGCCGACACCGGCGTGGGCACGCTGGACAACCCGGCCACCCTCGACTTCTCCATCGGCCTGCCGCTCTGCGAGCCCGGCACCTACCAGTGCGCCGAAGGCCAGCGCGAGGTCTGCAACGCCTTTGGTAACGCCTACACTCAGCTTCCCTTCTGCCCCTTCGGCTGCGGTGCAGAAGCCGACCAGTGTGCCGAAGCCCCCAACTCCGTCTGCAGCGCGGCGGTGGACCTTGCCGCCGAAGGCATGACCTACTCCAGCACCGTCAGTGACCTGGGTGTGGGCGCGCAGGTGCGCTACGGCTCCGGCGGCTCGCTCGACGGCGACCAGTGCAACTTCGCCTCCAGCAGCCGCCAGGACGACCTGGTTGGCGGTACCGGTTACTTCTCGGTGGACCTGGTCGCCGGTCAGCGCATCACCGCGACCCTGGCTGCCGAAGCCGACATGGCGATGTGGATCTCCCGCGGATGCCCCGACATCCAGCCGGAAGGCTCCGAAGATGAGACCAACCTCAACTGCCAGCGCGCTACCAATATTGCCGGCGCGTCCAGCACCGAGACCCTCACCTACGTCGCCGCCGTGTCCGACACCTTCATCCTCGCCGTTCAGGCTGTTGAGGAAGGCGACGCTGAAGGCGAGTTCGTACTCGACGTCGCCATCGAAGATCCCGTCTGTGCAGGTCTGGACAACGGCTCCGTGCTCGGTTGCTTCGACGCCGACACCCTGAGCATCTGCAACGGCGACTTCCCCACCTTCTACGGCTGCGAAGGCGGCTGCGTGGACGGCGCCTGCGGCACCCCCCGCGGTGACCGCTGCATCGACGCCATCACGCTTGCCCCCGGCGCGAGCTTTGAGGGCGACTTCGCCAACATCACCAACAAGCTCAACGCCCCGAGCAGCTGCTTTGAAGGCGCCGCTCCCGGCGGTCGCGACGCGGTCTTCGCCGTGGAACTCAATGCCAACGACATCCTGGAAGCCACGCTCACCACCGACGTCTACGCTGGCATCTATGTCTTGAACAACTGCCCCGGTCTCGACACCATCAGTGGTGCCTGCGAAGTGGGCATGCTCGATGGCGACGCCGAAAATCAGTACGTGGAGTTCTTCGCCGAAGTAGCTGGCACCTACTACGTGGTCGTCGACGCCGGTACCACCGCCACCGAAACCGGCGCCTTCACCCTGAGCCTCAACACCCGCCAGGGCGCCTGCGCACCGAACAGCACCTTCTGCGCCAACGGTGCGTTCCAGACCTGCTCGGAGACCGGTGATAGCGTTGTGGACTCCCAGCCCTGCCCCTTCGCATGCAACCCGGCAGGCACCCAGTGTGGCGGGCCACAGAGTCCCAACAACGTGTGCAGCTCCTCGCTCCTGATCGACGCCTCGACCACCATTACCGACGTCTTCGGTAAAACGGGTGCCGTGCGCTTTGGTCGCGACTACGTGCTCACCGATGCCGCCGACTGTTACGATGGTGATGCGACCAGCGGTCGCGATGCGGTGTATCAGATTCAGCTCGACCCGACCGAGGGTGTGGTTGTGAATTACCAGGCCGCCGATACCTCCAACGGCGATCCGGTGATGTACCTTGTAGAGAGCTGCGCTGAATCCAGCGACATTGACACGACCTGCGTCGCCTCGGCGGTTGGTAGTGGCAGCGAGATTGACTACATCTCAAAAGAAGGTGGCACCTACTACTTGATCCTCGACCACTCCCAGGGCGTCGACCTCACCAACGATGCGTTTGAAGTGTCGTTCGAGTTCTTCGACACCCCCTGCGACACGCTCAGCACCCAGGCCTGCGTGGATGTTGGCATGACCATCGAGATCTGCGACGAGCGTGGCAACCAGGAGCTTATCGAGTGTGACTTCGGTTGCGCGCTCGACGAATCGGATCCCGAAAACGTCGAGGCGTACTGCCTGGATCGCGAAGGCGACACCTGCTCTCGCCCCTTCGAAGTGTTGACCGACACCTACACCTACACCGACTCGCTGAGTGGCTACAGCAACACCTACACGCCTTACAGCGAAGCCAGTGGTACGAGTTGCACCGGCTGGCGCGGCGCCGGTGGCGAGGTTGTCTTCGCCGTTCCGATGATGGTGGGTGACGAGCTGACCGCCACGATGACCAGTCAGTTTGACGGTGCATTCTGGATCACCGGCAACTGCGCGAACGCTGAGATTGCGACCCTGGAATGTCAGGTCGGCTCCGACGCGACCTTCGGCGCTGGCACCGAGTCGCTGACCTTCGAGGCGAACAGCGACAAGACCTACTTCATCATGGTCGACAGCGTGGACTTCGGCGCGACCGGTACCTTCGAGTTGCAGGTCGACATCACCCGCGCGCCCTGATCATCGCCTGATGGTCTGAGCTAAAAAACGCGCCCCTTCGGGGGCGCGTTTTTTATGCCTGCACATCGGCTTCAACCCACCCTGGTGCCACGTCCCGGGCGGTCATCAACCCGTCCGGCGGTCGCGCGTCCCGCCCCCTCCGCAACGTCGACCGTGGGTCATCCTGTGTGCTGACCCACGGTCCGCCGACGTCCCCATAAAACCCGCCCCACACGCCCTCTTCCCCCCTTTCGCTTCGACGCGTTCAGAGCTCCGGCTGGCACAAAAAAAGCCGGCCCGAAGGCCGGCTTTTTCACGCCGAAAAGCACGTCGCTGACGCCGAAGCAGGATCCTTACAAAAGATTCGCCGCCATCTCCGCCAGGTCGGAGCGCTCGCCCTTAAAGAGGGTGACCGTACCGGCCAGCGACTGCCCCTTGAAGCGGTTAACCAGGTAGCTCAACCCGTTGGACTCGCTGTCCACATAGGGGTTGTCAATCTGGTAGGGGTCGCCGGTGAGCACAATCTTGGTCCCCTCACCCACCCGCGTCAGAATCGTTTTTACTTCGTGGGGGGTGAGGTTCTGAGCCTCGTCGACGATCATGTAGAGGTTGGGCAGCGAGCGGCCGCGAATGTAGGTCAGAGGCTCGATCTCGATGATCCCCATCGAGCGGAGCTCATCGGCCCCGCGTCCCGAACGGCGGTCGGTGTGGCTGATGCCCATCAGGTATTCAACGTTGTCGAAGATCGGGCGCATCCAGGGGTCGAGCTTCTCTTCGACCGTCCCCGGAAGATAGCCCAGATCGCGCCCCATTGGGATCACCGGTCGGCTCACCAGGAGCTTGTGGTGGCTGCGCTCCTCGGTGACTTTCTGAAGACCGGCGGCGATCGCCAGAAGCGTCTTCCCGGTACCCGCCTTCCCGATGAGTGTGACGACCTTGATGTCATCGTCGAGCAACGCATCGAGCGCGAAAGCCTGCTCACGGTTGCGAGGGCGGATGCCCCAGACATGATCGCGCGCTTTGCTCAGCGGGCGAATCGTCACCTCGCCAGACTCCGCATTCACCGTGACGCGTCCCAGGGTATTCTGCGGACCCCCGGCGGCGCGAAGCCAGAGGTACTCGTTGGTGTAGAAGTGTGTGCCGCGCCGACGAGTCGAGTCGGCGCGGTGTTCGGCGAGCTCCTCAACGCTGACTTCAAGCGCGCCCCGCTCATGAATCGCATCGATCCAGTCGTTGGGCACCTCCAGCTCGCTGGACCCGCTGTAGAGTTCCTGCACCGAGACGACGTCTTGCTCTTCGTACTTCTCGGCGGCCAGGCCCAGGATGTTGGCGCGCACCCGCAGGTTCACGTCTTTGGAGACGAAGATGCAGGGCACCTCCGGCTCGCGGCGCTGCACCTCCAGGGCGACGCTTAAGATGAGGTTGTCGGTTTTGTTGGTATCCAGAAACTTGACGGAGTCATCCTGAAGAAGATCGAAGCTGACCTTGAGAAGACCGCCGCCATCGAGCGCGACGCCCTCGGCCAGATCGCCCCGACTTCGGTAGTCATCAAGAATGCGGCTGACCTCCCGCGCGTTGCGCCCCAGCTCGCTCATATCGCGCTTAAAGGTGTCGATCTCTTCGATCACATAGATCGGGACGATGACCGTGTTGTCCTCAAAGCCAAAGATGGCGCGCGGGTCGTGAAGGAGGACGTTGGTGTCGAAGACAAAGTTTTTCTTCATGATTCCTCGGCAGGTCAGGGAGGTCCACATCAACACAGCGGGTGAATCAAGCCTACGTCGAAACCTGGAAACACTCATCGGACTGAGGGCGCAAAGCGCGCGTCACTGTGCTTTACGCCGCTGCCGTCTTCGCGATCATCTCGCTGTAGACCGTCACCTGGTTTCGACCGTTCTTCTTGGAATGGTAGAGGGCCTGATCGGCCAGGTCCACCAGCGCGTGCTCATGATCGGTATCAGCCGGGCCCATCGCGATGCCCATGCTGATGGTGCACTGCAAAAGCCCCTTATCGGTTTCAAAGCTCAGCTTGCTGATCGCCACGCGCAGACGGTCGGCCACCTGGCGCGCGCCTTCAATGTCGGTGTCTTCCAGCACCAGCACGAACTCCTCACCGCCGTAGCGCGCGGGCATATCGACCTCGCGCAGCCCCTCGCGGAAGACGCGGCCCACATGGCGCAAAACCTCGTCACCGACGGGGTGCCCGTAGGTATCATTGACCGACTTGAAGTGGTCGATGTCGGTGAGCACGACCGCAAAGGTGCGACGCGAGCGCTTGTGACGCGCCATCGCTTCGCTGAGGCGAGTCTGGAAGGTGCGGCGGTTGGGGAGGCGCGTGAGGGCGTCGATGCTGGCCATCTCCTCCATGCGCTCGTAGAGGCGTGCGTTTTGGAGGGTGACGGCGACCTGGTTGGCGATCACTTCGAGCATTTCGCGTCGCTCCGAGGCAAACTGGTTGGCCTCGCGGTGCCCGATCACCAGCGTACCGACGGCTTGATCCTGGACGATGAGCGGCAGCACGATGAGGCTGCGAAGATCGCGCGCCGACTGCCCCGGCCCGAAGACCACTGCGTCCGGATCGCGAAGATGGCCGCCAAAAGGCAGGTAGTGGCGGTTGCTCACCACCATCGACACAAGGCCCTGGTTCGACGCAAAGCTCACCTGGTCCCAACCTCCCTGGCTCGTCATGCCCTCACCGCTGACACGGGCGACATGGTGGCGATCCTCCTCCTCGTCAAAAAGAGTGATCGCCGCGAAATCAAAGGCCACAATCTGGGCCACGCTCTCCAGAGCGACCTCGTAGACCTGATCCGGGGTGAGAACCCCGTTGAGCTTGCGGCTGGCCTCAAAGAAACGGCTGACCTCAAAGCGTGCCCGTTCAATCGTGGCCACCACGCGCTCATTCTCAACCGCGCGCATCACATAAGATGCGGCGTCCTCCACAACCCGGATCTCTTCGTCCTCAAAGGCCCGCTCAGCACAACGATCAACGCAGAGCACCCCGCGCAGATGCCCCTTCTCGATGACCGGTACCCCCAGAAACTCGGTGACATCCTGAGGATGGCGGTAGTAGGCAAGCCCGCGGAATCCGGGGCGAAGCGCCTTAAGCGCCAGAGTTTCGCGCTGGCGGGTCAGCCCGCCGAGCACACCACCGGCCGGGTCGATGGCACCGTCGACCAGCGCGTCGCTCTCGCTGACGAGCTCCTTGATGCGCAGGCGCTCATTGCGCACGTCAAACCACAGGAGCACCACGGTGTGGGCTTTGAGCGCGGTCTTCACAAGCTCCAGGGTCACGAAGATGGTGTGGTGCACCGCGTCGACCGCCCCGCGCACAATCAGCTCCTCGGCCTGGCGCCGGTCGACGGCGTCCTGGCCCCTGCCGGCATGAATCAGACGAAACTCGCGGGCCTCCTGGAGCATCTGCTCGCGAGCCTCACTGAGCTCGACCTCAACGCGCTTTCGACCGCGCTGGGTGTGGCGACCGACGGCCTTCCAGCAGAGCGCAACGGCGGCGACCATCAACGCCGTGCGTACCAGAAGGGGTATGAGACTGACCTCGCCCAACCCCTCGACCAGGGCCGGTCGGAGCGTGTGGGGATCGGCGGTGCCCATCAGCGCGCTGGTCAGCTCGACGCTCAACGCGGCCCCCAGGCTCCACGCCACCGCGCGGCTGGAGCGCGTCGCAGCGAGGGCCGCCAACGTCAGCACCACGAGCGCAAAAAGATCCACCCCTACCCCGGCGGCCAGACGCGAGAGCATCAGCACGGCAGCCAGGCCGCTCAGACAGGTCGCAAGCTCGGCGGCGCCCTCCCGCCTCCCGCCGAACCACAGCCCGGCGGCCAGCGCCAGTGAGGCGATGACACCGAAGGCGTTGAGCGCCCCGAAAAGCGCACCATGCCCGAGCACGCCCAGTGCGTAGCCCGCCAGCAACAGCGCGCTCACCACCACCCAGCCCTGGCCTCCGGCCTTCTTCGGGCGTCGTCGTGTCATTGTTCGGTTGCTCATCGTCGGCCTCCTTAGCCTTGAGCAGCACGCCGGCCCTGGCGCGCGCATACCTACTCTTCGATCCTCGCCGGTGCCATCGGTGAGGCGTCGACCACGTCGATGATTTGTTGGTGAAGCAGCGGCCCGACCTCCTCGGAGATCCACACCACCAGCTCCGAATGGGGCATCTCCTGACGAAGCTCCCGCAACGCCCCGCCAAGCTCACCTACGGCCACGGGACGACCGGCGAGCTCGGCGGTGCCTTGCTCATCCACACGCAGCCGAACCTGCACGCGCTGCGTCTCTTCGGGCCCCTCGAACTGAAAGATCACCTCATCGGGGCGCGCAAGTCCCACACGCTCGCGTGCCCGGCGCTCGGTCAGGCGCGGGTCTTCGCGCAGCGCCACAATCTCGCGCTCCAGCTTGCGGTTCTTCTCCGCGAGCCGCTCGTTCTGCTCCTGGAGCTGAGCTTGCTCGGCGCGAAGCACCTCCAGGCGCTCCACCGAGGGGTTGGTCAGCACGAAGTACACCAGCCCGCAGACCACCGCCGCAAATGTAAGAATGACTCCCAGGCGCATCCTGCAACCTCTGCTCTTGGCGCGCGTCCATGCGCGCTCTCGGTCCCCAGATTACCATCGCGTCGATGCCCGGCAAGAAAAGGCCCGGACAGACGTCCACCCCCACCCCGCCCTCCCAAATACCCCTTATAGATCAGCATGATAAACGCATGCCGCTCCGGGATCGGACCTGACCCCGGGGCGGCTCTCAGGGTGACCGTGGGTCAGACTTCGACCTGACCCACGGTCACCCAAACCCTTCTTAGTGTGCGGGTCGCACCGCCATATGTACCTTCTTGAAGCCGACCTCACGCGCCGCATCAAGGAGGCGGATCACCGAACCATGGGCGGCCTCTTCATCGCCGAAGAGCCAGACGGTGGCGGTGGGACGCTCACTGTGGACCTGCTGCAAAAACGCCAGGGGCGCATCCACCGCCACGCGCTCCCCATCGTCGCGCTCCTCAAAGACGGCGCCCTCCGCGGAGACGCGCAGCACCACGCGCTCGGCCTCGGCCTCATCAAGCGCAGCGCCGCTTGCCGCCTGGGGAAGATCAACACCGATGCGCTCCAGTGGCGAGCTCTGCGGGGCGGTGGTCATCACAAAGAAGATGAGCAGCAGGAAGATCACATCGATCAGCGGTGTCAGCTCCAGGGTCGCCTCCACGCGGCGGCGACCTTTTCGGGCAGATCGAAAATTCATCGCTCCGTCCCCCCGACGCTCCTCATCCCGAGCCCCTCGCCCTTCGAGCAACGCAGCGCGCCGCGCAAGCGCACAACGCCAACCCCCTGAAAAACATAACGAAACGCCACGAGACACACCCTCATACGACCTCACCGGAGGCAATCTCAGCGCCTCGCTCCGCCGAAGTCCCTTCATGTTCGGCAGCGTCTTCCGATGCGCGAAGCGCATCGCTTCCCGGCCCGCGCGCTCTGGAGCCCGGCGGCGGTGCGAGCACGTCGAGAAGACCGGCGGCGGCCTCTTCCAACTCGGTGGCCCAGCGGTCGACCCTTCCGAGCAGGTAGCGGTAGCCAAGATAAAGGGGAATCGCCACGGCCAGGCCGGCCGCCGTGGTGATCAGCGCCTCCCAGATGCCTCCGGCCAGCAACGTCGGGTCGACAACGCCTTTCGGGGTGGCCTCATCGACCACCGCCTGAAAGACCCGGATCATGCCGGTGACCGTTCCCAACAGCCCCAGCAAGGGTGCCACGGTTGCCAGTGCGCCAACGCCTCCCACGAAACGCTCGAGGTGGGCGAGCTCGCGTCGGCCGCGATCTTCCATCACCTCGCGGATCTCTCCGCGGGAGCTTCCCGCAAAGCGCAACCCCTCGCCGAGCACTGCGCCCACCGCGCTGGATGAGCCCTGGCAGATCGCGCGGGCAGCGTGCTGCGCCTCAGCCTCTCCTTCAGCCTGCGCGGCTTTGAGCACCCCTTCGGCCAGCCCGGTCGGCGCGACCGCCGCCCGGCGCAGTGCTACCAGGCGCTCAAAAAAGAGCGCCGCCCCCACAAGCGAGACCAGCACCACCGGGTAGAGCATCGGCCCGGCCGCCTCCAGCACATCACGAAGACCATTCATAGACTGGCCCCCGGCCTGGCCCTGTCGCCCGCGTCCAGCGCGGGTGCGCCCGTATCTTTATAGAGCGCGACAAAGAAGCTGTACTCGCCCTCGGCCTGAAAATACTCGGCGATACCCGCCATGGAAACCCCGTTGGTGTCGCCGTAGGTGTCGACCTGCTCGCGCATCCGATCGCGCCGCTCATAGATCGCCTTTCGACCGATGTAGAGCACGAGGAGCGCCAGGGTGATCCCGGGGATCCAGAGCACGGCCGAGGTCCACCAGCCAAAGAGCCCGGCGAGGATCGGCAAGGCCACCAGCACCCCAAAAAAGGGCACGCCACCCAGGCCATAGATCGTTGCCAGGCGCTGGTCGATGGTGCGCACGTAGGCGCGGTGCTCCTCGGCCAGCCCTGCCAGCCCGTGGCCCGTGCCGTCATCATGAACTTGAAGGTCTGTCATAGAGAGAGGTCCTGATAGCAGATACATCACGGGGCCGAGCCGCTCCTCGCCCGGGCGCCAGGCCCGGCACGGCGGTGCGCCATCGAGGCCCTTAAACCGTCGGGCTGGCGCGCTGCATTCCGATCGTCTCGGGAAGAGTCCGGCCCGGGGGGCGTTCAAAACAGGGCGTCATCGCCAGCTTCTTGACAAAGGGGAATGATCTTCTTGTCGCCCTTCTTATTAGGTGTGTACGCTGTGCGGCCGCCGTCGAAAACAACTGGCGAGCGCCTTTGAGCTGTTTATCTTCTCTAAGAGCGCCTCGCTCATCGCCATCTGGCATGACGCGAACCCCGGCGCGACGCGCGAAGGCATTGAACGCTGCTGTGAGGTGATACTATGGCGATCGGAGATGAAGTGACCAGCAAGCTCTCCACCAACCCGACCAACATCGACCTGGCCGATGCGCTGCGCCAGTATTCGGAGCGCGCCGGCGCCAGAGTCGATCATGACGAAAACTTCCGGCAGCGCTACCTCCTCGACTTTATGATCACCGGATTTGAGGATGTCCACGCCCATGTCAACCTGGGCGTGCATGTCACCGGTTCGATCGACAACCTGGAGGAGCAGCAGGACTTTCTGCAGGCCGCGCGCCGCGGAATCGTGCTCAAAGCCCTCTACGTGGAGCTGGCCGACACCTCGCTGAGTTCCGGCGGGTTGCTTGTGGCCTTTGGAGCCTGCCTCTCCTTCCTCTTTGATCGTCGCTACGCCCAGGTCAAGGCCATCGGCATTCGCATCAACGAGGATTGCTCCTTCCACTTCTTTGATCTGGAAGAGAACGTCGAGCGCCTTCAGCGCATGTCCTTCGACGATGAGCTCGACATCGGTCAGGACCTCGGGGGCCGAGTCATCGCCTACTTCACCGACAAGGGCTTTGGCTTTATTCAGACCGACGATGAGCGCAAGTTCTTCTTCCATATCGCCAACGTCGTCGACGACGACCTGCGGGCACGTCTGCCGGCCTACGTGCCCGGCGAGGTGATTCCGGTCGATTTTCAGTACGGCGGTAATGACGGCAAGAAGTATCCCAAGGCCATCAATGTGGCGTTGCCCGATGATGTTGCGGCCAACAGCCACTGAGCCTGCGATGCTCGCTTAGCGCCAGAAGCCTTCCACCACGTCGGCCTGCCATCCCCGGCAGGCCGGGACGCTTCGGATAAGCTCGGTGTCCACCACCGACTTTGCGGGCACCGTGGTGGGGGGCGTTCGCACGTGCTCCACACTGCCATCCTGAAGGTGGCAGCGAAACTCCACCACCACACGCTCCGCCTGTTGCGCCGAGGTATTTCGCACCTCCACGGCCAGACGCGGCACAGGGCGCCGTTCCACGGGCACCTGCACAGGCTTGACCTGATAGGTGAGCCAGGGGCGCATATCGACGCTTTGATCCCGAAAGTTCGGGTTGGGCGTCAGCTCCACAACCCCGGCGGCCGAGTCCAGATTCATCTCAAAACGCTGCAAGACGTTGAGCCCCAGCAAGCCCACCACCGGGCGATCGTGGTAGGTGCCAAAGCCGCAGGCATCGCAGAGCGTGTAGGTCACGTTGCGCATCGTGGTTTGATTCAGCTGGAGCGAGCTCATCATCCCGAAGTGCGCCTGGCGCACCCCGCCGGCGGTCTGCATCAGCGTGGTGGGCGAGCTGGCGTCGGGGGTGATGCGGGCCTGACGGGCAACCTCGGAGGTCAGCGTGGTGTAGCTCGCGCCGGTATCGAGCACAAAGTATACGTCGATGCGCCCTACTTTTGCCGGAATGAGCACCGACGAACCGTTGCGTTCAAAGGAAAGTCGAATCGTCCGAGAGTCGCGACCACCCACGCCAGCTCCACCGCGCTCAATCACCAGCGTCGCAGGCTGAGCCGCCTCGCCACCCTGCGCATCATCGCCGAGCCCGGGTAACTCAATAACGCCGCGAGGTTGCGCTACCCCTTCGATCACGATCCCCCCCGAGGTCCCTTGCTCCCCGCTCTCATCACTCGCGCCTGTGGACTCGGCCGACGCATCTGCGGCCGAAGCCCCTTCTGCGCGCGCCCCATCGCCTTCCACCTCATGTTGGGCGAGCGCCGGAGCGGTGGCACCCGCCACCACCAGGGCACTCAGGGTGAGCGCCAGCATCAGGGTTCGAAGATTCGACACGTTTCGCTCGCTGTGTTAGGCAACGCCGGATGAATAGCGCGCACTTTAGACAAGGTTGGCGGGGGATTCTAGCGGCGATGCTACTGCTGGTCGGCAGCCTTCTTGTGCGCGACGCCAGCGCCTCGCAGCAGGAGTACGACGGGCAGTCGCATCGTATCAAAACCCGAACCGAGGCGCACTCGGTGGGCCTGGAGGTCAGCCGACAGGCGCTACAGCTTGCCACGTGGTCGGGGCTCAGTCCGCGGGCAAAGATGCTGGTGGCGCGCAGCAACGCGGAGGGTTGGGAGCCCGATGATCTTCTCAACGCACTCGAACTTCATGCAACGCAGCGTTGTCTGGATCTGCACCAGCCCTCCCACCTCGCCGAACGTAAGGCGCGCTGGGCCGAGGCGGTGCGCCTGCTCTCCTTGACCCACCCCGACGCTCTGGAGCAATGGATCCTTGGCGAGCGTCGCCCCCCCCGCGCTGCGCTCACCGAGGCCAGCACCCAACTTCGCTGCCTGATTGAGGCGATGGTGTTCGCGAGCGCCGAACCCGACCACGGCTTTCGCATCGTACTGAGCCTGCGCGGAAGCTTCGGCGGACGTTTCGCCACGCAAGCCGAGTTGGCCGCACACCTGCAACGCTACCCGCGCTTCATCGCGCAGATCCTTGGCACGCTGCTGCGCTCCGACTACCGAGATATGGGCTCTCAGAGCTTCATCTGGTACCGAAAGATGCGCTTTACGGGCCGCTCTTTTAACAAGATCTCGGAGCGCGCCGCCGGGCGCTGCGGGCTGACCCCGGGTCATACCTGGAAGCCGGAGAACGAGCGTCATAAGCGTTGCTGGTTTGAGGAACTCAGCCCCGATGAGCGCGAGCAGGAGATCCTGCTGGCCAGCGCCGCCCCGGCTCTCTCGCGCCATCACTGGGGCACGGAGTTCGATATCCTGGGGCTCAATCCGCGTCTTTTTGAGGAAGGCGCGCAGCTCTTTGAGGCCTGGCTCTGGCTCGATGGTCAGGCGCTCGACTACGGTTTCTTTCAGCCCTTCGGACCCGACCACTCCGAGCAACAATTTGCGCATATGGAGGAGCGTTGGCACTGGTCATACTATCCCATCGCGCAGGCCATCTGGGAGCATCTGCTGGAGCGAAAACACCTTTTTGAACCGGTGCTCCACGACCTCTGGAGTCGGCTGGAGCGCCGCTGGGGTACCCGCCACTCGCCCTACTTCACGCATATGCGCGACCACTGGCGCGATTACCTCTTCCACATCACGGTGCCCCGCCCGCCGGAGTCGTTGCCTTAAGCCGCGATGCGTTTAAAACTGCTGGCATCGCCGCCGAAGTCGCCCCCGTCCTCACGAGGTTGAGATGTCCTTTCGCCGCCCTGCCCTGCTCGCCGCCTTACTGATCAGCGCGTGCAGCGCTCCTGGCGCTGAGCTCATCGACAGCCCTCTTGTCGACGAACTTCGTACAGGTCAGCGCTCCGGTGACCAGAGCTTCGACCACAGCGCCCTCGACGCGCTCTTAAGCGAACATGTCAACGCTGAAGCAGGCCACGTCGACTACCAGGGAATCCGCGAAGAGCGCGCCGACCTCGACGCCTACCTCACCGCTCTGGCCCGGGCCGATGCCACGGCGTTGAACGAGGATGAGCAGCTGGCGATGCTCATCAACGCCTACAACGCCTGCACGCTACGACTGATCGTCGACAACCTGCCGATCGATTCCATCCGAGACATCAACGATCCCTGGGGCCAGCCCCGCTGCGAGGTGGCCGGCTACATGCTGAGCCTCGATGCGATCGAGCACGGGCTGATTCGCCCTCTCTATGAAGATCCGCGCATTCATTTTGCGGTGAACTGCGCCGCCCGAAGTTGTCCGCATCTGGCCGAGAGCGCCTACACCGGCGCAGAGATTGATGCCCAGCTCGACGCCCGCACCCGCGCCACCTTGAGCGATACGAAGTTCGCACGCATTGAGGGCGACACGCTCTACCTGACCAAAATCATGGACTGGTACGGCGGCGACTTCACAAACCCCGCCTACCGGGGGAGCACCGGCGAACGTGCGGACTATGTGGAGATCTACACCTCCGAGGCCATCCGCGCGCGCCTTCAGGATGAGAACGCCCCGGAGGTGGACGTCGTCTTTATGGACTACGACTGGGCGCTCAACGCTCCGTAAAATGCGCCTCGCCCGGGCACAAAAAAAGACCGCCGCCCCATCACACCGGGCGGCGGTCTTATGTGTTGCGGCACCTCGCCCTTCACCAGGGCGAAGCCTGCGCAGGCTCAGTAGCTGCCGTTGAAGCCCAGGCCGATGGAGCTCTGGTTGGTCGCCGCCCCGTTGAAGTTCCAGAAGGGGAAGACCAGCGAGCGCTGATCGGGGGTGCGCGGGCCGCCGAAGGTGCGCGCGCTCAGGCTGGCACCGAGCCAGTCGGTGATCGGGTAGCTCAGCGATACCGAGCCCGACGCGCCCTGACCGGCGCATCGAATACCACGGCACTCGTACTGGGAGCTGAACTCATCGGCTTCATTGACCCGGTAGGACCAAGCGGTGCTCAGCGAGTAACCGACGGAGAGCGAGAGTTTATGCGGAAACTTCATGCTCGCGCTCAGGCCGGTGCTCAGCGAGTAGGGCGTGTTGATGCCAGCGACGGCGAAGCGCCCCGGCTCAACGGCCTCACTGCCGTCGTAGCGGTAGATGGCGTTGGCTTCGCCGACGTCATCGATATCCATGACCGGCGAGGTGTAGCGGTGGAAGGTGCGCGAGCCGCCGAGCGAAGCGCCCAGGGTCAGACGCTTGAAGAAGGTCTTGGAGAGGCTCAGCCCGACCGAGGTCGAGAGCAACATCGTGGAGACCCGCGAGGTGCGGCCGGTCGGAAGGGCCACCGAGAGCGAGGGGCGAAGCGAGATCCCGGTCGACTCAAAGCTCCAGCCCTTCCAGCCTGCGCTCAGCCCGAGGTCGCCCAGGCGCGTCTCATAAGAGCCGTTCATGCCGTTGTTGGCCGTAAGTCCCTGACTGAAGCCCAGGCTACCGGAGAAGCTAAAGTCCTGAACCTGATAACTTCCGCTGACGCCAAAACGCATGCTGACGCGATCGTAGGCACGGCTGCCGTCGCCCACCTGGTCGGCCCATTGCGAGTCATTGGCCAGGCTCACAAACGTGCCCTGCCCCACCGAGAAGCTCAGCGAAGCTCCCAGCGACCAGGGCTTGTCGTCTTCTTCTTCGCCGAGAAGATCGTCGAGCTCATCATCAATGTTCTCATCGACCTCTGCAGCGAGCTCTTCAGCTTCGTTGACTTCGACCGGATCCGTCTGGTCCACGGTCCCGGAGGTGGTCGCGGCGGTCTGGGCGAAAGCCGGAGCGCTGAAGAGGATCAGCGCGGCCGCGGTGGTGCTGGCGAGCGCTCTGGAGTTCGGGGCCATCGTCTATCTCTCAGGTGGGTCGTTATGATTTTGTCGGCGCAGGGGCCTTAAGGCTGTCTCATACACCGAAGCGACAACATTTGCACGCCCCCCTCAACGCTGCAAGGAACATTCCAGTGCAGATAAAGCCCTCACCCATCAATTTTTTTGACGCCCGGCGGGGCTACCGTAGCCTGACGGTGTTCCACGGCGAGTTGCGGCAAGGGACGTTGTCCCGCGCCTGACGGCCGGGTTGCTCAAGGATGAGCGACTGCGACATGGGTTCCGTGCATCGGCTGCAAGGATGGCAGCCCGGGAGCCAGTCACCGTGCGAACGCTATCACGAGGAACCGCCGCCATCAGTTGCGCAGCCGCCCCCATGGATGAGGGCCAGACGCCGGGCGGCACCATCCAAGGAGCGGATCATGAGCGCATTGCCTGTCAACCTGGAACGCCGTCGCAAGCGCAGCACGCAGACCATCACTGCGCTGACGCTGCAGCTGGAGCACATCTTTGAGCGCGAGCAGCTGCGCAACTTCACCCTGGGCGACAGCCGCGGGCTGGTGATTGCGCAGGCTGGCGACAGCGCCGAGTCCGATATTCTGGCGGCCTACGCCCCCCTGCTCTGCCGCAGCACCGAGAAGGGCCACCGCGAGCGAATTCTGGCGCGGATGCCGCACTTTGTGCCGGGCATTGAAGCCGACGCCATCCATGTGAAGAGCTTTGAGGTCGATGGCGAGCCGCTCTTCCTGACCATCGTGGGCCAGCCCGGGGTCTACCGCCACGTCGGGATGTACCGCGCGGTCACCGGGGTGCGTCGGATCCTCGGCCAGCTCCCCGACGAATAAAAAGCAACAATCTCAACAACTTAGAACGACACACAAACGCGTCCCGGCCTCATTCGGTCGGGGCGCGTTCGTCGATCTGGGCGTTGACGCGGGCCAGGTCCCCCTCAAGCTCGAGCTCTCGGTAGATGTCGCGTGCACGCAACCAGAGCGCGCGGGCCTCGTCGGGGTGGCCGGCGTCGGCTCGCAGCCGGGCAAGACGCTCCAGCGGCTGAGCGTAGTCGAGATCGGGGATGGGAAAGCGCGCCGAGAGCTCCAGCACCCGATGCAGCGTCTCGGTATCATCGTCTTCGCCGCGCAGCGCGCGCACCAGCGCCAGGTTGTACTCGATGCCGGCCTGCAAATAGGGGTACTCCTCATCGGCCACGCGTTCGCGCGCGGCACATAAGAAGTCTTCCGCCGCCGGGTAATCGTTGAGCGCGATCGAGGTGAGCCCCAGGTTGGTGTAGACGAGCGCCACATCGAGCTCCGCGCCGATGCTCTGGTAGGTGGCCAGTGCGCGCTCATAGAAACGCCGTGCCGCATCGTAGCTGTCGCGGAAGCGGGCCACGTCACCGAGGCCGTTGTAGCACTGGCCCGCGCCGCGGCGGTCGCCCAGGGCCTCGTAGCGACGCAGGGCGCGCTGGTAGAGTTCCTCGGCCTGGTCGAAGTTCTTCTGGAAGCGGGCCAGCTGCGCCAGGCTGAGCAGGTTGCGAGCCACCTCCGAGGGCTGATCGCTGACCTGGCTCAACGCCATGGAGCGGCCGTAATACTCGCGTGCGTCCTCACCCTCTCCTTGAATTCTGGCGACTTCGCCCAGAATCCAGAGCGACTGCGCCACGCCGGCGTCGTCGCCACGGCCCTCGGCGCTGTGCAGCGCCTCGGTAGCCAGCTCAACGGCCAGCCGGTAATCAGCCCGGTGCCAGGCCACCCGGGCCAGTCCGCGCGTAGCATTATCGCGCATCGATGCCAGCTCGGGGAGCGTGGCGACCTCGTCACGCACACGATTAAAGGCCCAACGAGCGGCCTCGAAGTCACCGCGCTGCCAGGCGACATGCCCCAGGCCCAGCCAGGAGCCGGCCAGTGCGATGAGCGCGTCGGGAACCGGCGAGGTACAGGAGCCCACCAGGCGCACCACACGCCGGTAGCAGGCCTCGGCCTCGGGGAACTCACCGAAACCTTCCAGAAGATCGCCCAGGCGCATCAAGATATCGACGTAATCGGTACCACTCCAGCCCAGCTCCTGAGCGCGGGCATTGAGGCGGGCGAAGTTCGGGGGTTCGCCATGCTCGGCGTCCACCCCCAAGAGCTCGTCCATAATGGCGAGCGCGGCCTCGAAGGCCACCGCCGCCTGGCGAAGCATCGCGGCGCGGGAGGCTGTGCGGCCGGCACGAATGTACCAGGTCAGCGCGCGCTCCAGATCACGGGCGGCATGCCAGTGCGAGGCGATCTCGGCGGCGTGCGCCCCGGCCCGCTCCCCGTAGACCGTCTCGCGGGCCTCTGCGGCCAGCCGATGCAACCTGCGCGCCCGAAACGCCCCGCCGATCTGCCGCAGGAAGTAGTCGCGCAAAAGTCCGTGACTAAAGGCGTACCAGTCTTCGCGCCGCCCGTGGCTCTCGATGAGAATGCCCTCGCTGAGCAGGTGATCGAGATCTTCATCAAAGAAGCGCAGACGCTCGGCATCCGCCTCCCCCTCGATCATCTCGCGCAGCACCTCGTAGGTAAATCGAGGTCCGGCGATCGCCGCGCGCTGCAGGAGCTCACCGAGCTTATTCTGACGGTTGTAGCGGGCCTCAATCTGCTGGAGGCGAACCTCAAAAAGATCGCCCAGGCTCGGCGGCACCGCCTCACGCACCGCGTCGACATCGGCCGTGGCCCAGCGCTCCCCATCGGGACGAATCAGCCCCTCGTCGCGCAGGTAACGCAGCAGAAGAACCAGGTGCAGGGGGTTGCCCCCGGAGCGCTCATAGATCAGGCGAGTGAGCGCCTCATCGACCGGCAACACCAGGCGAATCAGCTCATAGCTGCTGTCCTCATTGAGGCGCCCCAGATTGATGCGCTCGACCGTCTCTCCCACGTAACGGCTCAGCGCGGTGAGGCGACGCTCCAGCGCAGGGTTCTCTCCGAGGTCTTCGGAGCGGACGGTGGCCATGACCATCAGGGGTATCGCGCGGTGGCGAAGCTCCACGGCCAGAAAGTCCAAAAAGTCGCCCAGCTCCCGGCCCGCCCAGTGCACGTCATCGAGGATGATCAAGCGCGGACGGCGAGTGGCCACCCGCTCCAACACGCGCAGGATCGTGGCAAAGAGCGTGGTGGGCGCCACCGGGGCCTCCCGCACCGCACTCTGACTTCCGGCCGGGCGCATGAAATCGGCCAGGATCCGCGCGTCGATGCCGTCATCATGGCCCCACCGGGTGAGCCAGGCGTCGACGCGAGTCTGCACCTCGGCGCGAGACTGCCCGCGGGTGCCGAAGACGCTGTCGAGCACCTCCTGCAGGCCGCGAAGCCCCTCGGTACCGCCGCGGGTAAAGGCACCGATGTGGCCATGAAGCTGGCCCTGCTCCTCCACCTGCTCCTTGAGCCACATCGTCAGACGCGTCTTGCCGACGCCGGCCTCGCCCTCCAGAAGCACGATGCGGCCGCGCTGCTCACTGCGCACCGAGTGGGCGATCTCTTGAAGATGTTGCCGCTCGCGGGGGCGGCCCACAAAAGGAATCTGCTGCAGGCCGGCTACCCCGGCGTTGAGCGCCTGAAGATCGGCCTGGCGTCGGGCAGCCAGCGAGTCGCGCCCTGGCACCGCGCCGGCCTCTTCGGGAGCCCGGGGGACCGGATTGAGGCGACGCCGCCCCACGATACTCTCCTCAACCGTGGGCTGCCGATCGGGCTGGGTACCGGCGTTCGCGTGAGGCAGAGCGTCGGGCACAAGAAAAATCCGCGCATCGGCGGCGAGTTCGACCTGGAGCGCTTTGAGCTGCACGCGCATCTCGCCGGCCGAGGGCCAGCGCCGCGCCGGTGACTTCGCCAGCGCCCGCGATACAAAAGCCTCCAGCGCCACGGGAAGGTGCAGGCCCTGGCGCGCGATCATCGGTGGTACAGGCTCATGCACGTGCATCGCCATCACCGCCAGACCTTTCTCCTCACCGAAGGGCGGCCTTCCGCAGATCAGCTCGTAGAGGATCAGCCCCACGTTGTAGAGGTCGGTACGAGGCGTGAGCGAGCGCTCTCCGCTGGCCTGCTCCGGGCTCATGTAGCGCGGCGTGCCCACCACTTCCCCGTGGGCGGTCTCGCGCGGATCGGCGTCGGTAAGCACCGTCGCGATCCCGAAGTCCACCAACTTCAGCGTTCCCAGGCTGTCGGGGATCGAGGCGTTGACCACCATCAGGTTCGATGGCTTCAAATCGCGGTGAATCACCCCGCGGGCGTGTGCGTGGGCAAGACCCGCCAGAAGTTGGTCGGCCAGCTCCAGAATCAGCGCGAGGGAAAGCCCCTGGCGGATCAGATCGGTGACGACCAGGCCCTCCAGAAGCTCCATAGCGATGAACATCCGCCCGTCGGCATCCACCCCGTGATCATGGACCGCGGCCACATTGGGATGCATCAGGCGGCTGGCGGCACGCGCCTCGCGCGAGAAGCGTCGGCGAAGGTGCGGCAGGGTGGCCACCTCCGGCTTGAGCAACTTCAGCGCCACCGGTCGGCGGCCCACCAGGTCTTGCGCGCGCCAGATCGTGCCGACACCTCCCTCACTGAGCAGGGCGTCGAGGCGGTAGCGCCCATCGACGATCGGCGGAGCGGTCGAATGTTGCGGATCGTCGGAATACATGGCGGCTACTGTCCTGAAAAACACCGGGGGGGTTCTGGCGAGCGCCGTCTATCGCGAAGCGCGCCCGGGGTCAAACCCGATGATGCCCCTCCTCACCATCGCGCGAAGATGTGACCCCGGCGTCACAGAGAGGCCCCCCCACGGCCGAGGTGTATGCGCCTCAGTCCAACACATTGAGTTTGGTCAGGTTTAACCCGCCGGTGAAGGCGTAGGAGACGTAATTATCGTAGCCGTAGACCACAAGCCCCATCGGCACGAGCGACTCAAGCGTATAGGGCCCCGGCTCCAGCGGGATGTGCGCGCGCATGCGCGAGCCGTCCTCGATGAGCTCGGCGTCGAAGTCCATCGGATCGAGTTCTTCGCCATTGAGGGTGATCGGAAAGCCCGGCGCCATCGTCACCATCGCGTAGCTCTGGAAGTAGGTCGGCGGTGCCAGAAACGAATAATCGGTGCGGTACTGCTCTTCCGGCGGAAGCAAGAAGAAGCTCGGATCACCGGCGCGGTCGTTCCAGTTAACCTGATCGTAGACGGTGTTTTGCCCGCTTAAGAAGGCCCCGATGGCAATGGGTGCACTGGCCAGAACCCGGAACATGTGGCGGGTGCCAAACTCACAGCTCTCGCCGGCGTCGAGCACAAAACGACCCGCACTCGGATTGTCGGAGAACGACGCACAGCTCGGCACCGCCTCGCCACCGGGAGGCAACGCGGCCGGCGGGTTGAGCGCGATGCCGGTCTGAATCACCGTGTTGTTCTCGCTGGCCACAAACTTCCAGTAGGTGCCCTCGCGCGAGCCCGAGGGGGGCTCGGGGTTACGAAGTTTGAGTGGCGAGGCGATGAAGATGGTGCCCCAGGTCTCCAGCGGGAAAAGCTGGGACTCGAGATGATCGCAGGCGGAGCGGTCAAAGGGCACGTTGGTGCAGCTGTGTCCGCTGAACACCGAGACGGGCTTTGACGCGGTGATGCGCGCGCCACTGATGTCTTCGACGGGCTGGATGCCCCGGCTGCCCAGGTTAAAGACCTCGAAAGGCTGCAGCCTGAAGGTGATGCGACCGACCTCATCAGGGCCGTTGATGCGCGCGAGATCCGAGGGGGCGAAGATCAGATCGTCGAAGGTCTTCTCCGAGTCGCTCGGCGCACGCAGCTGCACGGTCACGTCCGTGTCGTCCTCCAGCGCGACCACGCTCAGGGTGGCCGGCCGGGGTACAGGAAGGCGTGCGGTGGAGTTGCCGGCCCACACCGTTTGCCCCAGGTACATGTAGTTCTCGGTGAGCGCGCCGCGAGGAAGGAGCAGGCTGGCGTCGTTGGTGTAGCTATAATTGCAGCAGAAGGGATTGAACTGGTAGGCGACCACCGGCTCTGTGGAGACGACGCGATACGCAAAGGGTGTGATGGAGGTGGTGCGCCGAGGAATGGTGCGGTTGGGCAAAAGCACCGTCATCGTGCTGTTGGGCGGGAGCTCCACCGCATCAACCGCACCGCTCAAGGGCTGGCCGATGCGCTGGCCGTCGGCCCCCACCACCTCGGAGTAGACGGTGACGCGATCGTCTCCCGGGAACTCCCGGGAGGGAATGACTTCCCGCGAGCTCACAAACTCGGCGTGAGTATCTGGCGAGGCCCACACCGAGATGCGCGCGGTGATGTTGGGATCGGTGTTGGCGAGCACCACGGCGAAGGGCGCGCGCTCATCCTCAGCTTCGGTGATGGTGCCCGTCTCGGTCTGGTAAAGCTCGGAGTTCTCAAGCTCCACCGCCCAGTATTCGCAACCGATGTAGCTGTTGGACTGCTCGGCCAGACCGCAGCGATCCAGGCAGACGCCCTGCTGGCAGCGGGTGCCCTCCGCGCAGCTCTCGGCATCTTCAAAGGCGTAGTCGTCACCGTCGGGGCGGCAGACCTGCGGTTGCGACTCCGAGGTGCAGCGGCGCGTGTTGGGCCGGCAGGTCACCTCTACACACGCGCCCTCCCGACATACCGAGGTTCCCGCGCATTCCATAAGAAGCGTGCCCGTGCCCTCTTCATTGCAGATCTCGCGCGAGGCGCTGTCGGGACCGGGGCAACCGAGCACCTCACCCGGGGTGCACTCCAGAGGCACATCCGGCTGCACATCACCCGCATCGCCGGGCTCCTCCACCGGATCGACCTGATCGTCGCAGGCAGCGACCCCAAGGCCGCAGAGCAGCATCAGCGCGAACGAAGCAAAACGAGAGGAAAAGAACATAGGAGCGATCCGGGAGGGCGAGGCGTTAGAGAATGAATCCCAAAAGAGTGGATACCCTAGCGCAAGTTCGCCCGCAGATCATGCGCGCGCTGCACCCTGGCTGCCCGACCTCAACCTTCAGGCGCCCAGGGCGTCACACCTTCCGGTGCCGCGCCGCAGGGGTGCAGTCCCACTTGATGCCAGACGCGGAAGGCATGAAAGTTCTCATCGATGGTCAACAGCACCCGGTCGCGAAGGCCGGGCATATCATCCCAGGCACCTTCGGGCTCGGGGAGTTCCTCGCCACGCAGTTCCTTGAGACGGCGATCGGCCATCTCTTCTAAGATGCGGAATTCATTGTCCATAAAGCCGAACCAGTCGTTGAGCTGGCGGCGAAAGACGCGCTCGCGCAACACGGCGTCTTCGACCTGCTCCGAGACTTCGCGATGGCGCGAGCGAAATGCCGCGGCCGTCTCGCGCACCTGATCAACGTTGGCCTCCGTATCACCGAGAACGTTGTCTTCGATGAAGGCCTCCCGCTCCTCATAATCGGCGGCGAATGTGGTGACCTCGTCGATGATCCCCCGACAAACCGGATCGTTGGTCACCGCGAGCACCTCTTGCTCGCCGGCTTCCACCTGGAGGTTGGACTGCAGGAGCGTGTCGGTGTTGGTCGCTATCCACCAGGCCACAAAGCCCAGCGCGCTGCCGAGGATCAGGGTGAGCACGGTGGTACGCAGCAGGCGGCGATGCTCCTCGGCGCGCAGTTCATCGAGTGCGGCGTCCACATCGACGTCCTCAACGGAGTCCACCTGCGATTTCTCATCCTGATCCATAACGTCTCCTGCCGAGTTCACACCCTGTCGGGCGCGAGGGGAACAGTCACCCCTGGATGCATCTTCCATCGGATGCAAAGCGACCGGGCGGAATCTTAGACCAGGTCGCCCGTGTTGTCAGTCCGACTCAGGCGTGCTATCCGAGCGAGCTTTAAGGCCCGGTTTTCCACGGCGCTCTTGCACTCCCCAGCTCACTGAATAAGTGCCCCCAGGCTCGGGTTGTACCCCCGAAAGACGTTCGGGGTCACCGGTCCATGCAGCGCATCACCGGTCCCGGCCACCCAACCTCGTAACCGACAGGAAGCCTCTTGAACACGACGATTTTCCTTCAACGTCACCTTGATGCCACCGACGAGGAGATTCCTCGCCTCATCGAAATGGCGACCGCTGCGCTCTCCAGCAGCACGGATTATCCCGGCGGCTCCGGTAACGAGGAACGCCTCTGGCGCTACCTTCAGTACCCTTACTATCTGGGGCTTTTCGCCCAGCGAGTGGTCGCCGCCGAGGGTATCTCGCCACACGTCAAAGAGAAGCTCAGTCATGCCGTGCTGCAGATCAATATGCATCTGGAGCAGGGCCAGGAGCCCGGACCGGGACTCTTTCAACTGACCTCCTGGCTGGCCCAGGCCGGCCTGCTCAGCCACGACGACTACCTGGGGCTGCGCAAAGGGATTATCTGGCTTCCGCGCCTGACCGACAATTACGTGGAAGACGCCGAGCTGATCATGCCGGCCTGCGACGGGATCTTCCGCGATCCGCAGATCCGCCGCGAGCAAATGATCGAGCTTGTGCTGATGATCCTTACCGCCAAAGAGGCCATCGGCGATCAGGGCCGGGTGATCTTCGATCATCTCATGCAGCTCACCGCGCTCAACAAGAGCCTCAAGCGCGAGGTCTGCCAGATCGTGGTCGAGCACGCCATTCCCTTCCCTCGTGGCGAGTACCAGCACCCCATTGAGACGAGCGCCGCGGAGCAAGATCGCCTGAGCATTCGCTTTTTGCCCGGTGGCGTGCGTCGCCTCTCGGTGGTCTGGCTGGCGCGTCTGGGCAAAGACTCCATGGAGTTGCTCAAGCGCCTGCTCAAGCCCAACACCGTGCGCGGCCACGGCGGCGACCAGGTTGCCAGCGGTGCGCTCGACCTGCTCGACGAGCAGTGGCAGGACATCCCCGAAGAGACGCGACTGGGGCTGCTTCGCAAGGCCGCCGATCTTCCCGACACTGCCGTGCGCAAGCGCGCTTATATTCTCGGTGAGAAATACCTCGGCCTGGACTTCTTGCGTCAGGCACTCGACGACAAGGCCAAGAGCCTGCGTGAGTGGGCCGAAGATCGCCTGGAGCGCCGTGAACGCGGCGAGCTGGCAACCGAAGAAGATCTGGCCGCTGAGCTGATGGAAGAGCTTGAGGAAGACGACGAATAAGTCCGTCACTCCTCATCTTCCTGACTTTCTCTGAGCGTCGGGAGCGTGATGCCAACCTGGAAGGTGCGCGCCGACCGGCGCAAAGTGGAGCTTGAGCACCTGTGCGATGAGCTTGAAGCCCTGGGTGCGAGTGTGCGCGGGCTTGAGGTCGTGCTGCTTGCTCGTCCGCATTTCTGGGACGCCCCCGATAAGGGGGCGTTTCGCGACTTTGTGGAGGTAGGCGCCATGACCCACGATACCCTCGGTGCGCTCGAGATTGTGGCCGAAGAGCTCATCGCCACGTTTGGCTGGACCATCGATTTTGCGCGAGAGGTGGACGATGCGAGCTGATATCGAGAACTACCAGCCCCCCACACCCCAACTTCAACAACGCGATGGCGAAACCTGGCTCGCCTTTATGGGCGACGCTCTGGCCGCGCCCGGGGAAGCTGTCGCGCTGATTACCCCCGACCACCCCACCGCTTATGCGGTGGTGGTGGCCCATCCGGGAGGACGTCGCGCCCGGTTATGGATGCCGCAGTGGCCCGAGTGGTGCGCGCCCGGCATCAACCTTGAAGCCACCGGGCAAAAGGCCGCACTGGGCCTGAGTCCGGGTGGCGTCGTGGAGCTTTCGTCCACGCATATTCTGCCTCGCGCCGAAGGTACCACTCCCCTGTGGCCGGAGCGCGTGGCGATGAGTGAGCTGGAAGGCAAAAGGGAAGGCATCGACGTGGGGGTCGACGTGCTCGACCTGATCGCGCCGCTGGCTCGCGGCGGCATCAACCTCATCATCGACACCCGCGAGAAAGCAACATCGCCCTCAAAGCTCTTCTGTGCGCTGGGGCAACGTGTAAGAGAGCAACTCGTCAGCGCGTACGGCCCCCTGCATACCCTCGATATGACGGGACATCTCCAGGCTCCCGACACCCGGGTGGTGACCGGCACCTCGCCAGGGGAGCAGGCCAGCGCGCTGCGCCTTGCTGTGGCGCTGGCCGCCTCCTTGCGTCATCGCACCTCCACCCTCAACCTGCTCACGCTCCCCGACCTTCAGCCCTTCACCCACACCCACGCCCCCGAGGCGGTGGCCCGAGGTGTCGGGATGGCCGAACTTGTGGACATGATCAGCGAGCAACTCGTCTCGCTCCACGACGCCAGCCACACCACCCTGCTCTACCTGCGCGTCTCTCCCGAATTGGGCGGGCTGGGCGACATCATTGAGACTCTGGATCTGGGAGCGGTCGATGCCCAGATCATCATCGGCCCCGATGGCACCTTTGAGCCGGGGCGCTCGCACTCCCGGGTGGAGCTCGGAGAAGATGATGAGCGCCGCCGCCAGGCCGCCCTCTCTGCACTGGCACAGGGCGCGCGCGCTGCTGAACGGGCGGCGATCTTCGGTGATGAGGAGCTCGACGATGAGGAGCTCGAGAGCATCCGCCGCGCCCGCGCGCTGCGTGTGAACCTGAGCGAAGCGCTCACCGCGGAAGATTGAACCTCATCATGACCTCATGAAAAAAGCCCCGGCCTACCAGGCCGGGGCTTTTTCTTTCGGGTACCGAGTTCGCGTCGTAGCGCCGAAACTCAACGCCGGCGACCTCCCGGCACGCCCAGCAAAAAGAGCATCAGCGTGAGCAAAAGAGGTGCCGGAAGGCCCGGCGCCGCCTGGCAGCCTCCGCCCACGCCGGAGGACGCGCTCAACACACTCATCTGCGACTCACCGCCGGCCCAGGAATCCCCCGAGGTGCCCCCGTCGCCAAACCCGGAGTCATCCACGCCGACATCGGCCCCATCAACGTCGGGAGCGTCACCGCCGGCGTCCACCGGATCTTCGGGCTCGGGCTCGGGCTCAGGATTGGGCTCCGGCGCCCAGGTCGGATCGACCTCCAGGCGGATGCTTCCCCAGTTGGTGACACCGGCCTCCAGCGTCTTCTCCAGCGTGGCGCTATGATACCCCGGTGCGCTGGCCTCAATGGTGACCTCGCCCTCCGAGAGGAGCACGCGATCAAAGTTGTAGGCACCGTTGGACCCGGCGGTATCCTGCTGGCCGTCGCTCAAGCGCACGGTGGCACCGGCGATGGCGCTGCCGACTTTATCTTCAGGATCTTCATACACGTAGCCGGTCAGTCGCACGGCCGGGTCACTGCCAGCGGAGGCCAGCGTTCGGAGCTCGGTGTTGGGCTGATAATGGTCGAGCATCCAGGTGTAGGTCTTGCCGCTGGCCGCCCACGAGATCGCGCCCCACTGGCAGATGCCTCGCACCAGGCAGCGGTCGCTGCCGGCGACGTTGGGATTGTCTTCGTGCGCCGCGCAGCTGTTGTGCCCGCACCAGCTCCCCGCACATGCACTCGTAGGGGCGTTATCGTCCACAAGCGCGCTCTGATACATCGGGCGAGTGCCGTGCTTGCCGCAACTCGCCGCGTATTCGTACTTGTCGAGGGTGGTGGGTGAGCCGCGCTTGACCATGATCAGCTCGGAGACCGCCTCGGCAGCGTCGGTGGTAATCGTGAGGCGTTGATCGTCGTAGCGCTGGTTGCAGGCCGTATCGTCGATATGAAACCAGGAGTAATTATGCGGCGGCACCGAGCGCCCCAACTCACGGCGGTTGCCCGGGCCGTAGCGCAGCACAAAGTAGAGCCCGTAGCTGCGCGCGGCGATGGCGAAGGCTTTATACACCTCGCTGGCACCGGCCAGGCTACGGAAGACGCCAATCTCCGGGGGAAGCACCCCTTTGACGTACTCATCGAGCGTCATCTCATCGATGGCCACGATCGGGTTGGAGCTGTCCGTGCAGCCATCACCACCGGTGTGGTCGGCGCGCCGCCCCACGCGAATGATCGGCGGCTGGGAAGCCGGGATCTCATAGAGCGCGCTGGCCAGCTCCGGAGCGCTTCCCCAGAGACGCCACAGCTCCAGCGGACCGGCCGGGTCGTCGATGCGCCCCGAGGTTGAGGGGAGCCCCACCGGATAGGACGCCGCCGGCACGCCCCGATCATAGAAGTCCGAGGTGTAGACGTAGGCGCGCGCCGGACGCACCTGCGGCACGCGCTGGTGGACCAGGCGGCTCTCGTGAACCTCACCGAAGACCGGCGCCTCAATCGAAAGCTCGTACTCCCCTTCTGGAAGATCAAACTCCCAGCGTCCTTCGGAGTCGGTGGTGACCCGGACGTTCAAACCCAGCACTTCGACTGTGGCTCCCTCAATGGGGGTGTCCGTCCAGCCGTCGGCCAGCCGTCCGCTGAGCTCATCGGCAAAGGCCTGCGAGGTCGGTAGCAGCACAAAAAGAGCGATGAGGGCGACGAGGATCTGGCGCATGAACCTCTCCCTGAGGCGGGGTCGAAGATCGGGGTGGACCGGCTGAACGTCGCGGTTGCACCCACATCATACCACACCTGTGGCCGCCGGTGCCACTTTCGCACGACGGCCTCGGTCCCCCCCCCTGTGGACCACGGATTCGGCCGCCCTACCACACCGCGAGCCGATGGTAATGGCGGCAACGTTGAGAGCAAGGCGCACACCGCAGACGAAGCCTTCGCAGCCCGAGACACTCTCAACGCCGCAGACCGACGCCGCAACACCACCAGCTCAGGCGTACTATTCGGCCGCCACGAGCAACACCTCGGTGTAGGGCTCCGCGCCGATGAACTCGCTGACCTCAGCGAGTTCATCGACCAGCTGCGCCAGTGTCTCGCGCAGCCAGCGCGTGGCCAATCCACTGGTCGCCGGCGGAAGCTCCACCAGAATCGGTCCGATCACCGGCTCAAAAAATCCGATCGGATCGTCACCCCAGGGGGCCTGCCGGAGTTTCTGTGGAAGCTCGCGAAGCTCCGCTTCCGTCAGCCCGCGCACCCAGGGCTTCCCGGCGATCAGGTGGGTGGCCAGCGAGGTCGCAAAGAAGACATCGAAGCTGGCCTGGTCGGCCTCATTGACCAGCTTGTCGTTGTAGAGGAGCGCGGCCAGATCTTCGACCCGATGACGCGTCACCCCGAAGAGCCAGAGCTGCTTAAAGGCCAGCATCCCGATGCGAAGCGCAGCCTGATCGACCTGCGACTGCGTATGGAAGATATCAAAGGTCGCACGATCGGCGGCATACGTCGGCCGCACCGCACTCAGGCCCTCAAAGAGCGCGGCCTCATCGGGGTTGAGCAGCGAGTAGGGCAGATCTTCAACGAGCGTGAGCGTGGGACGCTGCTCAAGCTGCGCAGCTTTGAGTTTGAGGTTGTGTGCCAGCGAGTAGCCCACCTGAAAGAGCTGTCGCAGCGGCACCGTGCGGATCACCCGCTCCGCCCGCGCAAGCTCGGTGCGGGAGACAAACTCCAGCCCCAGACTCAGGTAGCCTCCGGTGCGACGCACCACCTCCCTGCCCGTCTCGATCTCGCCGGGCTCAATGCCGTCGGCGATCATCGTGCGGTTGTTGAGCGCGGTCAGCTCGGCGGCGATGCGCTCGATGAGCGCCTCATCCTCAAGCGCATCGACGACCGTGAAGAAGAAGAGGCGCTCATCGAGGTTCTCCACCAGCACCCGCGGCACATCAAAGGTTTCGGGGGCAGCAAGCTGGACCTTGGCCTCGATGTCGCCCTTCTCCCAGCGCTCGCGAAAACGCACCGGGTTCAGGTAGCCGTAGACGGCCAGCGCCTCGGTGCGCGCCACATAACCGAACTCCTCCAGACGGCTCGTGCGCCACTGCAGCGCCATCTCCTCCATCTGCGAGGTCAGCTCCCAGCGCACCGCCTCAAAAAGCGTCCAGGCCATCGCCGGGTCCACCTCGTAGAGACGTTTGACCAGCGCGCGCATCAACGCGGCGATGTCTTCATCGTCGGTGTAGACGAGCGCGTAGGCGTTGTCCGGGCTCAGCTCCACCCGGTCCGGGAGATGATCGGGGATGCCCTCCTCCGGATCGAGCACCTCGACGGCCTCGATATGCGCCTTGAAATAAAGCGCGATAACCTCCGGATCGAGCTCGCGGATCACCTTTTTTAAGCGCCCGTCGTCGGCCTCGGCCACCAGTACCGCCATCCAGGTGGCCATGCGGCGGCCGCTCAAGTGGTCGCCCTCCCAGCAGTCCAGGTCAATGATGACCTGAATCTGCTCGGGGCTGGCGTAAGGCACCAGATCGACGCCCTGATCAAACCCCGCCTCTTTAATAAGCCGAAAGAGGCTGTGCGGATTGACGCTCGGAATGAAGGCTTCCGCATCGGGACGATCGAGGATGGCCTGGATCTGCTCAACGGGATTGCCCGGCCCAAGCGAAGTGTCCTGACCGGCGATCAACGCCCGGGCGATGCCCGGGCTTGTACGATGCGGGTTCAACTCGACGATCTTATCGTTGCTCATGATTCGCCCTTTGAGATGCGTGGAGACGTGCTCAGGCGTCATCGCCGCCGTCAGCGCTGACATCTTCGGCCTCTTTCTGCGCGATGCGCTCATCGATCAACGCCAGGGTCTCCTTGACCCCGTAGAGGTGAATAAAGGTGCCCAGGCGCGGGCCGCGATCCTGGCCGAGCAGCATGCGGTACATCGTCTTAAACCACTTGCCCAGTGCCACCCCCTGATCTTTGCCGGCGGAGTAGGTGGCTGACTGCAACTCTTCAGCGTCGTTGCCCTCGTAGCCGGCCAGAAACTCGCGCAGCTGATGCACACTCGGCATCATCTCGTCCGGCGGAAGCTCATACTTTTTGGTGGGAACGATGAAGTCCCGATAGTAGCGGGCCGCGCGGTCGATCATGTCGTCGATCACAGCATCATCGGCCTCGGAGTGGGCATCGTAGCGCTGCAGGTACTCGCGGATGATCGCTTTGTCGCCGGTATTGAGCACGCTCACCAGGTTGAGGATCATCGAGTAGGTCAGATCGCTCTCAAAGCCGAGATCCTGGCCGGCGTCGATCTTATCGTACTCAATGAAGGTGATCGGGTTGTTGATGCGCTCGTCCTCATCGGCGCGACCGAACTCGGCGCGGGCCTGCAGGTGGTCGTCGGTGGAGCGGGGGATCACGTCGAAGTGCAGCTTTTTGGCCTTGGTGGGGTTCTGAAAAATGAACCAGCTCAGGCTCTCGAGCGTGCCGTACTGCAGCCACTCGTCGATGGTCAGACCGCTGCCGACGCTCTTGGAGATCTTCGCCCCGTTCTCATCCAGAAAGAGCTCATAAAACATGCCCGCCGGCGGCTCGCCGCCGAGCACTCGCACGATCTTCGCGGAGAGTTCGGCAGACTCAATGAGGTCCTTGCCGTACATCTCGTAGTCGACGCCGAGCACATACCAGCGCATCGCCCAGTCGACCTTCCAGCCGACTTTGACATTGCCATCGGTGACCGGGACGGTGTCCTGATTGCCGCAGGACTCAATGCCGCGGAAGGACTTATCGCAGGTGTAGGACACGGTGCCGGCGTCAGGATTTACGCCGGTGATGCGGGTGGTGTAGACCTTGCCGCACTTGCGACAGATGGGAAAGAAGGGGCTCCAGTCCGCGCGCTTCTCCTGGCTGAGCGTGGGCGTAATCACACCGCGCACCTCCTCATACTTCTCCAGGATGCGCGTGAGGCCGGGGTTAAACGCGCCGCTGCGGTACTGTTCGTTGGACGAGACGAAGTCGTACTCAAAGCCGAACGAATCCAGAAAACGGCGCAGCTGCGCGTTCATGTAGCCCGAGAAGCTATCTTCCTCGCCAAAAGGATCGGGGATATCACAAAGCGGCTTGCCCAGGTGCTCGGCGATGAGCTCCTGGTTGGGCATGTTCTGCGGAACTTTTCGTAGGCCGTCGAGGTCGTCGCTAAACGCCACCAGGCGAGTGGGGCGACCGGTGAGATGCTCGTAGGCTTTGCGTACCCAGGTGGTGCGGGCGACCTCGGCGAAGGTGCCGATATGTGGCAGGCCGCTGGGGCCAAAGCCCGTCTCAAAGAGCGTGGGTTTATCGCCCTTCTCGTCGCCGGATTTGGTCTTCTCGACGCGCTCCACGATTTTGTGGGCTTCGCGGTAGGGCCAGGCTTTGAGGTGTTCGGGCAACTCACTCATGGTGCGCTCTCGGTGGTACGGGTTAGCCAGATTGTGCTGGAAATAAGGATACGGAGGCCGCGCGCCGGGGCGTCGGCGGCGGCACTGTAGTGGGGCCATTTCGACAATGCAACCGGGTCTGTAAGGCCACCTGACGCGCCTGTGATGGCGGTATCAACGGCCTCCCGAAACTCCCGGTACGAACCGACCTTTCAGGGAGCGCTTCACCCACCCCGCGCATTCCACGGCAATGCGTTTTGCCCCCCGGTGAACGGGTCAGGGCCAGTCCACAAGCTCGCCGGCCTCCGTCCGCCACAGCGCAAAGGGGGCCACGTCACGGATCGACGCGGTGCCCAGCTGCAGCATCAGCAGCCGGTCCACTCCCAGCGCCACCCCCGAGGAGGGAGGCATGCCAAAGCGCAACGCCTCCAGAAAGGCCTCCGGCATCGGCAGGCAGGGCAACCCGCGGGCCTTGCGCGCGCGGCTGTCCTCCTCAAAACGCGCGCGTTGCTCCTGCGCGTCGGTTAGCTCGCCAAAGCCGTTGGCCAGCTCCACGCCGTCGACGTAGAGCTCAAAGCGCTCGGCTGTGCGCGCATCGTGCGGACTTTTGCGAGCCAGCACCGCCAGCGGTGCGGGCCACTCGGTGACGAAGACCGCCCCCATCGTGGCGATAAAGGGATCGATATGTTCAACGACCAGCGCAAAGAAAAGGTCATCCCAATGCGTCGTCTCACATAGATGCGGGGGGAGAAGATCGAGACGATGAACCGTCTCGCGCAGCGGCTCCAGGGTGAGGGTGTCCAGGATGTCGAAGCCGCAGGCCTCCCTGACAACCTCCTGCATGGTCACGCGCGGAATCGGGCGTAAGAGCGGACGCGCACTCCCGGCGTGAAGCGTCTGAGCGACGAGCTGCTCGACGTCGTCCATGATGGCATCCAGGGGCTCCCAGGCGCGGTACCACTCCAGAAGACTGAATTCGGGATTATGTCGCGCGGTCACCTCGCCATCTCGCCACACTCTGGCACGTTGGTAGATCCGCTCGGCGCCTTCGCAGAGAAGGCGCTTCATGCTGAACTCTGGCGAGGTATGCAGGTAGCCCGTTCGGGGAAGGTGCGGGCCGTCGAGATGCACGGTGGCCGCCACCGGGGATAGATGCACATCGGTGCCCGGGGCGCGCACCCAGGCCGGCGTCTCGACTTCCAGAAAGTCGCGGAACTCAAAGAAGTGGCGAGCCTGCCGGTTAAACCTGGCGCGAGCCTCAAGGGCCCGGCCCAACTCGGTGGTGCGGTCAGCGGTGAGGCGAGTGGGGCCGGTCTGGGCGTGGGCGATGACCCTCCATGATGCTACCGTGATCTGCTCGCCATCGCGCTGGCCGGCGAGCTCCACCAGGGCCAGATGCTCCGAAGCAGCGGGCTCCGCAGCGTTGAAAAACACAAGACTGTAGCGGCGGTGAAGATTTCGCAGCTCCCAGCCCTGATCCGTTTGCACCAGCCTGCCTCGCGTCTGAACACTGGCATGATCGGGGAGTCGGTCAAGTCGTTGGGTATCGGACATAAGTCTCGCACACAGCTGGAGTTATCGACACGATGTAGCCACGCCCAAAGCCGGTTCAGGGCACCTTGCGCACCTCCGCATTGACGGCTAGATTGGCGGGCTAAGAACAGCTTGTCGAATGGTGATGGTCAAGGAAGCCGTGGTCCAGATTGGCCACGCACGCTCAGATGTCTACGGCAGGATGAGCGTCGAGTGCTAACGCGTATTGCGAAATTGGAGTGATCGATGGCCAAAGAGTTTAAGAACCTCGTCGAGATTTTGGAGCATAGCGTCGCGACGTATAAGTCGTCTCCGCTCTTCGGTACCAAGACCGGCGGAAGCTACAAATGGACGAGCTACGGTGAGTTCGGCGTGCAGGTCGAGCAGTTCCGCGGTGCGCTGGCGGATATGGGCGTGCAGAAAGGCGACACCGTTGCGGTCATCGCCAACAACCGCGTGGAATGGGCCGTCGGTGCTTACGCCACCTACAGCCTGGGCGCGCGCTACTGCCCGATGTACGAGGCCCAGCTGGTCAAGGACTGGACCTACATCCTGCGCGACAGCGGCGCGAAGGTCGCGCTGGTGGCCAACCAGGTGATCTACGATCAGGTCAAGCCGCTGATCGATGAGCTCGACTCGCTGGAACGCGTGATCTACTTCGACGGCCCCCGCGACTCCGAAGACAGCTACCAGACACTTCTCGACCACGGCGCGAAGACCCCGGCGGCGGTCGTTCACCCCGACGAAGACGATGTCTGCGGGTTCATCTACACCTCCGGGACCACCGGTGACCCCAAAGGCGTGCTGCTCAGCCACAAGAACATCATGAGCAACGTCAACGGCGTGCATCAGCTTCTGGAGATTGGCCCCGACGATGTCAGCCTCTCCTTCCTTCCCTGGGCCCATAGTTTTGGCCAGGTCGTGGAGCTGCACTGCCTGCTCTCGATGGGCGCGGCGCTGGGCATCGCCGAGAACGTCAACACCATCATCGAGAACCTCTCGGAGGTTCGCCCCACCCTTCTCTTTGCCGTGCCGCGGATCTTCAACCGCATCTACAACGGCGTGCAGCAGAAGATGGAGGCCGAGGGTGGCATCAAGCAGATGCTTTTCACCCAGGGCATGGCCAACTCCGAGGCGCTGCGGGGGATGCGCGAACGGGGTGAGTCGGGCGGTCTGACCGCGATGATGAACAAGTTCTACGACAAGCTGGTCTTCTCGAAGGTGCGCGCGCGCTTCGGCGGCCGTCTTAAGTACGCGTTCAGCGGCGGTGCGGCGCTCAGCCCCGAGGTGGCCCGCTTCATCGACAACCTCAACATCACCGTCTACGAGGGCTACGGCCTGACCGAGACCTCACCGATTGCCACCTGCAACTCCCCTGCCAATCGCAAGATCGGCAGCGTCGGCCGGCCCATCCCGGGCGTGGCGATCACCATCGCCGATGTTGAGGGTTACCCCTCCGGCACCGGTGAGATCTGCGTGAAGGGGCCCAACGTGATGCAGGGCTACCACAACCTCCCCGAGCAGACTGCCAAGGTGCTCGACGAGGACGGCACCTTCCACACCGGCGACCTCGGCCGCGTGGACGAAGATGGCTTCGTCTGGATTCTGGGCCGCGTCAAAGAGCAGTACAAGCTGGAGAACGGCAAGTACGTGGTGCCCGGCCCCATCGAGGAGCAGCTCAAGCTCTCGCCCTACGTCAACCAGGTCATGGTCGAAGGCACCAACAAGGCCTACAACGTGGCGTTGATCGTGGTGGACCTGGAGAACCTTAGCAACTGGGCCGACAAAAACGGTGTGCCCCGCGATGAGCTTCTGACCCATCCGAAGGTCAAGGAGCTCTACCAGAAAGAGATCGATCGGGTCAGCGCCTCGCTCAAGGGTTATGAGCGTCCCAAGCGCTTTGCTCTGATCGAAGAGGAGTTCAGTGCGGATAACGACATGCTCACGCCCAAGCTCAGCGTGAAGCGTCGGGTGGTCATGGCGCGCTACGGCGACATGATCAACAACCTCTACAACGACGATAAGACCGCTGCGGCGTAACATGTACCCGGAGTGAGCGTTGTGCGGGGCGAAGATGCCGCGCGGCGAGCTATCTCAGGCATGAGCCGACTCCCGAGGTCGGGTTCATGCCTGCATCAAAAAGCCCCCGCTGACCCAGGGTCAGCGGGGGCTTTTTGATGGTCGACGCGTTGTGCTCCCCACCCGTCATCCGCGGCTCTCCCAGGGATGGAGAGCCATAAAACGTTCAGGCAATGCGTACCGCAGGTAGAAGGTGGCTTTGTGTCGAAGGCCTGCTCTTACCGAAACGCTGCTATAGGCAGGGCCTGCAAACGAAGCGGCCTGCTCACGCGCATCCCTTTTCAACTTCGACGCTGCCTGCTCACGCGCATCCCTTTTCAACTTCCGGAACGCTCCAGCAACGTGTTTCAACATCTGTCGCACTCAGGCAACGTGGGCGAGCCAGGAGTACCGGAAGGCGTACACAGAAGATGTTGAGGCGAGCACAGAACGCGAGGAAGGCGCCGCACAAAAAAAAGCCCCCGGACGCTGCGCGTCCGGGGGCTTTTTTGTGGACCAGGACTCCCGCAGGAGCCTCGGTTGAGGATGTCGAGTGCTACGCATCATCGATGCGAAGCCCATGCCCTCGCTTTATTCGGCGACCGCACACACACCGGAGGTACCTACATTACAGCTCGGACAGATCGTGACCGGGTACTGGTAGATATTGGAGGTAACCTCATTGCCCGAGAGGGTCTCGCCAACCAGCTGCACCGTAAACACGAAGGTGATCTGATTTGCTGCTGTCGACAGTACAAAGTCGTTAAGCACATCGAGCTCGGTGCTTCCCTCAATCAGCGGGACGCGCATGACCACCGAGCCGCCGCCGCTCTCCACCAGGGCGCTGAAGTCACGCCGTGCTTCCGGGAAATCAACGCTGCCGAAGCCAGCGAACTTATTGAGGTCGGCCGGCACGTTGACCCGAGCCCCGGTAACCGTGATCGCGTTTTGATCGAGGTAAAGCCCCTCAAAGCCACCGGAACCGCCGCCACCAGTCGCCCCGACGTTGCGGGAGTCAGGGAGGCGGTTAAGAAACGCCACGCCGAGTTGAAACGCGTTGCGCGTGCCCGGCACATACTCGTCGCCGACCAGGGGCTGGCCGAAGTCCCGAAGCTCCTGCCCGGCGATGAACCCGCTGGAGGAGAAAACAACCACCGAGTCGTAATCCGAAGGCATCACGCACGCGTTCTCGCCCTCGCCGGTGGTCGCCAACACGCCGCCTTTGAGTTGCAGCGTGGCATCTTGTTCCACGCACCCGCTCAGGCTCATGGCCAGCAGGGCGCTCGCGCTCAATACCTTGATCGGAGTCTTCATCATCCATCTCCTCGTCGATGTCGCGCATCTGGCGCGGTCGACCTGTGGCGTGTCTTGAGTGGGGCCTCGCCCCATTCTCGCAGAATCTGTCGCGTTGGACCAATCCCCCATCATCATTCCTCCCATCCATCGCCGGAGACGCTTCCGGCGGACATGCCGCCCAGCGACTCAGCGCGATTGACGATGCGCGGGGTGATGAAGATCAAGAGCTCCGAGCGGCGCTCGCTCTCGGACTGGGTCTTGAAGAAGAAGCCCAGAATCGGGATGCGATGCAGGAAGGGCACCGCCGAGACGCTATGGCCGGCGTTGCGGGTGTAGATGCCGCCGATCACAGTGGTGTCGCCGTCGGGAATCAGAAGCTCGGTGGTCGCCTGGCGCTGAATGATCGTGGGGTCACCGCGGGCGCCGGTGTTCTGGAAGTCGGGCTCGTTCTTGGTCGCATCAATGGAGAGGCGGATGTTGCCGTCGGGGGTGACGTGCGGGGTGACCGTCAACTCGAGCGTCGCGTCGACGAAGACCGTCTGCACACCGGCCGCACCGACCACGCTGATCGGGATGCTGGTGCCCTGGGAGATGGACGCTTCCTTGTTGTCCATCGTCAGGATGCGCGGGGCGCTGACAATCTTGGCATGCCCGGCCTCCTCAAGCGCGGAGAGACGCAGGTTCAGGTTCACCGCACCGCCCACGCTGCCCATCGTCAGGCCGATGGCACCACCGGCACCGGTACCGACCGGCGCGGGCAGGTTCACCGCGAAGTTGGGGTTGGACGAGGTCCCGGCCACAGGGGTCTGACCGTCGGTCGCGCCACCGGCCAGGCCGAGAACGTTGGGGAAGATCAAGCCGGTGGGGTTACCGGTGCCCTGGGAGAAACCGATATCACCGCCCCACTGCACACCGATCTGGCGGCTGAAGGTGTCGCTGGTCTCCACGATGCGGGCCTCAATGAGAACCTGCGGCACCTGGGAGTCGAGCGTCTCGACCAGCATGCGGATCGAGGTGAGGTTCTCGCGCAGATCTTTGATGATCAGCGTGTTGGTGCGCGCATCAACCGAGACGCTGCCGCGCGGGCTGAGCAAGCCCTGCACCTGGCTGACGAGCTCGTCGGCCGTGGCGTAGTTCACCGGCAGCAGGAAGACCTCCAGCGGCTGCACGCGCTGCGCACGGGTACGGGCTTCTGCACGCGCCGCTTCTTCTTCGGCGAGCACCGAGGCAGGCGCAACACGAATGACGTTGCCGCGCACCTCAAAGCCCAGCTGCAAGGCCTGTAGGATATTCAAGAAGACCTGGTCGAGCGGAACGTTACGAAGACGCATCGTGACCACGCCCTCCACGCCGTCGCCGGCGATGATGTTGACGCCGCCTTCGGTGGCCACCAGGCGCAGCACGTTCTGAACATCGGCGTTACGAAGATCGATGGTGATGCGCTTGCGGCTCATGCCGGGCACCGAGCTCACCTGCGAGGGGTCGGTGACCACGCGCGGGTAACGCGGAGGCGCCGAGGTCACGCTCTGACCATCCTGCACGCGGCGCGGAGCGGTGTCAGCGGCGAGCTGTTGGGCGGGCTGAGCCTGCTCGGGAGCGAACTCCCAGACAAGCTCATTGCCGCTCTGGCTCAGGCGGGCGCGGGCCTCCGAGTTGAGTTCAGCCTCCATGCGCACGGTGTTGGTGCGAGCGTCGACAAAGCTGGAGACAAAGCGCACCGCGCCTCCCTGGGAGTCGGCTGCCAGCGTGCGCTCAAGATGCTCGGGAAGCGCCACATCGTTGAGGATCATCACCGCGCGACCATCACGGCTGCGGGTCGTCTCCACCTGACCGGGCCGGTCAAGTTGAACTACGATACGCGAGTGACCGTCATCATCGGTTTCAAGGCGCACCGAGCGCACCGCGTTGGAGTTCTTCGGATCGACGGGAATGACGCGCGCAACCTGCTCAAGCTCTCGCTCCGAGGCCTGGCGGGCCTGCTCGGCACGCGCGAGTTCGTCGCGGGTGCTCGCGAGCGCCTGGCGGGCCTGGGCCAGCTCGGCCTCCATGCGCTCGCGCTCCTGGCGCATCGCTTCAACGCCGTCTTCTTCCTGAGTGCGGCGCGCCTGAAGATTCTCCAGACGACCTTCCTCGGCGCGGCGGGCCTGCTCGATCGCCTCGACGCGCTGCTCTTCACGGGCAATAGCCTCGTTGAGCGCCCGCAGACGGGCACGTTCGGCTTCATGAGCGCTGGCAACCTCGCGAGCCTGGGCCTGCTGGGCCTGCTCGACGTCGCGGCGCAGACGCTCGATCTCGGCGTCGCGCTGGGTCAGGGCGCTATTAAGTTCACGAAGTTCTCGCTCGGCGGCGGCCGCTTCGCGCTGCACGCGCTCGACTTCAGCCTGGGCGCGGGCCTGCAGCTCACGCTGACGCGCCCGCTCCGCCTCGACCTGCGCGATGGCGTCGCGGTCGGCCTGCGAACTCGATTTGCCCAGCTGCTCAATCTGCGCTTGCAGCTGCGCTTCGCGGCGACGGGCTTCTTCAAGCTGATGGCGCTCGGCGGCCAGGCGACGCTCGGCCTCATCGACGCGCTCGCTCAGCGTGCCGATCTGGCCCTGGGCTCCCTGACGCTGGGCGTTGACGCTGGCCAGCGTCTGCTCCGCCTGAGTCAAGCGCGACTCAAGCTCGCGGGCGCGCTGACGGGCACGCTCGCCCTCTTCTTCTTTGGCGCGGGCAAGGCTCAGGGCCTGCTGGCGCTCCTGCTCGGCCTGCTCGGCGCGACGCTGGGCGGCGACCAGGCGCTCGCGGCTCTGGTCGCGCTCGGCTTCCAGGCCTGCGAGCTGAGCGCGCAGCGCCTGAGCTTCAGCCTGCCGGGCGTTGGCCTCTTGCTGGGCGCGCTGCAGGGCCTGCGTGCGGCTGGCGACTTCGCGCTCCAGGCGCTCACGCTCTTCGCCGCGGGCCTGCTCACGCTGGGCGCGGGCCTGAGCCAGCTCCTGCTGAGCGAGGCTGAGCTGCGTCTGGGTGCGGCTGAGCTCGGCGTTGGCACGCTCGTAGGCCTGACGGCTGCGCTCCAGCTCCTCTTTCGAAGCGCCGGCATTGGCGACCCCCGCCGCCCCGCTCTGCCCGCGGCGACCGGCACCGTCGACAAAGACGAGTACATCGCTGCCCTCGGTGCGCACATCGTAATGAGCGCTCTCCTCAAAGCCGATCACAAGGCGAGCCACAGTCTGGAAGCTGTCTTCAAATTCGATCAGCCCCACCCGCGAGATCACCCCGTTGTCGACGCGCTCACTCGATGCCTCACCGGCGAGCCGACTGTTGGAGAGATCCACAAAAAGGCGCGGCGGGTCGTCGAGCTTGAAGACCGAGAAGGTCGCCACCTCGGTGCCTGCGATACGGATGTAGGTGCCGTCGGCGCCCTCTTCCACCGTAAACGCGCTGACCTGGTTAAGTGCGCTGGACTGCTCGGTAGCCGCGGGGGTTTGCGCCATTGCCGGTGCGCCCATTCCCAGGGTCGCGCACAGCATCACTACCGGTATCTTCCATCTCATAGCATGACTCCTGCGTCTTGCAGCGTGGGTGATGCCTTCCTGGCAAAAAGCGCGGGCGCTCCAACCGAACACACCCCGTCGTTCATCGACGTTTTTTCTCTTCATTGTTGCCGCCGTGAGGGCGGGGCGAGCCCCGGAAATCGCGTGTCAGATGCGCTCTCGTTGGCCGAATCAGTGGCCGAGGCACCCGGGGCCATGTCGCGATAGGAGCGCTCAATCGCTTCACGACCCTCTTCAGACTCAAGCAGACGCTGCAGCGCCTCACGCTCCTCGGGTGTCAGTCCGCTCTCGGTCACGCGCAGTTGCTGATCGCGCAGTCGCACCGTGACCACCGCGCCGCTCTCGTCGGCGCCGCCCTCGCGGATCTCCACCTCATTATCTCGAATCACGCGCACCACGCCGCTGTTGCGGCCGATGCGATCGCCTTCTTTCACAAAATGACCAAGCCCGTTGGGATCGACGAACATCGCCCGGGGCACGGCCGTCTCGCTGATGACCGCCACCAGATTGAGCGAGCTCAGCGGGAACTCTTCGAGCGGCTCCAGCGGACGCACCGAGTCATCAATCGCGGCTGGCTCCGGCTGCATCACGTCCAGATCGGGCTGGAAGGGGTTGCGGCGCACCGGATAATCAGGCCGCTGATACTCTTCTGCCGGGTCAAAGGCGGCGACCTGAAGATCGGCCTCTGCCGCCGGGCTCTCCTCGGCCTGCTTCTGGCGCTCGGCGCGCTTTTTGCGCCGCTCCAGAAGCTCCGGCGGAACCCCGGTGGCGGTATCATCTCCGCCGCAGGCGACCATCGAGGGGGCGCTGATCGCGATCAGCGCCGCGATGATCCACAGGCGCCGGCCGGAGGGCCTGGCCGCTCTGCGGCGCGATCTGTTCAAAAGCTCAATCATCCTGCTCACCTTATCTCAGCGTCCCACCCTCATGGAGGTGGGCTCGTCTCGGACGCTCGGCGCTTAGTTGGCTTTCCAGCGGTAGGTCGTTGCTTTGGCGCTCACCTCAAGCTGACCATCGGCGACCAGTCCGCTGGCTTGCCGGCTGACGTTGATGTCCTTGACGTTGACGATTCGCGTCATCCGACCCACGAAGTAAAAGAAGTTGGCGACCTCATCGAAGGATCCGACCAGCTCCATCTCCACCGGAATCTCGATGAAGTCCTCGCTGGCGACGTCTTCGTTTCGTCGGAAGCGGTTGATCTCCAGGCCTGCGGTCTTGGCCTGGTTATGGATGCGCTGCAGCAGGCTGGGGATCTCTGCGGAGACCGGAAGCTTCTCGCGGGCGATGTGCAGCTGGCGCTCCAGATCGTTGAGGCGGGCGACCACCTCGGCGCGGCTCTCGCTGATCTCTTTGAGGCGGCCCAGCTCCCGCTGCAACTCACTGCGCTGCGTCTCAGCCGCGGCGATCTCATCCTGCATCGGCCGGTAGATCAGCGTGAGGAAGCCCACAAAGATCCCGATCATCAGGATAAAGACCGCCAACACCTTCTGGCCCAGCGGGTAGGCGTTAAATCTGTCGATCACGTCATTCATCGTCATCGCCCTCCAGTGGCGAATTCAACGGGTAGGGTGCTCAGCTACCCTGCTCGGCGTCAGCTTCCGAGGCGGAGGCATAACCGAGATAACTCAGCTCGCCGAAGATGCGGAAGTTCACCATGCGAACCTGACCGCTGGCGCTGCGCCCGCCGCCTGAGGCCGTCTCCACGTACTCAAGCTGCACATTGGCGAAGTGGCGCGCGGTGGTCATGCGCTGCAAAAATTCCGCGACGTCATCGGCCGAGCCAGCCATCCCTTCGAGTTCAAAGGCACCCTCGCCCTCCGAGAAACTCTCAACCCAGAGCCGGCGGGTATCCCACTCTACGTTCCAGTCCTTGCGAAGCTGAGCCACGCGCTCCTCTTCGTTGCGCGGAGGGCTGAGCATCGCCTGGATCTCATCGAGCATGCGCACCGGGCCGATACGCTGGGCTTCCAGGTTGTTGAGTACGGCGAGCTGGGCGTTGAGCGCCTCGGCCTCCTTCTCCAGGGTGCGGGCGTCCGCAACTTCACTCTCCAGAGCGGTGACCTCCCGCTGCAATCCGGTCACCTCGCTCTCGCGGGTGCTCAACTTCTCGGATTCCACCAGGTAGAACACAAAGAGGATGGCCAACTCGGCGATCAGCAGCCCGGCGAAGAGCAAGAGCTGGGTGCGACCGGCAGAACGGCGACGAGCTTGCTTTATCGGTAAGAGGTTTACGCGAATCATCTCTCGTTAATCCTCCGCAGTGCCAGACCCACGCTGACCGCCGCAATCGGTGCCCAACGCTGGATCTGGTCCGGGGTAAACTGCCGCTCGTCGTAGGAGACGTTGCGAAAGGGGTTGGCCAGCTCGGTGGGCACGCCGCTGATCCGCCCGATGGTTCGTACCAGCGAGGGGATCGCGGCGGTGCCTCCACTGACCACAATCTTGTCGATCCTGGAGTCGGCGGCGGTGGCCGCATAGAAGTCCAGCGAGCGCTGAATCTCATGCGCCATATCTTCGGCCTTCTCCTGGATGATGCTCTCGACCTCCTGAGGCAGAACCGCATCCGAGCTCATCCCGGGGCTTCCACCCATCTTATAGAGTTCGGCTTCCTGGTAGGTGATGTTGAGCTGGCGCTGGATCTCCTCGGTGATGTCGCTGCCGCCGATCGAGAGATCGCGGGTGAACATCGTGATCCCGTCGGTGACCACGTTCATCGTCACCACCGAGTTTCCGATATCGAGCAGCACCACCGTCTCACCGCGGTGGAAGCCGTAGTTGACCTCGTACATATTCTGCAGCGCAAACGCATCGACATCGACCACCAGCGGCTCCACGCCCCCGTCGTGGCAGACGGCCACATAGTCGTTGATCATGTCTTTCTTGGCCGCGACCAGCACCACATCCATCTGCCCCTGATCGGTCTTGGGCGCGACGACCTCAAAGCCGATGAAGACGTCCTGGATATTGAAGGCGATATGCTGCTCGGCCTCCCACTGAATCGACTCTTCGAGCTCCTCCTGGGTCATCAGCGGCAGACGGATCTTTTTGACGATGACCGTGTTGCCCGAGACGCTCAACGCGCACTCTTTATGCCGAATCTTGTTGCGCCTCAGAAGCTCCACGATGGCGTCGGCGACGACCGTCGAGTTCATCAGCGCGCCGTCGACGATCGTCTCCGGCGGGAGCTGCGCGTAATCAAAAGCCTGCAAGCTCAGACCGCGTTTTGTGCTTTTAAGGACGCACAGCTTGACCGAGCTCGAACCGATGTCGAGACCGATGCAGTTCCGTCCATTGGCCATCGCCATGTGACTGCTCCTTACTTAAAGCTGTACTCGAAGAAATTCGCTCGCATCGTGCCACGCTCGCAAAAACAGTGTCAACTTCAGGCCCCGAGGTCTGTACGGGCGATCCCCTTCTCCCGACAACGCACGGCGGTGGCGAGAGGTGCCCAGAACTATGAGGCGTTCGTGCTGCGGCGATTGTACCCCGGGTTGGCATGCTGGAAAGTTTTTTTCTTACCCGGGATGAACTTAGCGGGGTCGCGTTGTTGGGGGGCTCCGGCGCGGGCGATAGCCCCCTTGAACTCTGCGGGGTTTTGAATACACTTCGCAGGCTCTTTTGGGTGGCGTCGAATCGGGTCGCCATTCCCTGGGGAGCCGGCACCACGCTCGAGGGTCGCTGGGTAGATCGCTTTACGGTGCTTACGTTTGGCGCTCATCCAGAGGCTTATGCCGCCGCAACCATCTCTAATCCTTCGGCCTGTAGGCCGAGACAGCGTGTGGGTTTTGCCATGAGTCCTGAACATATCGAGGAATTCCGGCAGCTTCTCAACGATGAGAAAAAGCGCCTCCTTCATAAAGCCGCCAATACCATCAAACACGAGATCGAGCTCTCCAAAGACGATATGGCCGATGAGGCCGATCTGGCCAGCGCGCTGACCGATCAGAGCCTGAGTCTTCGCCTGCGGGGTCGCGAGCGCTACCTCATCGACAAGATCGACCTGGCCATTGAGCGCATCAATCAGGGCGAGTTTGGCGAATGCGTGGTCTGCGGCGACGATATCTCCATTCAGCGTCTGCGCGCTCGCCCGGTCACCACCATGTGCATTGCCTGCAAAGAAGAGCAGGAGCGCCGCGAGAAGCTCTACTCCGAATAAGACACGCCAGGCTCCGCGCAGCTTGCGTGGGGGTTCTGATACGCGATCGATTCCCTTGATTACGAGAGCCGGCCTCCCGACCTGCGGTCCGGAGGCCGGCTTTGTTCCACACTGGATGTCACCGATGGAAAAGCAGCCCCTTTATCTTTACGACGCCAAATCCGCCGTCCAGGTTGGCCCGGTGGAGAGCACCGGCCTGGATGTGTACTTCCCCGACCACGTCGCCGGCTGGACCGATGTGCTCGACTGCCGCGAAGAGCCTTACACCGAGCAGTCCATCGCCGAGAATTGCGCCTACGCCCTGCGCGTGCACAAAAAGTTCATCCTGGTCGGCGCCTCACAGATCGCTCAGGAATCGCCCGCCATCTAAGCTCTGGCCGGAGCCGTCCTGCTTTTCCCGCCGCGTCCAGCTCGCTACACTGGGTGGCATCGCTGCATGCTCGCTACGATTGCCCTCCTCTGACGGAGCCCCCGATGGAAGTTCAATGGCGCGACCACACCCTTAAAGTTACCGGCGACTGGACGCTTCGCTGGCTCTACCTGGCGCCTCAGTACGAGCTCTGGCTTGATGACCAGAAGCTCGACGGTCGCGGTGGCCCCCGGCTTCGCCCGCTGCTCGAAGCGATCTATGAGGACGAAGACGGCGATCTTCACCATATCGAGGCCGAGCTGGTGTCGGTGATCGGGTTTCGCCCCTATTGCGAGATCAAAGTCGAGGGGGAGGTCGTCGCCGCCGATAAGGTGCGGGTGGAGAACTTCATCAATCCCTTTTTGATGTTGATCATCATGGCCTCCACCGTGGTGATGCTCTACCTCGGCCCGGATATGATCCGCTCACTGCTCGGCCTCTGAGCAAGCGGGCCGCTCAGGTCAGCACCAGATTGTCGCGATGCACGATCGCGTCGATCGCCGTGGAACCAATCGCCTCCTCAATCGCTTCGGAGCGCAGCCCGGCGATCGCGCGGATCTGAGCGGCGCTGTAGGAGACAAGCCCGCGGGCAAAGCTCTCCTCGTCTTCGGGGCCGATGAGCTCCACCAGGCTCCCCGACTCGAAGTTCCCCTCCACCTTCGTCACACCGATGGGCAGCAGACTTGCGCCACGCTCGCGCACTGCACGCATGGCGCCCGCGTCGCAGAAAATCCGACCTTCGGCTCGCGCACCGTGGTCAATCCAGCGTTTGCGAGCACGCACCGCCCCGCCCTGCCCCGGATCAAAGAAGGTTCCCACCGGCTCTTCCGCCCACAGAGCCGCCAGCACACCGGGGCGCTTGCCCGGCGCGATCACCGTCGGGGTATCGGCGCGCGCGGCGATACGTGCGGCCATGATCTTGGAGACCATCCCGCCCCGCCCCACCCCCGAGGCCGGCGGTCCGGCCCACTGGTCTACGCGCGGATCATCAAGCGCGATCTCCTCGACCCGCTCGCCGAAGCTGCGTGTGCCATCGTCACCCTCCACAACCTCCAGGAGCCCCGCCACATCGGAGAGCAGCACCAGGAGATCCGCCCCCAGCAGCGCGGCGCACATGGCGGCGAGCTGGTCGTTGTCGCCGAAGGTGAGCTCCTCGGTGGCAACCGTGTCATTCTCGTTGATGATCGGCACCGCGCCGAAGGCATGCAGCGTCTCCAGCGCGCTGCGAGCGTTGAGGTAGCGCCCGCGATCGGCCATATCCTGACGCCCGAGCAGCACCTGGGCCACGTGGCGGTCGTAGTGGCCAAACTCCGCCTCCCACATCTGCATCAGGCGCGACTGCCCCAGCGCAGCAAATGCCTGGAGTTCGGCCACCGCACAGGGCCCCGGAGTCACGCCCAGGGCCTGTCGCCCCAGCGCGACCGCCCCTGAGGTCACGACGGTGACACGCACCCCGGCGCTCATCAGACGATCGAGGTCGTCGACCAGCGCCGCGAAGGTGCGTCGGTCGACACGGCCGCCCTCGCGCATAAAGATCGCGCTGCCGATCTTGACAACCACATGGCCCGCCCGAGCGATCCTTGAGCGTTTCGACATCCTCTTACTCCTCATTCTCAACGGCCAGCCCGGGGCCAGCCTCCAGCTCGCCGGCGGCGATGCGCTCTCGAAACCACGTTTCAACACGGCGAAGCTCGCGCTGACCGTTGAGAACGTCAAGCGAAGTTCGTCGCTCAGGAGCCTCAATGCTCACCTGCTCAGGTCCCGCCCGGGTGCATGTTTCAAGCCCGAGCTCAAGCTCGCCGCCTTGAGCAAGGCTCAAGCTCGCGCGCAAGATCTGGCAGCGCGCCTCGCCGCGGCGCTCCACATCGACCGAGGCCGTACGCAAGTCAGCGCGCGCCCGTAGCAGTGAGGCCCAGTCCTCCCCGGGCAAGGCCGCGCGCTGCCCGCACCGATACCCGGCGCCTTGCTGCGGCGTGAGCGTCGACTCGGAGGTCGGTGCCCAGCCCTCCGCCAGTGTGCGCATCAACGACTCCAGCTTCCCGTGAGCGTCCTGACGCGCGCGGGCCAGCGCGGGACTTGTCACGGGATGCTCCACTGCACTCGACGGCCCCACCCATTCCAGAGCCTCCCCGGGCGTCCATGTCCAGCGCCGGGAGTGGGTCAGCGGCACATCGAGCACGTCGGCGGAGGTCGCATCGATCGTAAGCTCGCCACGACCGGCAGCGTCTTCCCGATAGCTCAACGTCTCCTCCCATCGCCGCTCCAGTTTTCCCTGGCTCGCGCGCAACGTCAGCGTAGACGCCAACGCCACCGGCTCGCCGGGCATCCACCCCGGATCGCAGGCGGCCAGACGCGGCGCGGCGACCTCCCGGGCCACCCGGCGCGCCTGCGCTCCGACCTCCAGCGCGCGCAGCGTGCCGATTTTACCGGCGCGCCCGGGCTGAGCGGTGAGCACCTCGGGGAGCCCGCCCCGCACACCTCCCCACAGGTGCCAGCCCCACGCTCCGAGCGTGCCTACCAGCAGCATCCCTGCCACACACCCCGCCGCCCTTGTACGTACCGATCGCGCGCTCATTATGCGCAGCCTAACAACGTCACGCCCACAAAAAAAGCCGCCCCGCGCTGACGCGGGGCGGCTTAAGCGGCCGGGGGACTCCCCCCGACCCCTTGCTCGTCAGACCTTAGCTGCAACCACTGGTCGAGCCGCAGTTCTGACACTTATAGCAGGCACCGGAGCGAACCATGATGCTGCCGCACTCCGAGCATGGCGGCGCGTCGGCCTGCAGCGTGTACACGCTGGAGGTCTTCTTGCCGGTGATCGCATCAAAGAGCACCTCGCCATCGCGGGCCGAGGCAAAATCTTCGCCCTTCTCATCGGAAGCGCTTTCGGCACTTTCAACGCTGGCGCTCTCGTCCTCGCTCTCAGTCTGGCCACCATCGAAGACGATCTTCGTGCTCTCTTCGCTGACCTGAGGCTCGCCGGGGCGCCAGGCCTCGGTAGCGTTCTTGGTCAGGTAGAGGTCGCGCTCGGCGTCACCCAGAAACTTATCGGCCAGCCAGCGGAAGATGTAGTCGGTGACCGACTTCGCAAAACGAATCTTCGGATTGGCGGTGATGCCGCTGGGCTCAAAGCGGGTGTGGCTGAACTTATCGACCATCACCTGCAAGGGCACCCCGTACTGCAGGCCCAGCGAGATGGAGGTGGCAAAACTGTCCATCAGACCGCTGACCACCGAGCCTTCTTTGCTCATCACAATGAAGAGCTCGCCGGGCTGACCATCTTCGTACATGCCGACGGTGATGTAGCCCTCGTGACCGGCGATCGAGAACTTGTGGGTGATCGAGGGGCGCTCGTCGGGAAGTCGGCGACGGCTCTCCGTGGACCCCCAGACCGGCTGCGCAGCAGCCGCGGGGACGGGCTGAGCCACCGGCGAGCTCGTCTCGGACGTCTTCGCCGAATCGTCGAGCTTCGTGGAGAGGGGCTGGGTGCGCTTGCAGCCGTCGCGGTAGATGGCGACCGCCTTAAGCCCCAACTTCCAGGACTCCAGGTAGCAGTCGGCGATGTCTTCGACAGAAGCCTCGTGGGGCAGGTTCACCGTCTTGGAGATCGCGCCGGAGAGGAAGGGTTGCGCCGCAGCCATCATGCGCACATGGCCCATCGGCTTGATGGAGCGGGTGCCGTTCGCCGGCGTGAACGCGCAGTCGAAGACCGGCAGGTGCTCGTCTTTGAGCTCGGGCGCGCCCTCAATGGTGTCGTTCTCCATGAGGTAGTCGATGATCGACTGACGTTCTCTGGCCTCGTAGCCCAGGCGAACCAGCGCCTCAGGCACGGTCTGGTTGACGATCTTGAAGTAACCGCCGCCCACGAGCTTCTTGTACTTGATGAGCGCGATGTCCGGCTCGATGCCGGTGGTGTCGCAGTCCATCATGAAGCCGATGGTGCCGGTCGGAGCCAACACGGTGACCTGGCTGTTGCGGAAGCCGAACTCTTTGCCGACCTGAAGCGCCTCATCCCAGCTCTGCCGAGCCGCCTTGAGCAGATCGGTGTCGCTCATCGCCGACCACTCATCGGCGATGTTCTCGACGGCGGCGCGGTGCTTGCCGATCACGCCGAGCATCGGCTCTTCGTTGATCGGGTAGCCTTCAAAGGGCCCGGTGGTCTGGGCAATCTTCGCCGACTGCGTGTACGCCTGTCCGCACATCAGCGCGGTGATCGCACCGGCGTAGGCGCGACCCTCGGGCGAGTCGTAGGGAAGACCGCGAGCCATCAGAAGGGCGCCGACGTTCGCATAGCCCAGACCCAGCGGGCGGAAGGCGTGACTGTTCTTCTCGATGGCCGGAGTGGGGTAGCCAGCGTTATCGACTAAGATCTCCTGGGCGGTGATCGTCAGATCGACAGCCGCTTTAAAGCTCTCCACATCGAACTCACCGGCCTCATCGCGGTAAGTCATCAGGTTGAGGCTGGCCAGGTTGCAGGCGGAGTCGTTGAGGAACATGTACTCCGAGCAGGGGTTCGAGCCGTAGATGCGGTCGGTGTTCGGGCAGGTATGCCAGTCGTTGATCGTGGTGTCGTACTGCATCCCCGGGTCGCCGCAGATCCAGGCCGCGTCGGCGATACTCTGCATCAGCTCGCGGGCCGGAAACTCATCGACCACCCGGTCGTCGACCACCGCGTGGGTCTGCCACATCGCGTCGTCTTCGACCGCCTTCATAAAGGCATCGCTGACACGCACCGAGTGGTTGGCGTTCTGGAAGAAGATCGAGTCGTAGGCCCCGCCCGGCACGTTGAAGCCACCGTCGTATCCGGCCTCGATCAAGGCCCAGGCCTTCTTCTCCTCATCGGCCTTGCAGGACACAAACTCCTGGATGTCGGGATGATCGACATCGAGCATCACCATCTTGGCCGCACGACGGGTCTTGCCGCCGGACTTAATCACGCCGGCAAACGCGTCATAGCCTTTCATAAAGCTGACCGGACCGCTGGCGGTGCCGCCGCCACGAAGCTGCTCACGGCTGGAACGAATCGGCGAGAGGTTGGAGCCGGTGCCGCTGCCCCACTTAAAGAGCATACCCTCGGTCTTGGCCAACTCGAGGATCGACTCCATCTGGTCGCTCACCGAGTTGATAAAGCACGCCGAGGCCTGCGGACGCTCTTCCACGCCAACGTTGAACCAGACCGGGCTGTTAAACGCCATCTTCTGGTGCAGTACCAGGAAGGTGAGCTCGGCGCGGAAGATCTCGGCGTCGTCGGGGCTGGCAAAATAGCCATCTTTGATGCCCCAGTCGGTGATGGTGTTGGCCACGCGGTCGATGAGCTGGCGGATGCTCGTCTCGCGCTGATCGGTGCCCAGCCGCCCCCGGAAGTACTTGGAGACCACCACGTTGGTCGCCATCTGCGACCAGTTCACCGGCACCTCCACATCGCGTTGTTCGAAGACAAGCTTGCCGGTCTCACTGCCGATCGAGGCGGTGCGCATCTCCCACTCGACCTCATCGTAAGGATGGACACCGTCCCGGGTGAAGACGCGCTTAAATTTCAGGCCTTTGCCACTCGCCTTAAACTCTCGCACCTTTTTGGCGCTTTGCTTCTTGGTGGCGGGCGTCTCGCTCAGGCTCGGCTCGATCGACGTGGTCATTACTCCCTCTCTCCAACGATGGTGGGTCTCTTTCGCCCCAATAATCTGAACATAACAACAGCGCTATGCGTGACCAGCAGGCCTCATGATTTCGCTTTATTTCGTTTTCCCCGCAGGCCCCTGGCGCAAGCCGCTTCGGCGTACCGAAGCGGCTGACGAATGTACCAACCGAGATCCCGCTGTCAAACGCCTTAACATCCTTTCGCCCCAACATCTTGTGCCACCTACCCACACCCACCACTATATATAGAAAGGAGCACGAGGCGAACCCTTTACATTTCAAGACCTTAGGGGGCCACCTTTCAAGTCTTTATTGAGGCCCTGAAGTCTTGCGATAACATGTTGATTTAGAAGCACTTTTTCAACATCTGCAGCGATCGTTTATCGATCAATGAGCGCCGGGAGCGCGTCGTCACTGGCGATCCTCGCTTTGACCGGCCGCCGCACGGCGGCGATCGGACTTGCACCCCGCACACGAACAGGGTTCACTGTCGGCCCCTTCGCGCCGCGCCTGCAAAACGCCGGCGCGGCGGCGACCTACCGGGTTTTAACCACGCCACATCGGACTGGAGCGTCCATGCGTAAGATCGTTGTTCTCGGGAGCGGTTTCGCCGGCTACCACGCCGCCCGCACCCTGGAAGATGCGCTGCTAAGCCGCAGCCGCGTAAAACTCACCCTGATCAGCGATCAGAGTTCGTTTGTCTTCAGCCCCCTGCTCTACAACGTGGCCAGCGATGAGCTCGATCCGGGGCATATTACCACTCCGCTCGACGAGGCCTTCGACGCGAGCACCGAGGTGCTGGTGGCCCGGGTCGAACGCATCGACCTGGCGCGCCGCGTGCTAATCACCGACCGCGGCGAGGTCGACTTCGACTATGTGATCCTGGCGCCGGGCACCGCTCGTGATGAGCAGGCCTTTGAGGGGGCCGATCGCGCGCTCACACCCGACTCGGTCCGCCGCGCCGTCGAGATCCGCGACCGCCTGGCCGGGCTCTTCGAGTTTGGCGATCAGAGTCCCTGGCGCTTTGCAGTCGTGGGCGCAAGCACCGACGGGGTGGAATGGTGCGCAGAGCTCGCCAGCGCCATTGAAGACGTGCGTGCCCGCAACCCTGAGCTCGATCGCCCCGTGGAGATCTCCTTGATTGAGACGCGCGATCGGGTCCTTGCCGATCATTCCGATGAGATGAGCACGATCGCCACGCGCTATCTCGAACACCTCGGCGTAAGGCTGCACACCGGGAGGCAGGTCGTCGCGTGGGGCGATGAGGGACTTCGCCTGGACGATGGCACCGCGATCGATGCTGCTCACGTCTTTCATCTGGCCGGCCGACGCGGCCATACCTGGGTGGCCGAGGCCGGATTGCCGGTCGATGCGCTGGGGCGGCTGAAGGTCGAGGCCACCTTGCAGGTTGAAGGTCATCGACGCATCTACGCGGTAGGCGATGCCGCCGCCGTACCCGGGACATCACCGCGCAACGCTCAGGTGGCCATGCAGGCTGGACGCCAGGCCGCTCAGAACCTGCTCGCCGACCTCGTAGGCCGCGCGCGCCGACCTTTTGTGTATGAGGATCGCGGCGACTTTGTGACGCTGGGACGTGCCAACGCCGCCCTCGACCTTTTGGGACGTGCCTTTGAGGGGCGCGCCGCCTGGCTGGCCTACCGGCTCTACTTCACAGCGCTGATGCCCCAGGCCTTCCAGAAAGCGCTCCTGCTGATGGACTGGATCGCGCTGAGAGCCTCACGTCCCGACTGGGATCAGCGCCCTGCCGCACTTGAGAGTGACGCACTGAAGACCTCGCCAACGGACCGCACGGCAAAATGATCGACGCAGCACCGGCTGTCATACCTTCAAAAAGAAACGCCCCCGACGGTCACGTCGGGGGCGTTTCTTATTCCGTATACAGGACAGTGCTCTTACTGACGCATACGCTCCAGCTCGAGTTTGAGCTGCTCTTCTGCGGACAGCTCCTCACCCTCACCTTCGGCGGCCGCTTCTTCTTCAGCGGGCTCAGGTTTGGGCTGCACAATCTCGATGGTGCGCGAAGGCTCCGGCTCCGGCGTGGCTTCGGGTTCGGGCTCAGCGACAATCTCGGGCTCAGGCTGAGGCTCGGGCTCCGGCGCGGGAGCCGGGCGCTCGACCGTCTTCACGGGGCGCGGGCGCTGACGCACTTCGGGCTTCGGTTCAGGTTTAGGCTCCGGCCGTGCGGCCGGCTCCGGGGCCTGTTCAACCTCAGCGGGCTCTTCGGCCGTAGCCTCGACCTGAGCTTCAGCTCCGTCTTCACCCGCGGACTCTTCGTCTAACGGCGCATCACCGGGGATCGAATCCGTCGGTGCCTCCACGCCCGGCTCGCCAGCCTCGTCGCTCTCCGAAGGCGCAGGAGTGTCCTCAACGCCTGGCTCTCCGATGGCCGCCGGTGGCTCCTCAGCCGCCGGCGCTTCGGGCGCAACCTGCGTCGCACCGGAAGCTGGCACCGCAGCACCGGGGCCCACGGTGAAGTACCAGGCCGCGCCGCCGGCAAGTCCGAGCACGATGATAAGCACCAGCACAATCCCGATCTTCGAGCCACCCTCTTTCCTGGCAGGCTCGGCCACCGGCGCGGGCGTAGGTACAGGCGCACGACGCGGCTCCAACTTCGGCTCAGCGACCTCCGGCGAGGGCGCCACCGCTGCCGGTTCCGCTGCCGGTTCCTCGTCGCCAAAGAGCGCCGCCTCATCAAGTGCCAGCGCCGCAGCTACCTCCGGCTCCTCATCATCCGCATCGCCGAAGAGCTCATCTTCGACCGCGGCCGGGGCACTCTCTGCGACCACCTCTTCGGCAGGCTCCGGCTCCAGGTTGTCTTCAGGCTCATCGGGAGCATCGGCCAGTGCCAGATCGTCGTCCGCATCGAGCGCGTCGGCCTCGTCCTGCGCCTCGGGCGGCTGCCCGGGTGCCGGCGTCAACTCCACGGCCGCCTGCGACGAGGCATCGGCATCCCCGAAGAGATCGACCGAAGCGTCCATCGAGGTCAGCGAGGGCTCCGCGCTCTCCATGCTCTCGGTCGCCCCCATCGGCATGCCGGCTCCGCTCTCGGGCTCGGGTGCTGCCTCCGGCTCATCGCCAGCCATGCCAAAAAGAGGCGTCCCGTCATGGGGACACACGTCGATGGCTTCTTCGAAATTTCGCCCGCAAGTGGTGCAAAAGCGCATACCTTGTGGCCTCCTGTCGTGACCGTCTTCGCTCCCCGGGGCAGCGTCGTTGGGTCGTGTCATACCTTCGCAAGGCCGGGCCACCATAACCCATTGTTAAGGTGGCGACAACTTGGCGCACATGGCTTATAGCGCCCTGAGGCCATGTTGACGCCTTTGGATGCGATCGTGAGAGCGGCCCCCGCAAAGCGCAAACCACAGGCGATGCTTTAGCAACACAGCTCAGAGTGCTCTCCATGCAGCAGACATGGTGTCAACGTTGCCTCACGGCGTTGTAACGAGCGACCAGAGCACAAAAGGCCGAGGGGGTTTCCCTCGGCCTTTCTCACTACTCCTACACCTGCTGAGGAGCGAGCGCGCTTCACACACGCTCGCTACGAAACTCAGTTGGCGTTGTAGTTCACGCTGTAGTCACGCTGGTGCACCGAGCCCTCGATCTTACCGGCGGCGCCGGCCGAGGTCAGCTTACCGCTGACGCTGACGGTGTTACCGTCGCGCTCACCGGTGGCCGAGATCGTGCCATCGGTGGAGACTTCGCCGTTGAAGGGAATGGCGAAGGCGGCGCCTTCACGGTTACCGCGAACCTGACCGTTAACTTTGAAGTCCGGGCGAACCATCATGCGGATGGAGGCACCTTCGAAGCCGCCACCACCGAAGTTACCGTTCATCGAACCGGTCTTGGCGGGGCGAGGCTTGGCCGGCGCCTTCTTGGCGGCGGAGCCCTCTTCGGCGGGAGCTTCCTCAGCAGCAGCTTCTTCGCCTTCGGCGGCACCGGCTTCGGCCAGCGACTCGGCCAGCTCAGCGGTGCACTTCTCCATGCGAGTCTCAATGGCCATCTTCACGCTCTCGCGCTCAGCCATCTGCTCCTGGGCCGCGTTGAAGCTCTCTTCGGTGAAGCCGTAGCGCGGGTAGATCTCGTTTTTGATCTCGGTGGCGCGCGCCGGGTCTTCGATCTGCGCGTTGACGCAGGTCACTTCAAACGCGGCGTTGACGTACATGTCTTCGTTGACTTCGGCCGCCTCTTCTTCCTCAACAACCTCCTCTTCCGGAGCCGCTTCCTCTTCGGTGGGCTCTTCAGGGGCGGCTTCTTCGGTGGTGGCAGGCTCTTCGGCCGGCTTATCACAACCCGAGAAGACCAGTCCGGCGCTCGCCAGGGCGACGATCAACAATTGAATTCCACGCTTCATGAATCTCTCCTTCATTCGAATTCACATCAGGAAAACCGGTTCACGCCCTGCCATCAGGGCTCGCTCCGGAACCGAGCTTGCCGCAACCTTGGTCGCGTTGGGCGGGCGCTCTGAACTTCGAGGCTCGCCCCTACGTCGCAGAATACGCGGCCAATGCGGCGCATACTATGCCTGCACTCTCTGGACTGTCAATTCCCACGACCATCTCCCCGAATCGGAAACGCGCAGGGCCAGAGCACAACGGCCCCCTCCACTATGAAGGGGGCCGTTGAGGGACTAACGCTTAGCGGGGATTAGCGGCGGCGACGCCGGCCAATCACCAGACCCAGCGCGGCCAGCACCAGCCACAGGCCGTTGCCACCGGTGCCCGGCGCCGAGGCGCAGCCCGCCAGCACGCTACCACCGGCCAACTCGCCATAGGTCACGTTGAACGTGCGCTGCTCTTCGGTGGTATTGCCGGCCGGATCTTCGGCGCGGACGGTGACCACGTGCTCACCTTCGGTCACATCGCCGGGCAGCGTCGTCGACCACTGGCCGTCTTCGCCCACCTCGATCGTCTCGACGACTTCGCCGTCGACTTCGATCACGATCACGCTACCGGGCTCGGCCTCACCTTCGACGACTACCGGCTCACCGAACCACTCGCTGCCGCCCCTGGGAGAAGTCACCTCCAGGGTGGGCGGGGTCAGGTCGACTTCAAAGTCCACCGTCGCTTCGGTCTCAATGCCCTCGTCTTCAGCAATCACCGTCACGGTGTGCTCGCCTTCGCTCAGGTCGTCTTCGGGCACGTAGCTCCACTGACCGTTGGGGTCGGCTTCGACCTCGGCAACCTCTTCACCATCGATGATGATGGTGACGGTGGCGCCGGGGGCTGCGGTACCGCTGAACTCCGGAGTCGCCTCCGAGGTGGGGACATCGGTGCCGGGCTTCTCGATCGTGACGTCGGTGGTGGTGGTGTCGACCGTGATCTCCACCTGATCCTGACGGGTGCCCGAGGGCGAATCGGCCTGAACGACCACGTCGTACTCGCCGTCTTCCAGCGCCTCTTCCAGGGTGTAGGTCCACTCACCCTCTTCGTCGGCTTCAACCTGGGCGACTTCTTCACCGTCGATCAGCACCACAACGATGGTGCCCGGCTCCGCCGTACCGCTGATGGTGGGCGTGGAGGTGCGCACGGTGCTTTCGTCTTCGGGGGTCTCGATCTGCAGCTCAGCGCTGCCGTCGACCGAGAAGTCCACGATCTCGTCGGTGGTGTTACCGGCGTCGTCGGTGGCGCTGACGATCACTTCGTACACGCCATCTTCCAGCGCTTCGTCGAGTTCAAACTCAAACTCGCCATTTTCGTCGGCGGTGGTCGTACCCACGTGCTCACCGTTGATGACGATATCGATCTGGTTGCCCGGCTCGGCCTGGCCTTCGATCGCGTCCGGCGAGTTGGAGTAGCGCACATCCTGCTCGGGCAGCGTGACTTCGAGTTCCGGCGCCAGGGTGTCGATCACCAGCGTCACCTCGTCGGTGCTGCTGCCATCGCCAACCACAACGCTGTACTCACCGTCTTCCAGCGGCTCGTCCAGAACGATCGTCCACTCACCATCGGGGTCCACGGTCGCGGTACCCACGACTTCGCCGTCCACGCTCAGCTCCACAACTGCACCCGGCTCGCCGGTCCCTTCGAAGGTCGGCGTGGGGTTGTTCACCGGGAAGCTGGTGTCGGGGCTGATAATGGTCACGACCACGGTGCAGACCTCACCATTGCCGGCATACCCGGGCTCGCAGCCGCACTCGTACGCGCCGTCGGTGTCGGTGCAGGTGGCGTTCTCCGAGCAGGTGTCGGTGCTCTGCGCGCACTCATCCACGTTCTCGCAGGTGCCGTTGGCGAACTCGTAGCCCTCTTCACAGGCGCACTCGTACGCGCCATCGGTGTCGGAGCAGGTGCCCGCGCCACAGACGCCAGCGTTCTCGGTGCACTCATCCACGTTCTCGCAGGTGCCGTTGTTGGACACGTAGCCTTCCGGGCAACCGCAGCTGTAGCCACCGTCGGTGTTGGTGCAGGTGCCCGCGCCACAGGTGGTCGTGTCGGCGCACTCATCCACGTCCACGCAGGTCGTGCCGTTAAACTCGTAGCCCGCCGGGCAGGTGCAGCTGTACGCGCCGTCGGTGTCGGTGCAGGTGCCTTCGCCACAGATACCCGGGGTCTCAGCGCACTCGTCAACATCTTCGCAGGTGCCGTTGACGAACTCGTAGCCGCCCGTGCAGTTGCAGCTGTAGGATCCGCCGGTGTTAATGCAGCGCCCCTCGCCACAGATGCCCGGCGTCTCGGTGCACTCGTTGACGTCCTGGCAGGTGGTGCCGTTGAACTCGTAGCCCGCTTCACAGGCGCAGCTATAAGAGCCATCGGTGTCGGTGCAGGTGCCCGAGCCACAGACGCCGGCGTTCCCGGCGCACTCATCGACGTTCACGCAGGTGGTGCCGTCGAATTCGTAGCCCGCGTCACAGGCGCAGCTGTAGTCACCGCCGGTGTTGGAGCAGGTGCCCGCGCCACAGATGCCCGGCGTCTCGGTGCACTCGTTGACGTCCACGCAGGTGGAGCCGTTAAACTCGTAGCCCGCATCACAGGTGCAGGTGTAAGCGCCGTCGGTGTCGGTGCAGGTGCCTTCGCCACAAACGCCAGCGCTCGCGCTGCACTCGTCCACGTTCACGCAGGTGGTGCCGTCGAATTCGTAGCCCGCGTCACAGGCGCAGCTGTAGTCACCGCCGGTGTTGGAGCAGGTGCCCGCGCCACAGACGCCAGGCGTCTCGGTGCACTCATCCACGTCCACGCAGGTGGAGCCGTTAAACTCGTAGCCCGCATCGCACACGCAGCTGTAGCCGCCATCGGTGTTCACGCAGGAGGCGTCACCACAGATGCCGGTCGTCTCGGCGCACTCGTCCACATCCACGCAGCCCGCCGGCACCGCGTCAACCGTGCAGGTACCATCGGCCAGCGCGTTGTTCGGATCGTTGTTGCACAGGGGCGTGCCCGTGTAGCCGGCCGGGCAGCTCGCCGCGCCGCCGGCGAAGGCTTCGCCGTCGCACTGCTCGACGCCCGGCTCCACAAAGCCGTCGCCGCACACGCTCACGGTACAGATCGGCGTGCATCCCGCGCTGCCGTCGCACTCTTCGCAGAGATCGACGTTGCCATCACCACACTCAGGCATCGTCCAGCCGGCCACGCGGAACTCAAAGACCCCCGGGGTACCGGTGTTCGTTTGGTTCACCAGATCCAGCACAGCGGCGGTGCCACTGCCCGGGAGCTTCTCTGCGGAGAGTTCATCGCCGGCATCAATGCCCGCCACCGCCGGCGTGCCGCCCTCACCGTTGGAACCACCGCTCTCGTCGCCAGTGGTCCATTCCAGACGGTTGTAGCGGAACTCCACATCGAAGGTCTCCGCGTCCGCACACTCCCCTTCGGTGTTTTTCAACACCACCTGAAAACTGTTGAGCTTGTTGGTTTTCTTGTTGAAGTAACCGACATCCTTCCACGTGACGAGCACCCGGTTATTGACCGGGTCCTCGCAGAAGGTCATATCACCCTGACGCGACTGAAAAAGACGAGGGCGGAAATCGACGTCCGCAAAATAGGGCGCGATCGTCGGCTGCGAGAGCCCGGGGATGGCATCAGGCGTGTACGTTGCCAACGGATCTTTAAAGGTGATCGTGCCGTTGATGTTCACCCAGGCGTTGGTGAAGCGCGTATCGAGCACATCCATGCCGTTGGGGAAGACCCCGGCAATCGAGATAGGCGCCGATCCATCATCCAGGCCACCCTGGACCGAACTGATCAGGCTGGTGCCGTAGCCCCCGCCCGGACACTCCAGCAGCGGCGCGCTTGCCAGCGCCGGAGCGGCAAAGAGCGTAGTCGTTGCCAGCGCGGCTCCGAGAGCCGCGACACGCGATTGAACTTTCATAAAAAACCTCGACTTCATGTAAGAAAACAAACTGCATACGCCGCGCATCTCTCCCCGGCCCACAGGGGGGCGGAGCGATGCGCGGCAGAGAAATTACTCGTCGTCGGCGATATGGAACTCGACGCGGCGGTTACGGGCACGGCCGGTGTCGGTGCTGTTATCGGCGATCGGGCGCTCCTGACCGAAGCCCTCGGCGCGCAGACGCTCAGCGTCGATGCCGCGACCGATCAGGTACTCACGCACCGAGGCGGCACGCTGCTGCGAGAGGCGCAGGTTGTTATTAGCGCGACCGACATTATCGGTGTGGCCTTCGATACGCACCGCCTTGACCTGCGGGTTGTTCTCCAGCACCTGCGCGACCTGGTTGAGCAGCTCAAAGGAGCGCTCAGCGATCTCGTCGGAGCCGGTGGCGAAGTACACGATCTCGCTGATCTCGATGCGCTTGGTCTCTTCGTCAATCTTGACCAGCTCGGTCTTCTGGACGCAGGCCGGCACGCCACGGGTCAGGCCACATTCAAAGCCTTCTTCGCAGGTGGTGGTGCCGGGGGCGTACTCACAGCTGCCCTCGGCGCACATCCCGGCGTAGGTGGTCAGGGTGTTGTCTTCGCAGGTCGGCGAGGGGGCGTTGGTGCAGTCGCCATCGACTTCGCACTCGGCCTTGGCCACACAGGCCGCCTGGCCTTCGGCGTCGGTGCCGCAGACGGTGCCTTCACCACAGGTGGTGGTCGCCTCGCGGTAGGCGCAGGCGCCCTCTTCGCAGGCCGCCACATACGAGGTCAGCTGACCTTCTTCGCAGCTCGCCGCCGGAACATCCGGGCAATCAAGCTCCACGCTGGCCGCGCGGCACTCGGGCTCGGGCTCGGGCTCGGGCTCGGGCTGAGGCTCAGGCTCGGGAGTCGGCTCAGGCTCAGGGGCCGGGCTGCTCAGCGCCGGCGCCCAACCCACACCGGCGAACGCGCGCCAGTCCGGAGTGCCGTAACCGCTGATAAGACCAACGCCCGCACCGGCCAGCATCAAGACGTTGCCAATCTGATACTTCGCCCCACCCACAAGCTCGGTGGGCGAGTCTTCGGCGACGATGGCGTCGGCCAGGGGCGTGATCTTTCCGTACGCTTCGGCCGTGGCGCGAAGACCCTCGATGATCGGCACCTCCACACCCAGGTTCCAGCCCAGGGTGTCGTCGATCGTCAGGTTCTCGTACGAGGTTCCCGGGCGGTAGAGATAGCCCACGTTGGCCGCGATGCGCGGGCCGCCCACGATGGCGTCAAACGCCAGACGCGGGCCCACGCGGAAGTCGCCACCCTGCAGGCTCTCTTCATTGCCGGTGGGAATGAACACATCGGCCAGAGCGGCAAGCGCCACCCCGTTATCCTCGGCGCTCTCCCGGGTGGAGAAGATCTGCACCTTGGGCACCACCCGGATGTCTCCCACTCCGAAACCACCCTCGCCCGGGGCCTGCTCCCCACCGGGAATGCCGCTGCCCCGCTGCCAGACCACAAAGGGAAGGTCCAGGCCCAGCTCAAAACGATCGAGCAGAGCCAGCGAAACCAAAAGATGCGTCGTCGCGTGGTCGGAGACCACGCTGTCGAGCCGATCGCCATCGCTGTTGCGCAGCACCAGGGGATCGTTGCTGTAGTTAAAAATAGCGACCGCCGACCAGTCCAGATGCTGACCGACATCGGCCGACGAGGTGCTGAACAGGTTGCCCGAGGGGTTGGGCATCGGGTTGAACTGCTGGAGTTCGAAACCCTGCGCAGAGGCGTTGAGCGGGGCAAGCAGCGCGGTTGCGCCGAGCGCGGCTGCCATGGTGACTACAGACTTCCTACTTCCATTCATGTGTGTCTCCCAATGATTGAGAACTACGACCGGGCATCAAAGCGCCCGAAGGTTTGTAACGAAATCTAAATAAGCAACCCCGCTCTCCGAACTTTCGGCAAAGCAGGGCTTTTTCACTCAGCAACCCCGGCCCGCAAACGCGCCGCCGGGGGCGGGGCGCATCCCTAACGAGCCAGGCAACGCGAATCAACTACTTTTTACAGACCCGCGCAAATTTTACCGAAACGGCACAATTCACACCCCCATCCCTACATTTCCGCTCTTTCGGGAGGTGCGACCAGGGCTCCAGGGCCCCGGCGCCAGGCGCGCGCCAATCCGGATATTCCGGTTCGGCTTTCGAGCATCAAACATGCGCGTGGATCAACGACGCGATGGCACAGGGTTGAAACCCTGTACCTCGCGCACGACCGCCCCGAATTTTCAAAGCGTAGGATGGAATGAAAGCGTCGCCTCCCACCTCCAGACGAGGTCGCGGGCCGCTCACCGGGCGGTCTACACGAGGCGCGGCTATTACGCCAGTCCTGATTTCGGGCCGAGACGTTCGCACCACGCCTGGCATCCGACATATCCCTCCTTCGAGCCAGGATCACGTCAGAGCAAGCCACCATGCGCCTGATCGAGCGTAGTTCAGTTTGAAATACCCCTGATCACCTGCCGCTCGCCCTACTTCCCGATTGAAATACACCTGATCACCTGCTGATCGCCCTACTTCCCGATTGAAATACACCTGATCACCTGCTGATCGTCCTACTTCCCGATTGAAATACACCTGCTCTCCTGCTCTTCGCCCTACTTCCCGATTGAAATACACCTGATCACCTGCTGATCGTCCCTTCTTCATTTGCGAAGCACCTCGATCAGCACCTGAGAAGCACTCCTTCAGCTGCGAAGCACCTCGATCAGCACCTGAGCAACACTCCTTCAGCTGCGAAGCACCTCGATCAGCACCTGAGCAACACCCCTTCAGCTGCGAAGCACCTCGATCAGCACCTGAGCAACACGCCTTCACCTGCCGGGCACCTTGATCAGCAGGCGCGCGACCGTCCTGAACCGCATCGCCCGGGCTGCCGCCTGGGGGCAGAAAAGACCCGGGGGGGAATAGGAGCGCTGCCTCCTTCTTGTTAGGCTAGTCGGCCGCCCCGGCCCGGCGCTCCCGGCACCTGCACCGGGTGGTTTCGTTGGACCGTGTCTCCTGTATCTCCCCCCGAACTCTCCACCGCTGAGCCTTCCTATGCATGTTGTCATCGTGGGTAATGGCGTCGCCGGCACCGAAGCGGCGCTGGCCATTCGCCGACGCCTGGACCCCTCGCGAGCGCGCATCACCCTCATCAGCGAAGAGCACCCCTACTTCTTTTCGCGCACCGCCCTGATGTACGCCTACATGGAGCGGATGCAACGCCGCGATCTCGAGCCCTATGAGCGCGAGATGTACCGCCGCCAGAAGATCGAGCTCCTGCATAACCGGGTGGTCGATATCGACGCCGATGCCCACGCCATCACGCTGGATGCCGGCACCACCCTCAGCTACGACCGGCTCCTGCTGGCGGTGGGCGCTCGCCCCCGCATGGTGCCCTTTGAAGGGCTTGATGAGGTCAAAGACGGGCTGGTCAACTTTGTCTCGATGCAGGATCTCGACCACTGCGAGCGGCTGACCTGGTCCACCACCGAGGCCGTCGTGCTCGGTGGCGGCCTCATCGGCGTGGAGCTCGCCGAGAGCTTTATTCACCACGGTCTTAAGGTGAGCTTTGTGGTGCGGGAGCCCTACTTCTGGCCGGCCGCGCTTGCGGCCGAGGAGGGAGAGCTCATCGGCGCAGAGATTCGCCGCCACGGCATCGAGCTCATCATCGACCGGGAGCTCAAGGGCATCGAAAGCGATGAGGCCGGACGCGTCAGCGGGGTGCGATTGAGCGATGGTCGCCACCTGCCGGCGCAGATGCTCGGCGTGGCGATCGGGGTGGTGCCCAACGTCGACTGGTTGCGCGAGGTCAAGACGGTGCCGGTGCTGGGGCGAGGCATCCGCGTGGATCGCAGCTTCCGCACCTCCCTGCCGGATGTCTTTGCCGCCGGCGACTGCGCCGAGATCGGCGGTGAAGACGAGACGCCGCTGCTGGAAACCATCTGGTACTCGGCCAAACTTCAGGGCCAGCGCGCGGCCAGCGCCATCCTCGGCGACGAGGTTAACTACGCGCCGCCGATCTTCTACAACAGCTCGAAGTTCTTCGGCATCGAATACACCACCGTCGGCCAATGTGTGGGCGTGCCCTCGGGCACCCGCTCGCTCTACCGCAAGCACCCCACGCGCCCGATCACCCAGCGCATCCTCTTTGATGAAGCGCGGGTGCTGGGCTTTAGCATGCTGGGCTCGCGCTGGGACCACACGCTCTTGCAGCAGTGGATCGCCGAGCGTCGCCCCTTAAGCTACGTGCGCGAACACCTTCACCGCGCCCAGTTCGACGTGGAGTTTGGCCGCGTCGACCTTACGAAGTTCCAGGAAGAGGAGCGCACACTGTGAGACAGAAAGGATCTCTGGGCTGGCTCAAACACGACCTGACCCACCGCGGCCCCACCGCCTGGCTTTTGACGCTGGGGCTTTTTGCCTTCTACTTCATCCTCTACTACGGCGGCCGCACCCTGGCCGGGGTGGCCATCCCGGACCTCTTCACGCCGATCGCCCGGGCGCTGCACCTCCCCAGCAAGTGGACCTTCTACGGGCTGCTCTACACCCTGGCGATCGCCATTGGCGGGGCGTACGTCATCTATAAATACCGGCATAACCGCTACCAGGTGATCCGCACCTCGGTGGTGATTTTTGTGCAGGCCACCCTGGCCTTCTCGGTGCCCTGGATCCTCACGATCTTCGAGCAACCCGAGTACTACTTCAGCTATTTGTGGCCGCTGAAGATGGAGTATTTCTACCCGTCGACCATCCTGGCGATGCCCCTGCCCTTTATCCTCTTCAGCCTGCTGGGCTCGCTGATCATGGTGCCGCTGCTGGGGATCTTTTTTGGCAAGCGCTGGTACTGCTCCTGGGTCTGCGGCTGTGGGGGCCTGGCCAACACTGCCGGCGAGCCCTTTCGGCATCTCTCGAATAAGTCGAGCAAGGCCTGGGCCTTTGAGAAGTGGTCGATTCACATCACGCTCTTCCTATCGCTGGTGACCACGGCGTTTGTGATCGCGTCATGGGGCGTGGGAGAGAACTACCCGGCCTTCTCCGAGCAGGCGGCGAGCCTGCGCTCGCTCTATGGCTTCGTGGTCGCGACGCTGCTCTCGGGCATCATCGGCGTGGCGCTCTACCCGGTGGGCGGCACGCGGGTCTGGTGCCGCTACTTCTGCCCGATGGCCGCGATTTTAGGGCTGGTGCAGAAGTTCGGGCGCTACCGCATCCGCGTCAAAGACAACATGTGCATCAGCTGCGGGATGTGCTCGACTTACTGCGAGATGGGCATCGATGTGCGGGCCTACGCCCAGCGCAATCAAGACTTTGTACGCGCCAGCTGTGTGGGCTGCGGCATCTGCGCGGAGGTCTGTCCCCGCGGCGTGCTGCGCCTGGAGAACCGCTGGCGCCGCGATCCTCAGGAACTCTCGATGGACGCGCTGCTCAACGAAACCTACCGCGGCTAAATTCAGCACCGGCAGTCGACCGTGGGTCATGTTTTGAACCGCTCCATGGTCCTCCGCACGACACCCGCTCATCCGCACAAACGCATGACATCAGCTGACGCCGGGGCACGTTTCAGTCTGACCGGGGGTCGCCACAGGTCGGGCGCACATGGCAGCTAACGCCCAAACCACAACACCCCCGGCAACCGCAGGTTGCCGGGGGTGTTGTGGTTCGTCGGGGGGCATCGCTGCCCCCTTCGGTCGGCGAGCATCGCTCGCCATCAAAACTTAGCCTTCGCTGCCTTCTTCGGCCGGCTCGGCGGCAACCGCCTCAGCGCTCAGCGGAAGCTCCATGTGCAGCTTCATCAGCACTTCGTCGCGGATCAGGTCGTCGGCCTTGCCCTTGTACTCGATGCCGAAATCAAAGCGCTTGATGGTGAACTCGCTGTCCACGACCATCGTGCCGTTCTCGACCTTCACGGTCACCGGGAAGGTGATCTGCTTGGTCGCTTCGAGCATGGTCATGGTGCCGGTGACGGTGTGGGTGGCATCACCCTCGGCCCCTTCTTCGATCTTGGTCGATTCGAAGGTCGCCGTCGGGTACTTCTCCACGGCGAAGAAGTCTTCGCTCATCAGGTGACCGGTCAGGCGCTCGTCGTCCGAGGTGATCGAGGTGGTGTCCACGGTGAACGCCACCTTCTCGAGGGTCGCATCGCCGGAGACATGACCGACGCCTTCCCACTTCTGAAATCCACCGGTGTGATCGCCGGTCACCTTGGCGCCAACCCATTCGATCTTGGAAGCCTCGGTGTTGAAGGCCAGCTCGCGAACCTCTTTGGCTTCTTCGGCCGGGGCGGCCTCTTCCTGAGCCGGGGCGGCCTCTTCGGCAGTGGGCTCGGCCACTTCAGCGGCGGCCTTGCCATCAATCTCGCTCTCACAGGCCACAGCCAGGGTAAGCGCAGCAATCAGAAGGATCATCCAGGTCTTGGTGTGCATCGTCGGTACTCCTTATAAAGGGTGTGATACGCGGGCGGCCTCCACACGAAGCCTGCCCCTTGTCGTTGGGTGACGGTGTTCGGGGGGACGCTCATCCGGAAATAAGCGCCGGGCAACCTTACAAACTCAGGCCTGATATTGTTCCCGCAACCACTCGGGAAGCTCCACCGGGCGACCCGTCGCATCGATGGTCACCATGACAAACTCGGCGCTTGCCAGCACCTGCCCGTCGGAGACTCGCCGAAGCGACTGCCCGAAGGTCGCGCTGGTGCGTCCCAGGCGCTCGATCCACAGCGTGACCTCAATCTCATCAAAGAGATAGGCAGCGGCCATGTACTCCACGCTCAGCTTACGCACAACCATCTGCGCATCGCTTTTGCGCGCATCGCTACCGAGTTGACCAAAGGCCTCCCAGCGGCAGTGCTCAAAATAATTGAGGTAGACAGCGTTGTTGACATGTCCGAAGACGTCGAGCTCGTAACCTCGAACGCGCAGAGTTGTGCTGAAGGGGTTGGAAGCGTTCACGTGATGACATCCTGAGCCGAAGGGAGCGTTGCGCTGTCACGTCTATATAGCGCCCCGAAGGTTTAGACTCACCGGCCGGGGTTTCAAGTTCACACTTCGCAACGCCGCGTCGCTTTTTTGCATCACGGCCCCGAACATCTCCTCCTCACCTTCGTTTCATCCCCATTTTAAGCCCTCAAAAGGCCTGCACCACGACCAACGAGGTCCCCGCCATGACTGGAAAAAAGACGCACCCTCACTGCCCGATCTGCCGCGCGGAGGTCGCGCTTCTCGATCAAAACAAAGCCTTTCCCTTCTGCTCGGAGCGCTGCAAGAGCGAGGATCTCGGCAAATGGTTCGGAGGCTCCTACCTGGTGCCCGGCCGCGCCGCCTCGCCAGAGGAGATCGTCGAGGAGGTGCGCCGGCCTCGCCAGAACGACTGAGGCAGACACCAGGCTCAACGCCCCCCTTTCTATACAGGGTGCATCTCAGCGCGGCCGAATCGCCTCGGGGAGCATGCGCCGCAGACGCACATGGATCTCGGAGGGCCGGTCCCGCTCAATCTCCACGTTGCGGATCCATCGGTGGTGGTTCTCCAGGGTTACCTCCACAAAGTAGGTCCCGGTGGGAAGCTCCCGAAACTCCTCCCAGGGAGCAACCATCTCGAAGGCTTCCACCTCGGCGCGCTGCGGAGCATCAAGCTCCCGTGGCTCCACCCGCACCTTTGCGCCGGGCCTGTCCACCAGCACCTTCAGGCTGCCGGTAAAGAGCATCGGCTCGACGTTAAGCTCGACCTGTTGCTCAGGCGCGCTGCCGATGACGATCTCGGTCTGCAGGGGCTCATGGTCCACGAAGGTCGCCCCCACCTGGTAGCGCCCCGAGCGCATCCAGAGCTGGCGCTCCTGGCCACTGAAGAACATCGGAAATCCGTCGATCTCAATCCGGCCTCGGGCCGCATCCCCCGCGGCCAGCGTCACGCGCACCCAGCGCGGATCCCCCTCCGAGAGCTGCGGCTCCTCGCCCTCAAAGACCATCCCGGCACCGCCCTCCAAACAGCTCTGCACGTTCTGGCGCGACTCCTCGATGACATCCTGCGCATCGCCCCGGTCGAGGTAGGCCTGGTAGAAAAGCACCGCGCGCTCGCACTGCTTCTTCGCGCGCAAGACCTCGGCGAAGTTAAAGTAGGCGATGGGGAAGGTCTGCCCGGCCTTGAGAATCGCCGCCTCGTAATGAGGCACCGAGCGCGTCCAGGCCCCGGCCATCGCCAGACGGTTAGCCCGTTGCAAGGCCTCCACCGGATTTGAAGAAGGCGTCTCCTGAGCGCCGGCGTTCAGCGCCACCGTCGAGGCCATCACCGCGATGCTCATCACCCGCGCAATCCTGCTCCACATCATCGTCTACCCCTGATGAAATCATCACGTCGTGCGTCCGAAACCACCGAAAACCGGTCAGATTTCGCACCACGTTTCAACCTAACAAAGCGCCGGGGCCACCTCCAACGACGCCGTCGTTACGGGTGGTTAAGCGAGCGTCACGCCCTCCGGGCCCCAAAAGCGCCCGGGGCGTGCCCGAGCTCGTTCTACCTCTACGACGGTGTCCGTGCGCCAAACTTCAATCGCAGCGCAGCATCAACCTCCGCCCGCTCCTCCCCGCCCCGATACCACTCGGCCGCCCCTTTCCCAAACGCATACGGGGCGTGGCGAGTTCAAAGCCCTGGCGAGCTCCTGCCGCCTTGCTCCAAACCGCCACGCCCCGAAACAAAGCCCATCCCCCTGTTCTACAAGGGGATTTCGCCAGGCGACCTTAGTCGACTTCAGCCCGATCTTCGCTCAGAAGCTCCAGCAAAAGATCATTGAGGCGCCGCACAAAAAGTGCCGGCGCGTCGAGCTGACCTCCCTCGGCAAGGCGGGCCTGATCGAGCAAAAGTTCGGCAAAGCGACGGCGACGCTCGCTATCCGACTCCGAGACCAGACGGGCCACAAGCGGGTGCTTCTCATTGAGCTCCAGAATCGGAGCGCTCGAAGGCACCGACTCCCCGGCCTGCTCAAGAATCCGCCGCATGCGCTCGCCAATCTCCCACTCCTCGCGCACCAGGCACGAGGGTGAATCGGTGAGTCGTTTGGAGAGACGCACCTCGCGCACGCGCTCGCCCAGAAGCTCACCGACCTCGCCGAGCCAGGGCGCCGGGGCCTCCTGCGACTCGGAGCTCTCTTCGCTCTCGGCCGCGTCGCCCTTATCCTCACCCTCCTCGCTCGTCTGCTCCTCACTCGACTCGCCAAGCGACTCCAGGTCGAGCGCCCCGCGCGCCACCGAGCGCAGCGCCTTGCCCTCAAAATCACTCAGGTGGTTGACCAGCCACTCATCCACCGCGTCGGTGAGCACGAGCACCTCCACCCCGCGCGCCTTAAAGATCTCAAGGTGGGGGCTGGCCAGCGCCGCCTGATAGCTGTCGGCCGTAACATAATAAATAGCATCCTGCCCGGGACGCATCCGCTCGATGTACTGCGCGAGACTCAAGGTCTGCTCGGCACCTTCGGTGGAGGTCGAGGCAAAACGCAGCAGAGAGGCGACCTGCTCGCGCCGATCCCCATCTTCAATCACGCCTTCTTTGAGAATCGGGCCAAATGCCTTCCAGAAGGTCGCGTACTTCTCGGCGTCAGCGCTGAGCTCTTCGAGGGCCTCCAGCACCTTCTTGACCGCGGTCTGACGCATCGAGCGCACCACGCGGTTATCCTGCAGAAGTTCGCGGGAGACATTCAGGGGAAGATCGTCGCTGTCGACCACCCCGCGCACAAAGCGCAGGTAGCGCGGCAAGAAGACCTCGGCCTCATCCATGATGAAGACGCGTTTGACGTAGAGTTTCACGCCGCCGCTGCGCTCCTGACCGCCCATCGCCAGATCGAAGGGGCGAGCGGAGGGCACAAAAAGAAGCAGGGTGAATTTGAGCCGCCCCTCCACGGTGGTGTGCACCCGGGTCAGCGGCTCATCGAAGGCGCGGGCCACGTGGCGGTAGAACTCAGTGTAGTCCTCCTCGCTGATCTCCGCGCTGGAGCGCGTCCACAGGGCCGAGGCCTGGTTGAGCTGGCGGGTGTCTTCGAGATCTTTTTCCGCGCCATCGTGATCCGCCCCATCTTCGAGCGTCTCCACCAACATAATGGGAAAGGAAATATGGTCGGAGTAGCGCCGGATCACCGTCTCGATGCGCAGCGGCTCCAGAAACTCATCTTCGTCCTCGCGAAGATGCAGCACGATCTCGGTGCCCACCTCGGCCTTCTCGGCTGCCTCCAGGGTGTAATCCCCCTCGCCACGCGACTCCCAACGCACGGCCTCCTGATGGCCGGCACGGCGAGTGGTCAGGACGACGCGCTCGGCGACGATGAAGGCGGAGTAAAACCCCACGCCAAACTGACCGATGAGGTTGGCGTCGGCTTTCTGGTCACCGCTCAAGCGCTCGAGAAACTCGCGGGTGCCGCTGCTGGCGATGGTCCCGATGCTGCGCGTGACCTCATCACGGCTCATGCCGATGCCGTTATCGGCGATCGTCAGCGTGCGCGCCTCTTTATCGATCGTGATGGTGATGACCGGCTCGCCCTGGTCGGCGCGCAACGAGGCATCGGCCAGCGCCTCAAAGCGCAGCTTATCGATGGCGTCGGAGGCGTTGGAGACCAGCTCCCTTAAAAAGACCTCCTTATTGGAGTACATCGCGTGAATCATCAGCCGAAGCACCTGGCTGACCTCGGCCTCAAAGACCCGCGTCTCTTTCTCTTGAGCCATAACAACTTCTCCTAAAGGGTTGGTGTTACCTCTGTCCTCAAAACTGGCCCTCACCTGCGACCGGCGAGAGTACCGCGCGGTCGGGGAGGCGTTGGGGGTCGGCATTCTAAAAGATCGATCGGCACAGACAAGCCCCTCAAAACGAAACGAAGATTTGGTGGGTCGCCTATCGAGCCTAGCTTTATCAGGAGACGCGCGGCGTTCGCCGGGATCGAGCATCGAGCAGCACGACGAACCGATCGGGCCGCGCAACAGACCCGAGCCACGAGGTATCATCATGCGCTCAACATCGATTCAACGCGCCCTACTGGCGCTTATGCTCGCCGGCGGTCTCTCGCTGGCCGCCTGTGACATGAACACCGACAAGAACGAGCCGACCAACGAGCCCTACGGCAGCGGCCCGGCCGAAGAAGAGCAGTCGGCCTCCGAGCCGATGCCCGGTGAGCCGGCACCCGCCGAGCAGGGCACCACTCCGGCCGAGTCGGGCACCGATAAGCCCGCAGGAAGCGACATGGAGTCGCCTTCCTCCGAAGAGACCACCGAACCTTACGGTGGCGGCCCCACCGGCGAAAATGACTATGGTGAGGGCTGGCAGCAGGTGCAGGAGGGACTTGATCAGGTGCGCGATGAGGCCAACCGCATGGCCGCTGGCGGCACGGAAGACGTCGCCGACGCTGCCGAAGAGATTCGTGATAAGACCAACGAGTTCGAAAAGGACATCACCGAGTCTCTGCGCAAGTTGCATGAGGCCGCGCCCGAGGCCGCTCCGGCTGATACGCAGCCCGGCACCACCGAGCCCTCCGAGAGCGGTGCGCCTCAGGAGTACTGATCAGCGGTCTGCCCTCCTGATGTGAGTCATGTCCCCCGGCTCACCTCAAAACCCGGCCTCGCCCGGGCCGCAAAGCGGCCCGGGCGAGGCTCTTTCATTCAGGCATCACGGCAGCGAGGATCCTGAATCACGAGCTCGCCAACACGCTTATTTCTTGCCCAGAAATCCGGCGACGGCCGCCTGAAAATCCTCCGAGCCCAGACGAGCCGCAAAAATTGCGGCCTCAGCACGCATCGCCTCAATCACCTCCTGCTCATCCCCTCGACGCAGCAGCGACTTGGTCAGGCGAAGCGCCTGGGGTGATTTCGACGCCAACGTCTCCGCGACCTTTTGAGCCCGGGCCACAACCTCGCCATCGTTAGCGAGTTCGTTGACGATGCCGCAGCGAAGCGCCATCTCGCCATCGAAGAAGTCGCCCAGATAAAGGAGCTCTGCGGCCAGGCGGTGTCCGGCGATCTGCCCCAGAATCAGACTGGATCCGGCCTCGGGCACAAGCCCCAGCTCCACAAAAGGCAGACGAAATCGCGTCGACGTCGCGGCATAGACCAGGTCGCAGTGCAGGAGCATCGTGGTCCCGATACCGATGGCGTAGCCCTCCACCGCGGCGATCACCGGTTTGGGACAGCGGCGCAGCGCCAGCAAAAAACGGAACACCGGGCTGTCTTCATCGACCGGCGGATCGTTCATAAAATCTTTGAGGTCGTTTCCGCTGCTGAAGTGACCGCCCTCCCCGCGCAACATCACGCAGCGGATGGCGTCGTCATCGCCGGCCAGCTGCAAATGGCGAGCGGCCTCGGTGTACATCGCCAGCGTCAGGGCATTTTTGCGCTCGGGGCGATCAAAGATAATCTCCAGCACGCCCTCATGGCGCTCCACTCGGATCGTCTCACTCATCATCACTCCTGGGGCCACACCAGGCGGGTGCGGCGGTTTATTGCGTGAAAGCCACGTCGCCAGCCGATGGGACGCTGGCGGCAAGGTTGCACACCCGGAGGCTGCGGTCGAGGATCCGCAAACCCCCTTCGAGAAGGCGCACCGATAAGAAGAGGACGTGCAAGGGTGCGGGCGATGCTCTAGACTCGCTCCTCACCCGAACGAGCTAGGGGTCGAAGTCGACCCAACATAATGCACGCTTTGATACTACTGCGGTGGACCTGCACGATGTCCCATCACGATGAAAACCCGGCGGAACTGTCCGCGGGAGCCGACACGCTTACCCACGCTCCCGAGCCTCCCGATCCGGCGCAGCCGTCGACCCCACAGCCTTTTGAGCGGCGAGTGATGCCCGGAGCGGTGGCGCCCCATAATACCCCGGAGGTGGGTCAGACGATCGGCCGCTACATCAACCTGGGGCTGATTGGCCGCGGGGGCAGCGGGGAGGTGTATCGGGTGCGCGACCCGACGCTCAACCGTCGTCTGGTGCTCAAGGTCATTCGCCCTGAACGTGTCGAGGATCCGGGCGCGCTGGCGCGCTTTATCGACGAAGCTCAGCTCACCTCTCAGCTCGATCACCCCGGGATTGTACCGGTGCACGAGCTTGGCAGGCTGACCGATGGCCGCATCTTCTTTGCGATGCGGGAGGTGCGCGGGCGCACCCTCTCGAAGGTGATCGCCGAGCGTCACGCCGAGTTTCAGGCCCTGCCCACAGCCGAGCGGGACTGGGATCGCACCTTTCGCTCGCTGATCAGCATCTTCTTGCGCGCCTGTGAACCCATCGCCTATGCCCACTCCCGCGGTATCCTCCACCGCGACTTAAAACCCTCCAACATCATGGTCGGCGACTATGGTGAGGTGCAGGTGTTGGACTGGGGTCTGGCGAAGATCCGGGGGCGAAGCGAGGAGCACCATGAGCTCGGACACACCGAGAGCGAGGTCACGACCGATCGCAACATCGAGGCGATCTACGAGACCCACCAGGGCAGCATCGTAGGAACACCGGCGTTTATGTCACCGGAGCAGGCCCGGGGCGAACATGACCGCCTCGGCCCGACGGCGGACGTCTACTCGCTGGGCGCGATCCTCTTCAAAGTTCTCGACGGCGCCCCTCCCTTTGAGGGAACCAGCGCCACGGCGATCATCCTCAAGGTTATGGCGGGCCTGGAGCGCTCCCCGGGTGAAGCCCAGGGAGCTCCGGCTGCCCTGATCGACGTCTGTCTGCGCGCGATGTCTCCCGAGCCCGAGCACCGGCCCCCTGACGCCGCCGCGCTCGCGACGATCATCAGCGACTGGCGCGACGGTGCCAACCGCCGTCAGCAGGCGTTGAGTCTGGTGACCCAGGCCGATGAACTCATTCCCCGCCACAGCGCCCTACGCGAGCGAGCCGACCGGCTACGCCGTGAATCGCGCCAGCGTCTCGATCAACTCAGCCACACCGCGCCGGTCGACACGAAACGCGCTGCCTGGGAGCTCGAAGAAGAAGCGCTCTTTCTTGATCGTCAGGCCAGCGCGATGCGCGCCCAGGCCGTGCGTCATCTGGAGTCAGCCCTGGTCCACGTCCCCGATCTTGGCGAAGCGCACGACCGCCTGGCGGGCATCTACCAGCACGATCATGCCCGCGCCGAACTTGAGCGCGACCTGACACGCGCCACCTCGCTTGAGATCTTCATCCGAGCCCACAACACCGGGCGCTTCGACGACTACCTCTCGGGCAACGGGCAGCTTAACCTGCTCACCGATCCTCCCGGGGCGCGTGTGGAGATCTTTCGCTACGTTCAAAAAGACCGGCGACTGATTCCCGGCCTCAAACGTTTTCTGGGCTTCACTCCCCTTATAGGTACCGAGCTGGCCATGGGCAGCTACCTGGTCGTGCTCAACGCCGCCGGCCGCCAGCCGGTACGCTACCCCCTGGTCATCGAGCGCCAGGATCGCTGGACCGGCATCCCTCCCGGCACCGATCGCCCTCGCCCCATCGAACTCCCCTTCACCGATGAGCTTAGCGAAGACGAGATCTACGTGCCGGCCGGCTACTTCTGGCAAGGCGGCGATCCCATCGTCAGCAGCAGCCCTCCCCGAGAGGTGATCTGGGCCGACGCCTTTGTGATCCGGCGGCATCCCGTCACGCATGGCGAGTACCTCACCTTTCTCAATGACCTCATCGCTCAGGGTCGAAGCGATGAGGCACAGACGCACGCCCCCGGAGGATCCGTTCATCAGAGCGGCGGCTTGATCTACCTCAAAGACGCGATGGGCAACTATGCCATCGACGACACCCTGGCTCCCGACGTCGCCACCTGGCCGGTGACCAACGTCAGCTGGCACAGCGCCCGCGCCTTTGCCGCCTGGGAGAGCGCCCGCACCTTCAAGCCCTGGCGACTTCCGACCGAAGCGGAGTGGGAGAAAGCCGCCCGAGGCGTCGACGGCCGCTTCTACCCCTGGGGTGACTTCCTCGACCCGACCTGGTGCAATATGGTCCACTCCGGCGCGCAGGCCCCGACCACCGTCGAGGCCTTCCCCGACGACGAGAGCCCTTACGGGCTGCGAGGCGCCGCCGGCAACAGCCGCGACTGGTGCGCCGACATCATCGACACAGATGATCACCCCACCCATCCTCACCGCGGTGGCTTCTGGTTTGCCACCCCCGAGAACTGCCGACTGACCTCACGCGAGCTGCGACCGGGTACCTCCACCTCCGTCGGCACCGGCTTTCGTCTGGCGCGCGACTACGGACGCTCGAAACGCGGCTGATCGCGTCTACGTTGCCGTGAGCACACCGGCGTTTCCCCTCTTTTGCAGGCCCTCCATGAGCACCTCCATCCTTGACCACCCCCGTATCACGCGCAGTTATTTCTTCCCCCGCGCCGACACCCCCGACACGATCACCTTTGTGCACAGTGGCGAGACCAGGCTGGCATGCGCCAGCTACGTGCATGACCCCGACGCCCACACCCTGGTGCACTTCCACGGCAACGGAGAAGTCGTCGCCGACTATATCCCCTGGATGGCCGATCTGCTGGCTGGCTTCGGGCTGAACAGCTTCTTCGTTGAGTACCGCGGCTACGGCGGCTCCACAGGAAGCCCGGGGCTCATCAACATGCTCGACGACGTCGACGCCGTCGTCGATGCCCTTGATCAGCCCCCCGAACGCCTCTTTGCCTTTGGTCGCTCCGTCGGCTCGATCTACGCACTGGAACTTGCTCATCGCCACCCGCAGATCGCCGGCCTCGTCCTGGAAAGCGGCATCGCCGATGTGCTTGAGCGCGTCCTCCTGCGCGTGAGCCCCTCCGACCTCGACAGCACCTTCGACGAGGTTCAGCGCGAGACGCAGCGCTACTTCGACCACGAAGCCAAGCTCGCCGCCTTTCGCAAGCCCCTGCTGATCATGCACGCATTACGCGATCACCTTGTCGACGTCAGCCACGCCCGCCGCATGCACGCCTGGTCGCGCTCCTACCAGAAGCGCCTGGCGATCTTTGAGCACGGCGACCACAACTCAATCTTCGATGCCAACCGCACCGAATACCTGCGGGCCCTGCGTCTTTTCCTGAGTCTCCACGCTCGTCCGAGATAAATCTCACCGGAACGTTGAGTACGGGTTGACACTCCGCAAACGCCCCCTTATATACAGTCCTCACTCGGCGCCAGTCGCCGGTGAACGCCTTGTCGGGGCGTAGCGCAGCCTGGTAGCGCACTTGCTTCGGGAGCAAGGGGTCGGAGGTTCAAATCCTCTCGCCCCGACTTTAAAAAGCCCGCCAAACTTTGAGTTTGGCGGGCTTTTTTGCGTCGTTCTACATCGGCTGCAGCGGCCAGCTCCCCGCTGGTGAACACCTCGCCACCGGAGGCGAGCCCCCGCAAAAATTGCGCCGCGATCATCGCCTACCTCGTCGAGCCCCCCGGTGCCGCCTTCGTACACGTCGAGATGCCCCGCGACGATCCGTACCGTTGAAAACTCCTGAGGCTCGCCGGCGACCGATCACAGGGCAGCCCCACACCCGCATTCAACCTGTGGCGGGAATGCCCGCGGCACTCCTCCCCCGCTTACTTCGCGTCCATCTTCACGTTGGCGTAGGGGTTAAACGCCGGCCGGCCAATCTCGATAAACGCGTGCTTGGTCGCGGTGTGGCAGGCGTTGCACTGGGTGATCACCGCGTCGTACTCCCGCTCGAAAGTCGCGGTATCACCGGCCTCAACCGCCTCCTCGATCCTCTCCAGGCTCGGCAGAACACTGCGCTCGAAGTAGTCGACCACGTCCACGCCCTCCTCCACCGGTCTGGCCTCGCGCAGTTCTTCGATGACCTCCTCGATCTCATGGATCTGGTAGTCGACCATCGCCTTGTTGCCCGCCTCCCCCGCATACCAGACCGCCGAGTAGCGCCGCCCGATCTCAAACATATGCGCGCCCAGATGCACCTCATCGTGGGCATGATCTTCATCGTGCTCCTCCTCCGCCTCATCGCCCGGCTCCACCACGGCTTCGGTCGCCTCGGCTTTCTCCTCGGATGCGGGAGCGCGCTCGCAGCCCATCCCTCCACCGAACCCCCACGCCAGCACCATCACTGCAACCACCGCACCGGCACGGAAGCCCGCTCCATCGCTCGCTTCATCAACCCTCATCGGCCTCTCCTCCGCCTTCCATTTCTGCTCTCGCGCGAATCCCGACATCGTCACCGCACGTTACTTCCCTGCCCGCAACCAACCTTAGACCTGCACCCGCGCTAGTGTTGGCCATCTACATGACCGAAGCAAGGCGTCTCCTTCGAGCGCCGGCCGACAAAATTGCAGACCCGATCTTACCGGCGCAAATTTGTACGTCCGACAGCGAACCACGCAAAATATGCGCAAACTTCCGCCTTCTACAATCTCTTTGTTACCCGATGTTACGGGAAAACCTCTGCATTTTTTCCTCTTCTCCCACCTTGACGCACCTCTGGCACAACCTTTGCCTAGCCTCGCTTCGACCTCCGAGGGTCGCGGCCTCCCGGGGGGGATCCGCCCCTCCTCCTTCCCTTCCCCAAATCCCTCCTCAAAAAAGGCATCACGCTGTGAAGACCGACACCCTCCCCCCCGGCAGCGCCGTGGGCCAGTACCACGTCATCCGCAAGCTCGGCGAAGGCGCCGCCGGACAGGTCTACCTGGCCCACCACAAGATCCTTGATCGCGACTTCGCCCTGAAAATCCTTCATCCCGAGTGGGTCGGAAATGACCAGCTTACTCGCCGATTTTTTCAGGAAGCCCGCCACGCCACGCGCCTTAAGCACCCCAACATCGTCGGGGTGATCACCGCCGATCAGCACAAGGACTTCTACTACCTGGTGATGGAGTTCGTCGACGGCGTCTGCCTTGAGGACATCCTCACCCGCCAACAACGGCTGCCGGCGGAGCGCGCCATCCCCTACATCGTCGGCGTCTTGCGCGGGCTAGAGCACGCCCACCACAACGGGATGCTCCACCGCGACGTCAAAGCCGACAACATCATCGTCGAAAGCGCCACCGATCGGGCGCGGCTCCTCGACTTCGGCCTGGTTAAAGACACCGAGGCCACCCAGAAACTTACCGCTCAGCACGCCGTCGTCGGCACCCCTTATTATATGCCCCCCGAGCAGTGGCGTGGTGAAGAGGTGGATGCCCGCGCCGACATCTATTCAGCCGCGGTAACGCTCTATTACGCACTCAGCGGTCGCTTCCCCTTTCCGGGCCGCTCCCCGCTGGCTGTGGCTCATCGCCTGATGAGCGAGCCCCACGACCCCCTGGGCTCGATTCAGCTCTTCGGTCAGTCTACGTCCGCCCCGAAACTTGTCACCATCCTCGATCGCGCCCTGGCCCGCGAGCGCGACCTGCGCCCCTCCTCCGCCTCCCAGCTTGCCGGAGAATTGGAGCAATGGCTCGAGCAGCAACGCCCCGCCCCGACCGCCAAAACCTCGTCGAGATCCTTCGCTTACGCGCCCCCACATGCCGAGCCGACCATGAACATCCCGTCTCCCAACCTCGTGACCGAGCCCGTCGAGATCGCCCCCAACACCTACTGGGTCGGCAAGCGCCCCCCCAATGAGATCTTCTATGCCAACCCCTACCTGCGCCACTTCCCCGGCGAGCAGGGGCAGGAGGATTTCAACCTGATCATCGACCCGGGCTCCACCAAAGACTTTAGCGTGGTGCAGGCCAAGGTCGGACGTGTCATCGGGACGATCAACAACCTCAGCTCGATCTTCATCAACCACCAGGACCCCGACGTCGGCTCCTCGGTGGGCGTGCTTCTGGGGCGACACACCCCCCACGCGCACGTGCTCTGTACCGAAGACACCTGGCGGCTGATCCAGTATTACAACGTGCCTCGCGAGCGCTTCGTGGCCCTGGAGCGCTTTCCCCGCGGCATCAAGCTGCCCACTGGCGATGTCGTGCGCCCGGTCCCCAGCCCCTTCTGCCACTTCGTCGGCGCGATGATGCTCTACGATCCGACCACCCGCGTGCTCTTCACCGGCGATCTCTTTGGCAGCCTCACGGACAAAGACGCCGAAGGCCTTTACGTCGACGAGTCGGACTGGGCCGGCATGCGCGCCTTCCACCAGATCTATATGCCCACCCAGGGTGCGGTACGCTATGCCCTGAGCAAGATTCGCGAGCTGACTCCGGCCGTCGAAATCATCGCCCCCCAGCACGGCCGCGTGCTGCGGGGACACTGGGTCAAAGAATACATCGACCGACTCTGGAACCTGCCGGTGGGACTGGACATCCTCGACGATCGTCACAGCAGCCCCGAAGAGTTGCAGGCCTGGACCACCGTGCTCAACCGACTGGTCGAAGTTGCCCGTCAGGCCATTGGTGATGAGGTCTATGCCCTGCTGGAATCCGATCCAAACCTCAGCGGCATCCTCTCGGTGAACTCCGGCGCCGTCGAGATCACCTCGCTTGGCAAGACCACCGTAGAGCGAGCCGTGCGCCTTATCTGCGAACACGTCACCCCGGATGTGGCCAGCGCCATCAAGTACGAAGCGGTCTACTCCGCCAACGAACTCAGCCTGCCCACACCGATGGTCGAGCTCGATGAAGACGGCCCCGAAGTCGCAAGCTCCCAGCTCGATCCGGTCGCCGACGCCGGATTCTCCAAAGTCTGACGCCGTCATTTTTGCCGGACCAGAATCTGACCGAGGGTCACCCCAAAAACTGACCCTCGGTCATCGACACCCTCTTGTTTTGCGCCCGATCTGCTCCCCCCCCCGGGACAACCCGAAACAGATCCGCCGATCGATCGCCCGCCTCACCGCGGGTCCGAATCCATCTCGACGCGGTAATCCCAGATCGCTGCCTGTTGCCGATCCAGGATCGCCCGCGGCGTCCACCGCATCGCCTGCTCCCGCATCCAGACCGCCAGTGGATGCTCCAGCTGACCGATCGTGCCGAAACGACGGGAGAGGCGCTGCAACGTCGCAGTGCGCTTTTGTCGACCGGCCTCATAACGCCTCGATGAGGCGACCACCTCCTCCGGCTGCGGCGTTGCGCCATCCTCCCAGAGCTCGCCCAGGCATGCGGCGAGCATCGCGGCATCTTCGATCGCCGAGCACGCGCCCTGCCCCAGATTGGGTGCCATCGGATGCGCTGCATCGCCGAGCAGCGTCACGTTCTTTTCGCCCCAGCGCTTTAGCGGAGGACGATCGAAGATGTCGTTGCGAAGCACCTGTGCAGGGGGTGTCGCAGCAATCATCGCTCGAAAGTAGTCGGGAAAAGCCTGGAAGCGCCGCTGCAGATCCTCAATCACATCCTCGCCATCGTGCTCTCCCTGCGGGGCGTTGGCAGTAGCCCACCAGTAGACCCGCTCCTCATCGATATATCCCATTCCCGCGCGCAGCCCTCGTCCCTGCAACTCCAGCAACATCCCGCGCGAGAACCCCTCGTGTTCAAAGGTGGAGGTGATGCCTCGCCAGCAGGTGTAGCCGTGATAGACCGGCTCAACCTCTCCGGGATGGAGCTGTGTGCGGACCGCGGAGTGAAGACCATCACAGCCGACCAGCGCCACACCCCACCGGCTCGTCAGCCCCTTTCCGAGAGCCCGCACGCCTCGCGCTTCGAGATCTTGTTCAAATCCCTGCACCGGCAGGCCCAGCTCAACCTCCACGAGCGGATGCTGTATCACCGCCTCATAGAGCACGCCGTGCAACTGCGCGCGATGAACCATACGAAAGGGCGCGTCAGCTTGCTCCTCGACCTCTTTCTCAACAAAACGCTCCCCGCGATCCGCCCCGATGCCCACTCGCGTCATCGGAGCACTCACACGCTCCAACGCCTCGCCGAGTCCACATCCGTAGAGCACCCGGGAGGCGTTCGGTCCCAGCAGAATTCCGGCGCCGACCTCCCGAACCTCCGCGAAACGCTCGACCACCACTACCGGGCACTGGCGTTGCGCGAGACATAACGCCGCACTCAGCCCCCCGATCCCCGCTCCCACAATCACAACTGGCTCGGACACCACTCACCTCCGCATTGAGTCCACCTCAGCGCTGCAGAAGTACACTAGACCGGATGCAGCAACGGCACGATGCGGCGAATTGCCCCGGTGTGGCGGTGCCGGGCTACTTCACACGTAGCTCGTCGAAGATGATCTGGCGCTCACTGCCCTCAAAGTTGCGCGTCACGGGAAGCCGCAGCGGCCCAAGCTCCTGATAGTCATCCCAGTAAACAAGCTGCGGCGGACGATCGCCCTGAAGATGCATCTCCCAGGCCCGAACTTCGTCGCTTTGAGGATCCACCTGAACCAGGTAACGATCTCCGGGGGTCAACCCCACCCCCTCAAAGCTCAACTCAAGCACCTCCAATGTCTCTCCGTCGCGCTCAACCGGCCCCTCGTAGCCCAGTGAAACGCCCGGATCAAAGACCTTGATCGGCATCAAGAGCCAGTAGGCGTCGTTGATCCAACGGGTGTAGGCGCTCTTACCGGCAACTTCCAGCGCCTCTCCCTCAAGCGCCTCCCCATCGCGACTTGCCTCCCGGGCCACGCCATCATCCAGGTTGACAGTGACGTCCCACTCCCCGCCATTTTCATCGGTCCAGCGCACCCGATCGACGCCCTCCCAGACCTTCCAATCATGGCTGGCTGCAAAACTCTCTTCGCCCTTATTTTTGACCACGAACCGAAACCCCAGCTCTTCGACCTGGGGCCATCGCTGCCCGCCATGCGCCTCATAGACTCGCGCGGCAAGTTCTCCGGCTGGCCCCTCCACCTTTGGAGTCGGCGCGATCGGCACCTCCTCTTCGGCCCGCTCCCGACTGCCTTCCTCCCCCTCGGCTTGTAACATGGGAGCTTCGCCTCCGACGCTGCCTTCCCCCTCTCCCGATGCGCCGTCACAGCCCGTCGCACATGCCGAAGCCACAAGTACCAAAACCCACCCGCGAAACCCTTTCATCTCACACCACCCTGTTCTGCAGTCCGTCGACCTTCCTCTCGCGCGTCAAAGCCCTGACAGAACCCGATGCGCCTGACTGGACGCAATCTTCAACTCGCCGGACCACCTTTCAAGCCCGCACGGTCGATTTGATCCCTTCTTCTCTCGGTACGTGCGCCCCCTCCTCCAAAAACGCGCGTGCATCCCCCGCCCGAGCCCCGTCGAGCACCACACATGTCGATGCTACGTGCGTTTCGCCACGTGCCCTATCCCTGAGCGTCAGGGCTGAGCGCATAAAAAGGGGCTGACGAGCGCTTCGCGCCCGCCAGCCCTGCTGCAACATCTCATCCGTCCTGCCTTTAGGTCATGCGGCGAGCAAGCCCCTCATCGGCCTCCCGGCGCATCCCGAACACGCCGTCCAACTCAGGGCAAAAACACCCGCCGCATCTTCATCGCCGACCACCAGTTCGTCACACAGACCTCGCCGGTGATCTCCGCCTCAAAGCCGCTGCCATCGGCCAGCGTTGTCCCGTTGATGTAAAACGTACCGCTGGCCCCTTCAAAGATCCCCGTGCCGCCCTGAACCCGATTCAACTCGGTGAATATACCGGCCGCGTTATCGAGAATGCCCGCATCCGAGCTCTGAAGCTCGCCATAGGGGGTGATCAGCGAGAGCACACCGGCGTAGGTCCAGGTGGTCGCCGGCTCCACCGGCGGAAACACCACGCTATCCTCACCGATCACACCGCCACCAATGCCATCGGCCACATAATACGTTGAGCCGACCACTCGGCCCCCGCGTTGCGTCAGCTCGCCGGCGGTACAAAGCCCCACCGCGCTCTCACAGCCCTCCGCGAAAAACGTCGCTCTAAGCGAGGCACTGATCGACTGACAAACTGGCTCTCCGTTCGACGGCCCATGCGCCCAGGACGTTGCACTCAACGCCATCGCAGCCATCAACACGCTTGAACCCACCGCCGTCTTCATACGTACACTACGCATCTCGACCTCCTGCAGCCAGGGACAACAACGCCATCAAAACGCAGACGCAACGCGCCTGTCACTTCGGGCTTCGTAGGCTCGCCAGGGCGAGCCAGACAACTTGTCTCGTAAAGGTTTACCTCCTCAGGGTGACAGGTTGGTCGCCGTCGATCAAGAGATTTCGCACCTTCGCTTTGAGCCGATAGTGAGGACACTTAAAACACCGCAGATCGGCGTAACTTCAGCGATCGCTCACGGCCCTGCCATGACCTCTTCACGACGTCGCACGACCTGCGTTCCTCCCGAAGGAGCAATCGTCACAAGTCGTCTCACCGGCCGAAGCGCGCGCTCTCCGGCGAGTTCCAGGTGCACGTTTCGCAGCAGGGTTCCCAGCACGATTTTCATCTCGTACATCGCCAGCCTCGCACCAATGCAACGCCGCACGCCGCCGCCAAAAGGCAAAAACTGATGGGATCGGTAGGTGCGGTCGAGAAAACGCTCCGGCCAGAAGCGCTCCGGCTCTTCAAAGACCTCCGCGCGCCGGTGGGCCAGGTAGATAGCAGGCATCGCCACCATCCCCGGCTCCAGCGTGAAGCCCCCCACCCTGACCTGACGCTGAACCTGTCGAGCGATCACCGGAATCACCGGCGTCAGCCTCAAGATTTCTTTGACCACCGCTTCCAGATAGTCGCTGCTCGCGATCTGCGCCCCCGTGCACTCCGGCCCCAACGCGACCATCTCGCGACGTGCTCGCTCGTAGACCTCCGGTGAGCTGAGTAACCAGTAGATTCCCCATGCCAGGGCCGTGGCCGTCGACTCATGCCCGGTCGCCATCAGCGTGAGCAGCTCGTCGTGAATCTCTTCGCGAAGCATCGGCTGGCCCTCCTCATCACGGGCCTCCAGAAGCACCGCCAGAATGTCGCCACGGTCCTGATTGACCATGGCGCGGCGCTCGTCGATCTCGGCATAAATCAGGGCGGAGAGCTCATCGAGCTGCGCCACAAATTGAGCCCAGCGTTGCCCGGCGGCCTCGCCACCGGCCCGCTGGCTGAGCAGGGCAAGGTTAAAGAGTTCATCGTCCAGCACCGCCGCGAACGCCAGCGAGAGTCGACGCCTGCGCTCGGTGCGCTCCGGCCCGAACACCATCTCAATGATTAGCCGAAACGCTACCTTCTGCATCGAGGGGCGCACCGCGAAGGGCTCATCAAATGCCCAACTCCTGCAGATCTCGCGGGTCACCCGATGAATCAGCTCTCCATACGCCTGCACTCTCCCGCGCCCAAAACTCGGCATCAAGAGCTTACGCTCGCGCCGGTGACGCTCTCCCTCCAGCAAAAGCAGTGAGTTTTCGCCAAGAAAGGGCTTCAGAATCCCATTTCCCGCGCCTGCCCAGAAGACCTCCGGATCGCCTCCCAGAATCTCCTGAATGGCCTCCGAATTGCTGAAAATCACCCCGACGCCGTAGCCCCGAAAGTCCAGCGCGAAGGTCTCACCGAGCCCCGCGGCGCACTCCTCTAAAAACCCGTAAGGGCGAGTCATCCACTGCAGGGTCTGCTGCACACTCGAGAGTTCGGGACGGGGAGGTAAAGACATCGCACATACACCACTTCTGAAGGATTATATGGCATATCGAAGACGTACCTCGCCATAACGCGAAGCACGCTTAACCTAAAACCAGCCGTCAACTGCAGACGCAAAAAATGCAGCAGACCTGGCACAAAAATCAGTTGGTTCGTCATCGGCCCCAACTCTAGAGACGTTTAAGCTTAGCGTCAACTTTCGGAAAATCTTTTTTCACCCACAGGCAACCAGGGACACACAAAGCCCATAAAAAACAACACCTTAACCCCACCACCAACGTTCACCCTCACGCATCTCGGTCAGACAACTACCCGACTACCCCTGTCGGGCGCCTGCCTTCGCAGCGCAACCCATATTAACTTTTACCAAGCGTTAAGAATTTAAAAAAAGAACTTGAAATCACCCCTCCCCCTCACGATACTGGTGGCGCTAACATCACTTTCCAGCTTCGGCCACGCGATGAGCCTTTCGAGGCCCATCCTCCCCCACGAGGTGTACCGTGAGAGCGTCTTTCTCCACCGTAGAAAAGGCAATTCGCGCCGCTGCAAGCAACCCCCTTCCGGAGACGATCCGCGAGGACCACTCTTTTCTGCTCGACCTGGGCTTCGACTCGCTCACCATCACCGTGCTCACCCTGGAGCTGGAGGGCTACGTAGGCCAGCCCGTGCTCTTAAATCGCTGGGTGGAATCCGCTTCCAACCCCACCGACCTCACCGTGGGCTCGCTCTGCGACTACCTCGACCAGGTGGTGAGCGTATGAGCCCGCCAATCTTCTCGACACATCTCGACGACGGTGGCGTGCTGCACGTGCGGATGGATACACCGGGCAGCGAAGTCAACATCTTCAGCGCCCGCGCCGCCGAAGAGCTCATTGCGTTGATGGCTTCCGTTGATCCGCAGACAACCCGCGCGCTCGTCTTCAAAAGCGCCAAGACCCGCAGCTTTATCAACGGTGCGCAGCTGATGTTGGCAAGCGCCGTGCAGTCCCCCGAGAGCATCTTTGAGATGACCGCGCTGCTGCGTCGCGCCTACGCCAGCGTCAAACGCTGTCCGGTGCCCACCATCGCCCTGGTCACCGGCTCCTGCTACGGCTGCGGGGTGGAGTTCTCGCTCAACTGTGACTTCCGGGTGGCCACCGACAGCCCCGACGCCACCTTTTACATGACCGAGATCGCCGACTACCTGAACACCCCCGCCTTCGGCAGCACCCAGCGTCTGCCCCCGATGATGGGCCTTGAGCGGGGACTGGGATTTCTGCTCTGGGGCCATCGCCTCTGGGGCAAGCGCGCGCTGGAGTACCGTCTCGTCGACGCGGTGCTCCCCCTTGATGGCATCGACGCAGCCCTCGATGCACTCATCCAGCGGATTCTAAGCGATCAACTTCAACCCCACGTCCCGCAGGCGGAGCCGACCGACCGCATCGCCCGTGTGACCGAAGAAACGCGCGCACTCATCGCCGGCCTGCCCGACGACTACCACCGCATCTACACGCGCTGCCTCGATCTGATGGTGCACGCTGCACATCGCGGCACGCATCCGCCCACCGAAGACGACTTCCGCCGGGAGCTCGCCGCCGCCGGTGAGACCCTGGTGGAGCGGCAGGCTCAGGCAGCTCGCTCCTTTCTCTACCTGCGTCAGGTCGCCGAGCGGGTTCATGTGCGCCGCCTCCCTCTGCGCGCCCCCCTTCAACTTACTCTTCAGTGCGGCGTCGATCCCCACGCTGACGCCTTCTTCGAGGAGTTAAGCGCACGGCCCCTTCGCCACGTCCGCTATCAAGGTGTCGACGCCGATACGAGTGCCCCGGACGCCCCGCTCTCGCTGCTCCACGCCGCAACCCGCGACGCCGACGAAAGCGGAGCACCACCACCTCTCGCCATGGCGATCCACGGCGGCGCACCACCCACCGCGCTGCCCGATAACGAGGTCTTCCAGCTGCGTCGCCCTCTTCCCCGACTTACCCTGGAGGCCAACGAGCGCGCGCTCCCCGGCACCGGCACCCGCCCCCTGCTGGAGGTGCGCCTGCCTTCGAACTGCGAGCGCGCACCGGGTCACCTCTTTGAATGGCTGGATGCCTGTGGCTTTGCCGTCATCTTCTCGCGTGCCCGAGGCACCTTCCTCAGCGATCGTTTCCTGCTCGCCACACTGGCCCCCTCGCTTGCGAGCCTTCGCTCCGGGCTTAGCCCGGCCGATGTGCATGCAACGCTCCGCCACATGGGTATGGTCCCCTCCCCCATCCTGAGCGCTCGCCAGAGCTTTACCCCTGAGGCCCTCGAAGACGCGCTTACCTCCTTCCTTCCCGAGACCTGGGAGGGGCCTGTGGACCAGCATCTACGGGATCTTCTTGGCGACCGCCCCTCGGCTCCCGGCACCCCCTCCGAGCCTCTCGATGCGGCCATTCATCTCAACCTGCTGGCGATCATTCTCAGCGCGCGTGAGCGCGGCGAGCTGGCCCATCCCACCGTGGCCGACGTCATCGCCCGTGAGCTTCTGGGCTACCCGGTCGGGCGCACAAGCCTCTGCGAGCACCTGACTCCTGCTCAGCTCAAAACGATGCTTGAGCAGGTCGATCCGCTCCTGCTTCCGGCCTCTCACATCGTCCTCGCGCAGGCCTTCGTCGAGCAGGCCCGTGCCTTCTACGTCTGAGTTCTTCAACCCGCCGTGCCGAGGTTTGCCATGTCCACATCCACCGCTCCGACGCCCCTTTCTGAGCCTTGTTGGGTTCGCCCGGCCTCAGCCCTCGATACGCCGCAGGCGGTACTCGACGCCATCCCCGCCGCCGACGAGTCGCTCGCAGCGATCTTCTGGCGGCGCGCCAGCGCCGCGCCCGAGAAGCCCGCATTTTACGACGTCACCTTAAGCACTGACGGGCCCACCGCCTCGCCCATCAGCTTTGCGCGCATGCTGCGCTCGGTCGAACAAGCTCGCGCAGCACTCCTGGCGCAGGGCGTGACCGATGGCGAGCGCGTGATCCTCTCTCTGGACGATGTCGACGTCTTTATGGCCTTCATGCTGGCGTCGATGACCCTGGGGGCCATCGCCGTCCCGCTCCCTCCGCTGACCGAGCTGAAACTCTCCCGCAGCTTCAACGAGCGCATCCGGGCGGTCTGTGCCGACTGCCAGCCTCGTGCGCTTGTCGCGGACCACCGCGACCGCTGGGACGCCCTCGATCTGGCCAGCCTCGGCACCACCACGCTGCTCGACGGCCCGGCTCTGCTCGACGACGACGCTCCGGGCGAGCCTATCGCTGAAGAAGACTGGCACCGCCCCCTCTCCCAGACCGCGTATCTGCAGTACACCTCCGGCTCCACCGGCTCACCCAAGGGCGTGATCGTCACGCATAAAAACCTGGTGGCAAACCTGCGCGCGAGCACCCTGGCCGGGCACTTCTCGCCAGCCGACCGCTCCTTTTCCTGGCTGCCCCTTTACCACGATATGGGCCTTATCGGCGGACCACTTCTGGGACTTTTTGTCGGTTTTGCTCCCTACCTGATGCGCCCCTCGGGCTTTGTCGCCCGTCCGGACAGCTGGCTCAAAGGCATCACCCGCTTTGCAGCCACCTTCATCGTCGCGCCCAACTTCGCCTACGCCGTGGTCGCGCAGAAGTTGCCCGAGCGCCTCCTCGAAGGGGTCGACCTCTCCTCGGTACGCCTGGCTTTCAACGGTGCCGAGCCCATCGATCACCGCACCGTCGACGCCTTCCTCGACCGTTTTGAGCCCTATGGGTTTAAACGCGAAGCCTTCTTTCCGGTCTACGGCCTGGCCGAGGCCACCCTTGCGGTTGCCTTTCCGCGGCCCAACACCCGGGTGCGCTACGACAGCGTCGACCGCAACGCCGTGGCCGACGATCGCCGGGCCCCTTTCGAAGTCCCCGACGCCACCCACGCGCTTACCTCCGTCAGTGTGGGCCACGTGGTACCGGAGCACACCCTTGTACTGCGCGATCTTCAGAGCGGTCAGGCTCTGAGCGAGCGCCAGGTCGGCCAGATTCATGTGCGCGGCCCCTCGGTCTCACCGGGCTACTGGGGCAAAGACGTCAGTCCCGACCCGGAGCTCGCCACCGGAGATATCGGCTACATCGCCGACGACCAGCTCTACATCATCGATCGCCTCAAAGATCTGATCATCATCGCCGGCCAGAACTTCGCTCCCTCCGACATCGAGCGTCACGTCGGACGCATCAAAGGACTGCGTCTGGGCCGGGTGGTGGCCTACACCCGACCGAATGCTCTGGGCACTCAGGCCCTGCACCTGGTCGCCGAGATCTCGCCGGGCACCTGGAGGCCCTTCGATGAGATGGAGCGCGAGGTCCGTCACACCCTTCAGCATCACTTCGGACTGGCGCTGGCCGATCTTCATCTCGTACCGCCCGGCTCCATCCCCAAAACGTCCAGCGGCAAGATCAAACGTCAGCATACCCACCGTCTGGCCGAAACCGGCCAACTTCGCAACGCTCGCGACTGGCCCACACGGGTTCGGACCCGTGTCAGTCACATAAGAAAACAACTTCTGACCTTCAGCGCCCTTGCCGTCGAACGCACTCGGCAGTTATTACCCTGAGGTCAACAAAACAACCCAGCCGTAACCGGTGCCCGGGCGACTCGCCATCGGGGGGGACAGGTGAACGCCCGCGCACATTCTGCGCCCCGCATCGGGAGCGCGATGGCCGTACCCTTTCAGGATCTCCCCTATGAGCAGCACCTCCAGCACCACCCGCAGCGGTCTTCTCGACGCGCTGCTCGCACGCGTCGCACCCAATTTCACAGAAGCTCCCGTCGAGCAGGCGTTTCGCGCGAAGATCGTCATCGTCTTCTCACTCGCGCTGGTTATCTGGGCCCCTATTTATTCGGTGATCATGTACGCGCTCAGCAGCACCTCGCTGAGCGCTGTCGGGGTGATGCTCTGTGCTGGCCTGGTCTCCGCCTCGATTTTGATGATCCGCCATAACGTCAGCTTTAACATCATCGGCAACTGGCTGGCGTTCAACGTTTACTGGTGCATGCTCTTCGTCACGATGGTCGCCGGCTTTGGCTCCCCCCCGCTTCTGTGGCTTGCCGTCGTTCCGATGTTAGCCATCCTGGTGGCCAACATCCGCTCCGGGGTCATCTGGCTGGTGCTCAGCCTGGCAGCATCGGCGACGTACTACATCCAGATCCTCTCCGGCAGTGAGCGCTCTCCCTCGCTCGGCGAGCGCGAGTCCATCATCTTCGAGATGACGGTGCTCGCCGGACTTTACGTGCTGGTCCTGAGCCTGACCCTGGCCTATGAGGCACTTAAAAACTGGGCGGTCAGCCAGATGCAACGCCGCGAGGCGCACACACGCGCCATCGTGGAGACTGCCGCTGACGGTATCCTCACCATCCGAGCCAACGGTCAAATCGAGGAACTTAACCCGGCGGCTAGCCGTATCTTCGGCTACCCACAGGAGTCCATCGTCAGCTCGCCATTCAGCGCGATCGTACCGGCGATTACCGGGCGACCGCACATGGCGAGCCCGTTGAAATCAACCGACGAGGCCACCGGCGAAGAGCCCACCCGAGGACTCTTCGCCGAGCAGCAGACCCCGCGCGGCATTGTCGCCTGGGAGGGCCAGTTGCATGAATCCGATGCGGTGCGGGCCAACGGGGAGCGTTTCCCGGTGGAGCTTTCCGTCAGCCGGATTGAAAGCGACGTAGAAGATCGACGCGTGGTGATCCTGCGCGATATTACCGAGCGCCGCCTGGCCGAGGTGGAGCTTCGCGAAGCGCGCGACGCCGCCCTCCAGGCCAGCGAGGCTAAGAGCGCCTTTCTCGCCAATACCAGCCACGAGCTTCGCACCCCGCTCAACGCCATCATCGGCTACAGCGAGCTCATCAGCGAAGAGATGGCCATGGACGGTCAGCGCGAGTACCTCGACGATCTTCAGAAGATTGGCAGCGCAGCCAACCACCTGCTCAGCCTGATCAACGGCATCCTCGACCTGGCCAAGATCGAGGCGGGCAAGATGGACATGTACCTGGAGACCATCAACCTGCCCGATCTACTCAAGAGCGTCGAAGCCACTATCAAGCCGGTCATTGAGAAAAACGGCAACCGCTTTAGCGTCGACGCCGAGCTTGCACCGACCGCAATCGTTGTGGACCTGACCAAACTGCGGCAGATCCTCTTCAACCTCCTCTCCAACGCTGCCAAATTCACTCACAACAGCGTGGTTCGGCTCAACGTCTACCGCGAATCGCTCGACAACCGCGAGTGGTGCGTCTTTGAGGTTCAAGACCGTGGTATCGGCATCTCCCCCGAGAAACTTGAGGCCCTCTTTGACGCCTTCACCCAGGCCGACGAGTCCACCACGCGTCGCTTCGGCGGCACCGGCCTTGGGCTGACGATCACTCGCCACTTCACCGAGATGATGGGCGGTGCTATCTCGGTCACAAGCCAGGTCGACGAGGGCTCCACCTTCCGGGTGCGCCTTCCCAGCAAGGTCGAGGTGGCCGAGAACGATCCGCTCATTCTCGATGAGGAGATCGATGACCTCAGCGTGGATCTTCCCGACCACGCCCCATCGGTGCTCGTCATCGACGATGACCCCACGGTGCATGCGTTGATGCGGCGCTTCCTCAACCGCGAGGGCTACCGCGTCAGCTCTGCGCTCAGCGGCACCGAAGGCCTGGAGATGGCCCGAGAGCTCCAGCCCCATGTGATCACCCTCGATGTGATGATGCCCGAGATGGACGGCTGGACGGTGCTCACCCGGCTTAAAGCCGATCCTGAGATCGCAGAGATCCCGGTGGTCATGCTCACCATCGTCAGCAACAAAAGCATGGGCTACGCGCTGGGAGCCTCGGAGTACCTGCTCAAGCCGGTGGATCGCGGCCGCCTGACCCGCGTGCTCGACATCTTCGGCCAGGGGCGAAAGAGCAACCAGAGCTTGATGATCGTCGAAGACGACGACGCCACCCGTGACGTGCTTGAGCGCACTGTGATCCAGGCCGGCTGGAAAGTAGAGAGCGCCCCCAACGGTCGCGTCGCCATGGAACTTCTGGCAGAAGGTGCCATGCCCAGCCTCATTCTCCTCGACCTGATGATGCCGGAGATGGACGGCTTTGAGGTCCTCGATCGCCTTCAGGAAAATCCACGCTGGAAAGACATCCCGGTGGTCGTGGTCACCGCCATGGATCTGAACCAGCGCGACCGCTCCCGGCTGACCCAGCGTGTGCACCACGTACTCAACAAAGGCCATTACAGCCGGGACGATCTTCTCGGGCTTGTGCGCGACGCGGTCAACCGCGGTGCGCGCAGCTCCTCCAACAACTCCCCCCTGCCATCGAACTCCGAGTCGGCCTGACCCACCCCGGCAGGCCGGCCCCCCGGTCGGCCTGCCACACACTGAACCGGCCTCTCGGCCAACCCTCTCAATGTCAGGACGACGAGAGCCCCGGGAGGCTCGCCTGGCCGCCCTTCTCCCGGAACGCCGCCGGTGCGGCGAGTTCTCCGCGCTGGAGATGCGCCCACAACACCTCGAAGACCCGGGCATCGGCGACGCGCTGCTCGTCGGAGCGACGCCGCAACGATCCCATCACAAGGTTCATTCTCCCCTGCTCTCGCAACTTCGCCTCATGCCTGGCGAGAAACGCCCAGTAGAGCGAGCGGATCGGGCAATTCGAGCCCGGGTCAAACGCGCACTTCCCGCAGTAATCACTCATCTTCGCGATGTAGTTCGCCCCGCTGATGTAGGGCTTGGTCGTAAAAAGGTCCCCCAGCGCAAAGACGCCCATGCCCAGCACGTTGGGCTCCACCACCCAGTCGTACGCGTCGATATAAAACTCCCAGAACCAGTTGGTGATCTGCCCGGGATCGACATCCAGAAGGGTCGCCAGATTGGCCAGCACCATCAGGCGCGTGATGTGGTGGCTGTAGCCCTCGTCGAGGACGGACTCGACGACTGTGTCCAGACACGTAAGGCCGGAGGCCTCGCCCCAGTAGGCTGGCGGAAGATCGTGGAAGACTTCCAGGAAGTTCGGCGATGCGCGATCGGCATTGAGTACTGCCCACGAGCCGGGCAGGTCTCGAAACCCATCGGTCTGGCGATGCACATGGCGCATAAACTCGCGCCAACCCAAGACCTGCCGCACAAATCCCTCTTTACTGTTGAGCGGGATCTCCAGGGCACACACATCCTCAATGACCCGCGCGGGCATCAGCCGATGCAGGTTCAAGGCCGCCGAGATGCGGGTATGAAACACTCCCCGCGATTGGTGGCTCATCGCGTCTTCGTAGGGGCCAAAATGCGTCATGCAGGCCTCTTTTGCCCAACACCACAACGCGTCGACGTCCTCAGCGCTGGCGGCGACGTGTTCGGGGTGAAGCGCGCCGGGATGATCCGAGAACTCCGACGCGATGAACGCCGCAACCTCCTGTGTGATGGCGTCCGGTTCGAAGTTCGGCATCTCCGGCGCAGGAGGCTCTCCCGACCAGGGCTCACGGTTCTCATCATCGAAGCTGTAGCGGCCGCCCCAAGGCGTTCCGCCATCCATCAGGAGGCCCGTTTTCTTACGCATGAAGCGATAGAACGCATCCATACGCCAGGGCCCCTCCTTATGCCGCTGGCTCCTGAGAAAATCCTCGGTGCAGGAGAGCCAGCCACTGTGGCTGTGCCAGCTCAGCAGCCCTTCATCAACCAGCGCTTGAAGTTCAGTGCGCAGTTCCCGCTCCGCCGGTTCAATCCCTTCCAGCGGCCCCAGCTCATCGCTTAGCTTCCGCAGGCATGTGGCGTAGTCGTCCGACGTCACCGCGTAGCGAACGTGCACCCCGCGTCGGGCCTGCTCCAGGGCAAAGTGGCGCTGACTGGCGAGCACCCAGAGCAGCTTTTGCTTGTGGTAGGCTCGCCGGCGACCTTTGGCCTGCGACTCAATCAGTACCAGTCCCAGCTCCTCGGCCGGGGTCGACGCCAGGGGCTCCAACTCCGCGTTGAGCTGATCGTAGGCTACGTAGACCCAGCGTCGCTCCTTCTGCGGCTGCAAGCTCTGCAGGTCACGCAACGCCTTGAAAAACACACTCATGTTCATCCTCGTGTTACGCCGTGAGCTATCGTTGATGCCGCGTCTCCTGCATCGAGAGCACCGGGGGCAGCGTCGCGAAGCCTCGATGATGCGAAAGCATCGTCTCAAGTTTTGCGCCTTGCCCGCGCCACGCTCGATCTCGCATCCAGCGCCATCAACGTCTGCTCACAGCGTCGTAACAACCATCCTTTGAGCTCATGCTGCCGATACTAGAAATGCACGCCGTACCCCAGATGCAGCCCTCCCTCGGGCTCCATCCCCAGCTGAAGCCCCTCGAGGTAGCGCGCCGAGGCGCGTCGCTGCAGCGCGAAGAGCGTGCTGTCGAAGACGAGTAAAAACGCTCCCTGGAGCAGCAGCGAGGGCCCGTAGCCCCGGAGTCGATCATCATCACGACGCAGGCCCCGCTCCCACATAAACGCACCCGAAGCCATGTAGGCCACGTTGAGGCCGATATTGATCGCCAGGATGCGCTCAAACGAGCGCCCTTCCTCCAGAGTCTCCAGGCCATCGAAACGCGATGCATCGTCGCGCAACGCAGCGCGAAGCCCGAATCCGGCAATGGCGGCGTTGACCACGTTCCAGGCGGCGTTCATCTGGTGGAAGTAACGCCGGGGGCCGTCACTCACCAGGTAGCCGGCGGTGCCTACCCCGATGTTCAGCGCCGACCAACCGAGCAACACACCCATGCCACGGGCCTGACGATCGAGGCGCGACTGGTTAACCCGGCGCAACTCGGCGGGAGGAGGCCAGCGGGTGACGCCTGGCGAGACGTGCGCCGAGGCTGGCGGGAGCAGAGAACGCGCCCGGGGGCCGGGTTCAGGTTCGGCCTCCGCCTGCGCCCCCTGCTGCTCACTCGCCAGCGCCGGACGGCTCAGCGCGGCGACGGCACAGAAGGTTGCCGCGGTGAGCGCCCCCGCCCAGAGCGCACCTTTGATGAGTCCTCCTGCTCTCCACGTCCTTGCCTCTCGCACCCTCGCTCCTTCATGCTTGACGCCTCCCGACCCGGCCTCAGGGTTGGCCACCGGGGATCACCGTTGCTACGTTCGACTCGAGGGAAGGGTAAACGCATTTTCAGGAGTTCAAGACCATGATCCCCCATCTTCTCGCGATTGACCTGGGGTTGCGCTGCGGCTTCGCCACCTACACCGCCGAGGGCCGCCTGCTGCGCTACCGATCGACGAACTTCGGATCCAAACGCCGGTTGCGCGACGCGGCCTGGGCGGTGCTCCGTGACGAGGCTCCACTGGCCTATCTGGTGCTCGAAGGCGACCGGGGGTTAGCCGAGATCTGGCAGAAAACCGCAGCACGCCAGGGCGCTGAGACCCTGCAGGTGGCCCCGGAGCACTGGCGCGAGGCGCTCCTCCTCGATCGTCAGCAGCGCAGCGGTGCCGGAGCCAAGGCCGCCGCCGACCAGGTCGCTCGCCAGGTCATCGCCTGGTCAGGCGCCCCGGCCCCCACCACACTTCGGCACGACGCGGCTGAAGCCATCCTGATCGGCCTGTGGGGTGTTCACGCCGTCGGTTGGCTGAGCGCGTTCCCCGAGCGCATTGCGACGTAATTCGAAAGCTCCAACAGCGGCTCGACCGCTCATGACGCGGACGTCTCTGCGGTACTGCGCGTCGCCTCCTGGTGTTGCGGCAGCCGAATCGTCGCCCGCGTCCCCCTTCCCGGCTCACTCTCAAGGTGCAGTGTGCCGCCGAACTCCTCCACGATCTCGCGACTCACAAAGAGCCCGAGCCCGGTGCCCCGCCCGGGTTCCTTGGTGGTATAGAAGGGCTCGAAGACCCGCTCCAATGTCTCTGGCGCCATCCCCGGCCCGTTATCACATACCTCAATGCAGGCGTGATCCGCGGAGGCGAATGTCGTGACCTCCACCAGGTTGCGCTGCCGTTCCTCCGAGTTCATGGCGTGTGCCGCGTTGATCAGCAGGTTGAGCACCACCTGACTTAAACGCCGCCGGCTGGCCATCACCTCGCCACACGCTTCCAACGCCATCTGGAGCCGGGCCACGTGCAGCACTTCCGCGCGCGCCCAGCGCAGCGCGCCCTCCACAGACAGGCGCGGATCAAGCACTTCGCCGCGGGACTCACCTTCGCGCCCAACCTCTTTGAGATCGCGGGTGATCTCGATGGCCCGCTCCACCCCCTTGCGTGCGTCCCGCAGTGAGGCATGCACGTCGGCAGCCGCCGCCGCATCCAACTCAGGCCGGTCGGTGATATCCTCCAGAAGCTCGCTTAGAAAGTCGAGGTTCGCCTGCACGTAGCTAAGAGGGGTGTTGATCTCGTGGGCCACACCGGCCGCCAGCGTTCCCATCGTCACCAGGCGATCGGTGTCGATCGCCCGGGCCATCGATGCCTCGCGCTCACGCACATCGCGCAGCGTAGCGATCAGGGCATCGCGCCCCAGAAAGCGGGCGCGCAGCGCCCGGGCTTCGACCGGCACCGCAGCGGCTGCATCATCTCCGGGCTCGCGCAAACGCAACGCCACCGCCTCCCCATGCTCCAGGGCCTGCTGCAAGAGCGCCGACACGTCGTATCCCGGTGCGCCGATCGTCTCCATGTGCTTCCCGACAAGCTCCAGCCCTCGACGCAACGCCAGCATCCTGGCCAGGGCGTCATTGGCGAAGATGATCCCGCTATCATGAAGCACCATCACCCCATCCGGGCTGCGCTCCACCAGCGTTCGAAAGCTCTCCTCAGACTCTTGCAGCGCGTCGTAACTCTCACGAAGACGTTCGCCCTGAGCCTGTAACTCCTCCATAAAGGCGCGGCTGGCCAGCGCAGCATCCGAAAAGCGTCGCAGACGCGCCAGCAGCGAGAGGGAGGGCGGATAGTCGACCTGAAACGTCGCCCGCCTCACGCCGAAGACGTAATGGGCCCGCGCTGGCGCCATCCCGACCAACGCTGGTCCGTGGCGCAAGAACTCGCCGCAGATACGAAAAAACACCGGGCAATCGCGAACATCCGGCGGCAACGTCGTCACCACCCGAAACCCCAGGTTCCCTAACTCCTCCACCTCGAATCGAAGCAGCGGGAACATCATCGGCCCGAACACGTGGTTGGCCATCTTGTAAAAAAGCTGCGGGCTGCAGAAAAGCCCGCCCACCCGCATAAAATTACGAAAAGGATTTTGCTCCAGATAGCGCCGGGTCATTGCCGGAACGAACGCGCCACCAAGTGCCTCCTCCATACGCTCCAGGAAGATCGCAAAGCTCTCCCAGGGCACCCGCATATAAGCTGTGCGCTGCACGGCCTTCAGATCGAGCTCAAGGCCTTGCGCGAGCGCTTCCACATCGAGCCCTTCGTCCATGGCCACGTCGACAGCCAAAGCAAGGGGCTGGCTCAAAATATATCGCGCGGCCATCTCGTCCTCGTCACAGGTTTTCCCAACGTCATGGTTTCCCCTCCACCCCGGAGCAATCATCGTGTCCCATGCATCGAGTGTGACAATTTGTTCGCAACGCCACAACCGGTAACTCCCCCCACGCTCCAACTGTTGAGACCCCGTGCACCGAGACCTGTTTCATCCCGGAAACACATCCGGCGCAGCGCTGCATCCCCCTGCTTCATCTCGTGAGAGAGCCCCTACCAGGCGACTCCCGGGCCCCCCAACCGGGGAGGCCCCCTCAGCATGTGCGCTATTTTACATCACGGCAAAACAGACCACGTGATGTCTACAGGTAAGAACATAGAACGACCGGGGGTCACGCCGACCGGGGGGCACTTAATCCGCCAGACACTGACCTCGATCACAGATCCCCGGAGGCGCGCAGACCTCCCCGCAGCCGCCGCAATGAAACGCGTCCGATTGCAGGTCCACACACTCCCCATTGCAGGGCGTCGTGCCAGCCGGACAAAGCGATCGTCGCATCTCACGCTCACGATCCCGATCGGCTGCATTCTGCTCCGCCAGGTTCTCACCGGGATCAGGATTGAGATCGTTGTAGGAGCCCCGCGCGCAGCTCAGCGTTGCTAACGCAACAACGCCGGCCAGTAGCGCCACTCTCCACCTCCTCCTCAACCGACCTAACATGACTGAAACTTCACGGCTCATCGCGTACTCCCTGTCCTGCTGCCACTCCAATGGTGTTTTCCCGGTCAGCGTAGCTCACCGGCGCCCGCATGCGGCCAGGTGCACCACCTGACGCTCGATTCCCCAGGTCGCGAATGTGAACCGTCTATTCGGAGGCGTCGGCCACCTCCGGCGGCAGCTTCACCTCACAGCGTTGCCCGCTTTCATCCCTCTGAGGCGTCGCGCGCAACGCTCCCACCGGAAAGCCACGCCTGTCCAGCCCATCATAGATCTGCGCGAAGGTTTGCGCATTGATGCAGGGCGTGCGGCTCAAGATCCATAACTTCTCCTGCTCCGGTCCGGAGACCGCCGCCCACCGATAGCCCCCGTCGAGCGCGACCACCCAGTAAGGACTCTTAAAGGGCCAGAAGAAACGCACGTTCAACTTCGCCGGATCGCGCTCATCGCTCACCCACGCTCGCCCGGTGATATCGCTGACCTTGCCATCAAAACCTCCCTTGAGGCAGCGGTTATACACGCGGATATCCCCATCGCCGCGCAGCGAATAGGTCGCCGTCGTTCCCACACACCCGCGTTGCGCGCGCAGCGGCACCGAGGCCAGCTCATACCAGGTGCCCAGGTAGCGCTCGATTTCCAGGTTATCAACCACCTTCACATCCGTGCCGACGCCGGAAGCGCTGGCGCAGCCGGCCACCCAGAGCGCTCCCAGCGCCACTGCCGAGAGCGACACAATCACTTTGATCGCTGTTGCCATCCTGCACTCCTCGCCAGATCGCCCGATACACGTCCGCGCGCCCTCTTAAAAAACCGCGCGCCTTGCCATGGCCTAAGTTCGTTCCGAGCTTTGGGCAGTCAACGCACTCGCTCCCGTGATCCTCTCGACGATGGATGCCGCACCATGCCCGACGCGCAATGGACCTCCTTTCCAAACCGGAGCTTCGCCCTGATTCAGGGCGCCAGCCGCGGCCTTGGCCTGGCGATGACCCGCGCCCTGCTCGCCACATCGCGCTTTACCCGGATCTTTGCCTGCTCGCGCAGCGCAACGACCGCCTCCGGGCTGGCGGAGCTTCGAGAGCAGCACCCCGGGCGCTTGATCTGCATCGACCTGGATGTGACTCGCGAACACACCATCGCCGCGGCCGCCCGCGAGATCGGAACCCAGACCGACCGCCTGCATCTGGTCTGCAACGTGGCCGGACTCCTCCACGATGCGTCCCATCACATCACCCCGGAGAAACGCCTCAGCGACCTCGACCCGGATGCGTTCAACGAACTGATGCACGTCAACGCTCTGGGCCCCGCCCTCGTCGTGAAACATCTTATCCCGCTGCTGCGCCACACAGAGCGCACGATCATCGCTAACCTTTCGGCACGGGTCGGTAGCATCGGCGACAACAACCTGGGCGGCTGGTACAGCTACCGCGCATCCAAAGCCGCTCAAAATATGCTCACGCGCACCATGGCCATTGAACTCGGCCAACATCGACGCATGGGAGAGCTTATCTGTGTGGCGCTGCACCCCGGGACGGTCGCCACCGACCTCTCAAAGCCCTATCGGGCCCACGTCCCCGACTCAAAGCTCTTCTCGACGGAGCGCGCCGCGACACAACTTCTCGAAATCATCGATGGCCTGCGCCCGGAAGACTCCGGCAGCTTCTTTGCCTGGGACGGCTCTGCCATCCCCTGGTAGCCCGATGACGCATCCTGGTGACTCTGCCATTTCCGGAACGCCGGGCGCACTGCCGAGTTCGTGGCACACGAGCCCCCCGCGCCAACTTCGCCTTGCGCATCTCCCCACGTTGCGTTAACTCGCCGATTCCTGCGCTCTAAGCTCGAGTTAGAAGCTGGCGCGCGCGTCTCAAGACGCCTCCGTCCACCTTCTGTTCGCTGTGCCCCTTTAACAGCCATCGCAAGGTTAGCCCCCTGCCCGACCTCGGCCGGGAGAACGCGCCGCTATGCCCCACCACCGGCGACCTGGCGCGTTTTGTGGTTTGGAGTCGTCAGACCTCCCCTCTTCCTTCTTCATGTTCCAAGGCAGACGTTTTGCATCCCGCTCTTCAATCCTTTCGTGGCACGTGGTTCTTCAACATCCGCGGCGACATCCTGGCTGGCATCACCGTCGCTCTGGCGCTGATCCCGGAGGCCATCGCGTTTTCGATTATCGCGGGCGTCGACCCGATGGTGGGCCTTTACGCCTCCTTCTGCATTGCGGTCACGACGGCCATCGCCGGCGGCCGCCCCGGCATGATCTCAGCGGCGACCGGAGCAATGGCCCTCCTGATGGTCACGCTCGTGGCCGACCACGGGTTGGAGTATTTGCTGGCCGCCACCATCCTCACCGGGGTCATTCAGATCATCGCCGGTGCCTTAAAGCTGGGGCGCTTCATCACCTTCATCCCCCACTCGGTGATGCTGGGCTTTGTCAACGCTCTGGCCATTCTGATCTTTATGGCGCAGCTTCCTCATTTTGAGGGCGCTGGCTGGCTGATGTACGCCCTGGTCGCCGCGACCCTGGCGATCATCTACGGCCTGCCTCGAATCACCCGCGCGCTTCCCTCGGCGCTGGTTGCGATCGTCATCATCACCGCCCTCGTGCTCTTCGCCGGCTGGGAGCTTAAGACCGTCGGCGATATGGGCCAGGTCACGCGCGCGCTGCCACTTTTTGCGCTGCCGAAGGTCGCGCTCTCCATGGAGACGCTGCTCATCATCCTGCCCTACTCGCTGCCCCTGGCGATGGTCGGAATGCTGGAGTCGCTGCTCACCGCCTCGATTGTCGATGATATGACCGATACCCGAAGCGATAAAAACAAAGAGCTGCGCGGTCAGGGCATTGCCAACTGTATCGCCGGATGTTTCGGCGGGATGGCCGGCTGCGCGATGATCGGCCAGTCGGTGATCAATGTGAAAAGCGGCGGTCGCGGCCGACTCTCCTCGCTGGTTGCCGGCGTCTTTTTGATGTTTTTGATCCTGGTACTCGGCGACGTGGTCATGCGTATCCCGATGGCCGCGCTCGTCGGGGTCATGATCATGGTCAGCGTCGGCACCTTTGATTGGAACTCCCTGCTCGATATTCGCAAAATTCCGGCGGCCGACTCGGTGGTCATGCTCTCCACGGTCGCCACCGTCGTCTACACCCATGACCTGGCAAAAGGCGTGGCGGTGGGGGTCATTCTCGGAGCCATCATCTTCGGGTGGCGCATCGCACGGCTTACGATTGCCGACGACCTTCTTGAAGGCGGCAGCAAACGCTACCGGATCCAGGGCCAGATGTTTTTTGCGACCTGCACCGATTTCAGCGAGACCTTCGATGTCCAGGCCGACCCAGAACGCATCGAGATCGACTTCTCTGCCTCCCACGTCTGGGACCACTCGGCGGTCGCTGCTATCGCGCGGATCATCGCCAAGTACAATGCTCTGGGCAAGGACGTCGTCCTCACCGGTCTGAACGCCGAGAGCCAGAGCCTGATCGATCGCGTGGGCCTGGTCTCGACCACCGGCCACTGACACCGCATAATCGCGGGGGGGGGCGAGTCATCGGCCTGGCTTCGGAAGGCTGACTCCCGGTCGCCTCAAAGCGTGCTCTGAGACCAACCCCGGGGCGCCTCTGCGCCAGCACCATCGCCGCTATTCGAACTCTATGGCGAGCATGGTTGACGTGGTGGGCTCCGGTCGAAAAGAACGTTCTTGCCTGTGCTGAACCGGTGCGCAGGATACTTCTTTGTTCACCTCGGTGAGGCGCGCTCACCACCGGCTCCCATCCACCTCGGACACGGTCGATTCATGCCCCTGCTCGCATCCATCTTCCGCCTTGCCACGCTCATTCTCTTCCCTGTCGCGCTTATCGCCTGCGCCACCGGAGCGTCGAGTGCGCCGCAGGGCGAGAGCGGCTCTCGTGACGCACTCGCGCCCTCCAACGAGGACTCCTCGGAGCGTGACGACCGCGGCGAGCAAGGCAAGATCCTGTTTGTGCTCACCAACCATACGATGCTTGGTGATACCGACACACCGACCGGTTACTACCTCAGCGAAGTCACCCATCCCTGGTCTGTGCTTACCGAGGCCGGCTATACCATCGACTTTGCAAGTCCGCAGGGAGGTCCGGTTGCTGCCGATCCGAAAAGCCTGGATATGGACGACCCGATCAACGCCCGTTTCTGGGAAGACAACGCTCTGCGCAGCCAGCTTGATACGACGCTGGCCATCCATCAGGTTGTCCCCGAACATTACCGGGCGATCTTCTTTGCCGGCGGCCATGGCACCATGTGGGATTTCGCCGACAGTGCCGCGGTGCAACGGGTCACCGCTCGCATCTGGGAGGCTGGCGGAACCGTCGCTGCGGTCTGCCACGGCCCGGCGGCTCTCCTGAATGTGCAACTCTCCGACGGTCAATGGCTTGTCGCCGATCGAGAAGTCACCGGCTTTACCGATGCCGAAGAGCGCGCCGTGGAGCTCGATCAGGTCGTCCCCTTTCTGCTGGAGAGCGAACTTCGGGAGCGCGGCGCAAACTTTGAGGGAGCCGACAATTTTCAGGAAAACGTGGTCGTTGACGGACGGCTGATCACCGGCCAAAACCCGGCCTCCGCCACAGGCGTCGGAGAAGCGATCGTGGAGGTTCTCAACACCAGCCATGACACGCCTGACGTCGCCTATTAATGCGCTGAATTTAGCGCACACCTCAGACGTCGTACGCTGGTGTACCCTGTCCTCTCTCAGTGGAGCTCATCGTGACCTGCTCGTCGTCATCTCTGATATCGCCCGGCCTGCTTCAAAGCCGCCTCTCTCACACAACCTGCGCGCTCCTGCTGAGCCTGTTGAGCGTAGGTTGCGATCGCACGGCGCCCGCCCCGGAGCAGGTCACCGAGACCTCCCAGGAGCTCTCTTCGCCGTATCAGGCCCCTGAAGGAGGTGACACAGGCGCGGCGGCACCACTCCCCTTCCCATCCAACGACTGGAGCTGCGATCTGGCCAGCGCCGAGCGCGCCCAGGCCTGGATCGACGCCACTCGCCCCGCTGCGGAAAGTCAAACGCTGCGCGACATCGCACCACTCAGCCCCACCCGGCAGACACCGCGCATCCTCATCGGTATCAGCGACTCCACGCTGAGTCTGTTGCGCCGAGACTTCAACGACGATCTCAGCGCGGCGGCCGACGCTCTTCGGCAGGCGCAGCAACAACACTCCGGTGGAGAGCCACCAGCAATCGCCTTCCGTATCGACGGGCCCACCTCTGCCGAGCGCATGAAGAGCGTTCTTACGTCGTTTCGCAACGAACTGGGTGACTCGGTACTCTTTGTGGTTCCCGCACCGGCGCCCGTAGAGCGGGCGGCCCCTCCGAATGAAGACGCGATCCGGCGAGCCGCTGCTTCCGGCCACCTTGCCAACCCTCAAACGTGCCCCGCCGTCGATCTTCTCATCGAACGTGTGGCGACCCGGCCCCCTGACGAAAGCTCCGCGGCAGTTCGAAACGAACTGGTCGATGCGTGGATGACATGCGAGTGTCAGCCTGATCTCGAAGCCCTGCTTGCAAAGTTGATCTGGCCCGCTCCCGGACGTCAGCCGGTCCTGGTAGGCCAAATCTCCACCGAGAAGCTTCAGACCATGCTCGCCGACGAGCAGCCGGCCTGGACCGAACTTTCCAGCACGCTTCGCTAGTCCTGCCCGACTCCTCTGACCAGGACGGATGTCATGCTCGGCAACCAACGCCCTACCACGGACACGCAACCACCACCCGCGGCACATGCTCCAGCGCCAGCCCCACTCCCGGCCCCGCTGACGCGTACCGAGGCTCGTCTCGCGATTCCTTCTGACTGGTGGCACGAGTGGAGGTCCGGCAACGCACTTCAACAGCGGGCAAAACGCATCTTCAACCTGCCCTCCGCGCTCTTCCTGATGGCGCGATGGTGTGCGCTTGCAGTCGTCATCTGCGTGGCGTTCTCCTGGTGGCTCTTTGCGCCGCTGAGCCTGATTCCTCAGGCTCTACTCATCCTATACGGCGCCATCATTGGCCTGGGGCTCGGAGCCACCTGGGGAGCTGTGCGCGTCGTCGACCTCGCCATGGAGAACATCTGGCAACTGGTCGTGATGGTGTTCGAAGGTCTCAAGTCAGCGCTGGCCGAGATCGATACCCTTCGCCGAGGCAAACTCTCCGCCAGCGCTCTCCAGAAACTTTCACTCACCCTGTACCAGGGATTGCTCTACCCGGTCGTGCGTCGTGCGGCGCAGCAAGCCGCGGGGGTCTTCGCTCGCCCTGTGACCTGGGCTCTCGACAAAACCATCGCGCGTCTGATCTCCCGCATGCTTCGCGTCTCAGCCTCCAAACCACCCCAAACTCTTCCCTCCTCTGAATCGACGATGGCTGGGCCGGCTGGCACGGCGCTCGAAACCCTCGACGCTGCGCACACACGACTTCTAAGCCTGCGAAGCAAAACCCGAACAATCGCTCTAGCGCCGCTTGTCGCCCTCGCCACACTAAACTCCCTGTTGATGACGACTCCAGTCGTGGGCATCTACCTGCTTTTGAACTAGCGTTCCCATCGCGCAAAACGTTAAGAGTTCGAGCAAGAACACGTGACCCGTGCATCAATGACTTCCCCTGTGCCCGTCGACACTTCCCAGCCTGCCCCCTCTGTGAGATTCGCATGAAACCGTGGTTCACCCTGGAGCGCACGACGCTTCCCGATGGCGGAGAACTCCTCCTTCAACAACGTGACCGGGAGTACGTGCTTCGCGCCCACGGCATCGAATTGATGACCTCGCGCGCCCATGGCTCGGAAGACGACCTTGGCACCCGCGGAGTCGCCCCGATCGCCCACCGACCCAACGCCCGTGTCCTCATCGGCGGACTTGGCATGGGATTTACGTTGCGGGCCGCCCTGGATGCCCTTCGTGCCGATGCCCGGGTCTTCATCAGCGAGCTCGTCCCTGAGATCATCACATGGAATCGCGGTGTCCTGGCCCCCCTCGCCAACAGCCCTCTCGATGATCCGCGTGTCACGCTGCTGGAAGGCGACGTGACAGCGCATATTGCCCGTACACAGACACGCTTCGATGCGATTCTTCTGGATGTCGACAACGGACCAGAAGCCCTCACTGCCCGCGAGAATGACGGCCTCTACGGGGCGACCGGCCTGGAGCGGGCCTTTCACGCTCTGAGTTCGGGTGGAGTCCTCGGCGTCTGGTCGGTCTCCGATGACCAGGCCTTCTCCCGGCGCCTCAAAAAAGCGCGCTTTCAGGTCAAACGCCACACGTCGTACGCCGCCGGCGATCGTGGCCGCCGACACCTTGTATGGATTGCGACACGTCCCTGACGGCGAACGCCCCCCACTGGTGAAGCATAGGAGTCGATTGGCCCTCTCGTTCGCGTTGCACGCACGCCCGGGGGTCAGGAGCACGACCCGGGGTCAGGAGCACGACCCGGGGTCAGGAGCACGACCCGGGGTCAGGAGCACGACCCGAGGTCAGGAGCACGACCCGGGGTCAGGAGCACGACCCGGGGTCAGGAGCACGACCCGGGGTCAAGACCCTGGCTCGCGGCAATCCACCATCCTTTCAGCGCTCCATACCAACGCATTCACGTCGTTAAGATGTGCCAGCCGGGACTGTCTCCACAAGCACATCACGCTCGTCGCGCTGCAACAACGCTGCAAGGCGAGTTTCAATCATCTGGCGATCGACGCAGCGAATCGCCAGCCGCATACACACCTCTGCGCCATAATGCGTTTCAATGACGCGCACGCCCTGCTGACCGTCGAGCAGGTGCTCAACCTGAGCCTGAACCGAGTAGGGAACGACCAAGTCCGCAACCACCTCCGGGAACCGCTCAACCGCAACAGCGTCGTCCAACGCCATTCTCGCTGCTTCTCGATACGCACGAGCGAGCCCCCCGACTCCGAGCTTTATTCCGCCAAAGTAGCGCACGACAACGACCAACGTATCGCATAGCTCGCGCCCCTGAAGGATCTGAAGCATCGGAAACCCGGCGCTTCGACCAGGCTCCCCATCATCCACACCGCGCTCAACCTGCTCGACTCCCCGTCCGATCCGCAACGCGTAGCAGACATGACGCGCGTCATGAAATCGCCGTCGTATCTCGTCAACACGTGCCAACGCCTCGCCTTCCGTCACGACTCGACTGGCAAACCCGATAAACCTGCTTCGCTCAACGACCAACTCCGACTCACCCTGACTCTCAAGGGTCCAGTAGGGCTGCGAACTACTCTCAAACCCGTCTCCTTGCATCGTCCACCTCGCCCTTTTCGACACTGCTCAAGTTGACTCCCGGTTCCCCTCCTGACTCCCGGTCCCCCTGAAGAGCAGGGCACATCATCTACTCACGTTTCACATGTGAAACATCTACCTGCTCAACGCTCTCGCGCCTCAAAACGTCCTACGACGGCAAAAAAGTAGGGCTCTCACGCAAAGCTCTCCGAAGGCACGCGATAACAGACACACAGCGCTGTTAACGTCACCTCTCTTGGAGAACTACCATGACCGCGCCCCGTCAACACCTACCTGACCAACTGGTTTTTATCACACGACGCACCTCGGAACGACGCTTCTTTCTGCGTCCTGACGCGGAGCTTGCGGAACTAACGGCTTACGCTTTCGCGCGAGCGGCTACCCGCCACGGCCAGTCGATTCACGCGGTAACCGTCATGTCCAACCATATCCATCTCGTCATCACGGACAACACCGGCGAGCGCAGCAATATGGCTCGCGACAGCTTTGCGAGCATTGCGCGAGCTCGCAACAAGGCGCTTGAGCGAAAAGGTCATTTCTGGGAAGCGGGCACCTACTGTGATTGCGTTTTGCTCGACCAGGACGCCAGCGATCGTAAACTTATCTACACCCTTCTAAACCCGGTGCGAGCAGGCGTTGTCGATCGTCTTGAAGACTGGCCAGGCTTTATGATCCAGCCCAAAGACTGGGGAAAGCCCCTCCAGATTCCCCGCCCGTCCAGATTTTTCGGCGATACGGCTCCGGAGTTTATCGAGCTGACTCCTGAACCTCCTCCTGGCTACGAGGACTGGCCCCTCGACAAAACGATTGCCCATTTCGAAGCTCGCATCGAAGAAGCTCGCCTTGAGATTCTCGCCGAACGTCAGAAGGGCAGTGAGACGACTCAATACTCCAGTGAGGTGCTCCAACAGCTCGATCCCTATACCTCGCCCGACACGCCGACACCCTCACGCAGCTTCATTCCCCGATTTGCCACCACAGATGCTGAACTCATGCGCCGCGCCGAAGCTGCCCGCCGCGACTTTCTCGAAGCCTATGCCTTTCAACGCAGTCGATGGAAAGCCGGCAAGCGTGACTGCACGTTCCCATGCGGAACAATCGCGCTTCGACGGCACAGTGCCGTACCATGTGCTCCGGCCCCCTCGGACAGTCCACTCACGCAGGTCGCCCGCCTCTCCCGAATCAAAAAATATGCGCGCAGATGCCTGCTAAGCTCGCCATGAACGTATAGAACGCGAGATGCCCCCCGTCGTCCGGCTTCACTTCTCCGGCGCATCGCCTGCTATGCCTACCCCCTCGGCCATTCGGCACTCGACTCAAGTCCACCGAGGCGCCCTGGCCACTCGCATACCACCTCTCGGTGCTATGAAGGCCCTCGTGCGTCCATGTCACGGACCCGCTCGGGTGAACCCAATCCCCTGGGTGCTATCACGCCACACATCGACGCATTTAAGCATCGATCTGAACCTTCCTTCGTTCTTCCAGCTCCCGGTTGTCCCACCCTGACCCCCGGTCGTCCCACACTGACCCCCGGTCGTCCCACACTGACCCCCGGTCGTCTCACACTGACCCCCGGTCGTCTCACACTAACCCCCGGTCGTCCCATAATGACCCCCGGTCGTCTCACAC
>NZ_SADD01000007.1 GCF_004005565.1 Lujinxingia sediminis | reverse complement strand
CTCCTCCTGGCTCCTTGCCGAGCGCCCCAGGCCGACGCTGGCTGTGTCGCTGCGTCGTCGCGGTAGCGGCTGCTACACGCTCCTCCTGGCTCCTTGCCAGTCGTCGCCCTGGATGCGCTCGGGTTGGGGGGGATGCGGGTTGTGGTTAGGTGGTTGTGTGGTTGGGTGGTTGTGGGGCGCCGGGGGTTCGCGATGTCGGGCGATTCGTGTGGGGGTTGGGGGGCGTACGAAGCGATGGTGTGGATGGGAGCGAAAGCAGAGCTAAGGGGTCTGAGTTGTCGATTTACCTGAGTAGAAGCGGAGGTAAGGGGTCTGAGTTGTCGATTTACCCGGGTAAAAGCGGAGCTAAGGGGTCTGAGTTGTCGATTTACCTGAGTAAAAGCGGAGGTAAGGGGGTGTGCAAGCAATTTCGTGTACGACCCTTCGGCTCTTCTTAACTATCTGCGCGGCCTTCCCACGGAACGTAGTTTGGAACGCGGTCTTGAAACGTCAGTTCAAGCTCAGAGCGAATGGCAGCCCAGTCGCTGCGGGGTAGCTTGAATCCGTCGTGAATCTCACGCAGCTTCAGGGTAATCAGACGCAGAGCACTGTCGTGATTGGGGAAGCTGCTCTTGGTTTTGGTGACTTTGCGTATCTGGCGGTGGAGGTTTTCGACCATGTTTGTGGTGTATACCATCCGCCGCAATGCGTAGCCGTAGGTCCACAGGTTCTCCAGGTGAGGCAGGGCATTTTTCCACACATCGCAGAGGTGGGGCTCTTTTCGACGCCACTTCTCCTGGAGTTGTTGCAGCGCAAACTTCGCTGCTTCGAAGGAGACGGCCTGATAGATAGCGCGTACATCGGCGGAGGCCTCCTGGCGTAGTTTGCTGGGCACATAGCGCATGCTGTTGCGAATCAGATGCACCACGCAACGCTGGAAGCGAGTCTGTGGGAAATTCGTGGCCACGGCCTGCTCCATCCCGCTGAGACCGTCGGCGCAGAGGATGAAAATGTCCTCCACTCCTCGCCGCTTCAGGTCGAGCAACACTTGATGCCAGAAGCTCGCGCTCTCCGATTTCTGCCCTTCGCCGGCCATCCAGACCCCGAGAATCTGGCGGATGCCCTCGCAGTTGTAGCCTACTGCTGTGTAGACCGCGGTGCGCTCAACACCGCTCTCGTGGCGTGTATTTACATAGAGGGCGTCGACAAAAATACAGGGCCAGACTGCCTCCAAAGGACGGTTTCGCCACGCAATAAGCTCCGGCTCAACCCTGGCCACCACCCGGCTCACCAGTCCGTCGTCGACCTCGATATTGTAGAGTTCCTCAACATGACGGTGAATGTCTCGCTGCGACATACCACTGGTGTAAAGTGAGAGAATCTGCCCGGCGATAGTCTCGCTGAGCTGCCCGTGCTTGGGCACAACCCGGGGCAAAAAACTGCCTTCCCGGTCCCGCGGCACCGAGATGGGCACCTCCCCAAATTGCGTCTTTAAGACCTTGCTTCCATAACCATTTCGCCGGTTGCCAAAGCGCAGAGCCTCACTCTCGCGCTCCCCCCATCCGTAGCCCAGATGATGCTCCTGCTCGGCCTCCAACATGAGCTCCACGAACCTCCCCAACAGCTCTGACATCGGCGAAGAGCTCACGACCTGACCCAGCGTCATCTGCTCTCTGGCAGCCTCACGGGCCATCGGCCGTAACAACTCCTCAAGTGCTTCGGGGAGCATCCGTTCATCAGCACTTCTTCGGCGACCACCACGGCGTTTCTTCGTCATGACCAACTCCAAAAATTGACCAGCTTTGGATTAGAACACGCCGTACACAGAAAGTCTTACACTCCCAGGTAAGGGGGCTGAGTTGTCGATTTACCTGAGTAAAAGCGGAGCTAAGGGGTCCGAGTTGTCGATTTGCCCGAGTAAAAGCGGAGGTAAGGGGGTCTGAGTTGTCGATTTACCTGAGTAAAAGCAGAGCTAAGGGGTCTGTGTGTCAAACGACACCAGAACCTGACCCGGTTGCGACACCCGAGATGACCGTCCGAGAGACGGACAAACCCCGCCAGATATGCGGCGCTGCGGCGTGTTAGTCGTGATGCGAGATGGCCTCCCAGCGGGGGCGGGCCATGGGGTGGGCGATGCGTTTGAAGGCGATGAGGCAGAGGAGGATGACGCCCAGGGCGGTGGCCGCGGCGATCATGAACATGATGAGGATCTGGTAGGCGACGGCGTGGGTGGGGTCGGCGCCGGCGAGGATCTGGCCGGTCATCATGCCGGGGAGGGAGACCAGGCCGACGATCATCATGGCGTTGATGATGGGGATCATGCCGTTGCGTACACCCTGGCGAAGGTGGGGGAGGGATGCCTCCCAGAGCGTGCTGCCCATGGCGAGGTGAGATTCCAGGGAGGGGCGCTCTTTGATTAGATCGCTGAGCATGCGATCAAGGCCCAGGCTGATGCCGGTGAGGCCGTTGCCGAGCAGCATGCCTGCGAGGGGGATGACGTATTGCGGGGTGAACCAGGGATCGACGCCGATGACGAGCTCGGTGGTGGCAAAGGTGGTCAGGGTGGTGGCCAGGGTGAGCGAGGCAAAGGCGGCCAGGTGGGCGCCGGGGAAGCGTTTGGAGGAGCGGGCGATGGCGGCGCGAGCTGCAGCCAGGAGCATGACGAGCAGCATGGGGAGGACGTAGAACCAGCGGTTGGCCTCAAAGACCCATTCGAGCACAAGGCCCAGAAGGGTGAGCTGGGCGGTGGTGCGCACTGCGGCAAGTATGAGGTTTTTTTGAAGACCGAGCTTCAGCGCGATGCTGATGAGGGCCGGGATGAGTAGCAGGAAGGCGGCCAGAGCCAGGTCGAGGGGGGAGAGTTCGACGTAGGTCATGGGTCGGTGGGTGTGGGGGTGGGCTGCCAGCGGGCGATGTTGAGGGTGCGAGAGGTCAGGCGCCGGCGTTGTTCGGTGTGGTGAGTGACGATGAGGATGGCGCGCTCGGGGTGGTCGTTGAGCAGCTCGTGGATGAGCACTTCGACCCGCTCGGTGCTGCGGGAGTCGAGGGAGGCGGTGGGCTCGTCGAGCAGCAAAACCGGGGGCTGGAGGGTGAGCGCGCGGACAAGCCCAAAGCGTTGCTGTTCGCCGGGGGAGAGGCGCTCGAAGGTGCGGTTCAGCGGGATGTGGGAGAGGCCCAGGCGTTCGAGGAGGGCGAGCTGCTGGTCTTCGCTTAAGGGCCGGGTGAGGGCGGGGATGTTACGGGAGGCGTAGTGGCGCGCCAGTCGGAGCTCGTCGTCGAGGGTTTTTGCCAGAGGTGCGGGACGTTGGTGGAGGTAGAGAACGCGTCGGCGAAAGGCGAGGACTGTCTCCGGGCTCAGAAGGAGCTCTCCGCAATACACCTCACCGCGGTCGGTACCGAGCAGGGCGACCAGCGCGCGCAGCAGGGTGCTCTTCCCGGAGCCGCTCTCGCCGCTGAGCGCCACGCATTCGCCGGGGTGGAGCTCGAAGTTGACGTTTTTCCAGAGGGGGGAGGTGTGCTCGGGCGGGGTCCAGGTGAGGTTTTGGGCGCGGAGCAGCCGGGAGGTCATGGCAGGCGCACGTAGGAGAGTTGCCCTTCGGGGTTGACGAAGGTGACGTGGGTGCGGCCCTGCGCGTCGATGGCCACCGAGGTGTTGGAGTCGGCATGGGCAGGCGCGTGAAGCAGTCGTTGCCAGTTGGAGCTCGAGGCGTTGAGCTGCAGGACGCGGGCGTGGTGTGTGGTGCTGATATGCAGTCCGGCGACCAGCGTGGTGTCGGTGCTTGCCAGGGAGAGCCGGGTCGAGGCGGTGTCGGCGTTGGTGGGACCGACGGGGTGGCTCTCATCGCTCCAGGCGTTGCCGTCACGGCGGAAGACGAGAAGCTCGCTTTGCGCGGCGTTCAGGGTGGCCAGGGCCGGCGAGGAGGAGGGGGAGAGGGTCAGCGCCAGGGTGCTGGCAGTGGAGAGGTCGGACGCGATGGTGCTTTGCTGCCAGTCGGGGCTGGTCGGGTCGTAGGTGGCGAGCAGGAGGTCGTTGCCGGTGTTTTTGTAGGCGATGGCCAGCGGGGTGATGGCGTCACCGGCGATGGCCCGAAGGGTGATCGTGCTGCCGGAGGCCGGCGAATCTTCGGAGAGCCAATCCCCGGCGTGCCGGGAGTAGAGAGCGGGGCTCTCTAAGATGAGTTGAAAGGAGATGGTGGGGCGGCCATCGATGCCGGGGGTTAAGCCGAGGGGGCCATCGCCTGCAAAATACACCTCTTCGAGCTCCCAGCCCTCCGGTGTGCGTGTGCCGTAGACAGGGGTCGGGGTTCCGGTGGCCTGGATATAGGCGATATGCGGAATGTTGTCGGCGTCGAGGTAGATGTGGGCGGGGATGGCGAGGACGGGGATGGAGGGGACGGGCGGGAGCGCCGCGACGGAGTAGTGCCAGTCGTTGCCGTCGAAGGTGGCGTAACGCAGTTCATTCGAGGTTTCGGCGTAGTAGATGATGTGGGGGTTACCCTGGCTGTCGAGGGCCAGGTCGTTGAAAAAGCCGGTCTCGGATTCCTGGTCGACGGTGATGACGTCAAACACGGGGGCGCAGCTGCCGCCGACGCAGCTCTCGTCGCCGGAGCAGGAGGTCTGGCAGTCGCCGCAGAAGTTGGGGCCTTGTTGAAGATCGACGCAGGTGGTGCCGCAGAGGCTGAGGCCGGGCGCGCAGGCGTTGTCCGCATCGTCCGCGTCGTCCGCGTCGTCCGCGTCGTCCGCGTCGTCCGCGTCGTCCGCGTCGTCCGCGTCTGTGACGTCGGGCTGGTCGATGTCGGTGTCGGGATCTTCGGTATCCTCGATGTTGCGCTGGCAGTAGCCGGCGACGCATTGCTCGTCGACAAAGCAGTTGGTGTCGACTTCGCAGGCGCGGGAGTTTTCGGTGGTGCAGCCTGCGGCGCTCAGGGCCATGGCGAGGCAGAGGCAGAGGTGGAGAGCGCGCAGTGGCGAGGATAAGAGCATGGGGGATCCGGGTAGGGCCGGGGGTCGGGTGGGGAGGGCAGGTCAATGGGTGGCGGGTCGGTGGAGCTGTTTCGACGACCCGGTCGTTGATGCGCTGCCCGTGATCAAGGTGAACGTGGGGTGTGGTCCGACCGAGAGAGGGAGAAGGCTGCGTTTCTATGCGCTCGGCCGGGGGGATGCGTTACCGATTGATGAAGTAGTAGAGGCCTCCGCCGGGGGCCTGCAGCGCGGCCTGAATGAGTTGATTGGCGCCAGCGCTAAGAGCGGTGCGCCCGGTGTTGGAGGCGTCGATGGCGTCGAGCGCCGAAAAGGAGCCGTCGTAGAGGATGATGCGAGCTGAGGTGTCTTGCTGAAATCCGATGAGGGGAAGGGTGCCGAGAAAAAGGGCGATGGAGGTGGAGGCTGTCGTGGCGTTGGATTCCAGGGGGAAGACAAGCTCGCTCCAGACACGAGGGTCTGCTTCGGAGGTGTTGTGCAGGTAGAGGATGGCGGGGTTCGCAGGAGTGTTGGCGCGGGCGGCGATGCGGGCACGGTCCTGCGGGTCGAGGGTCATGGAGATGCCCAGGCCGCCGTTGTGGGTGCTGGCCAGCGAGGTTTTGTCCCAGCCGGTGGAGGTGGAGGTGGCGTAGATGAGTTCGCCGCCGTTGGTGAAGCGCTGGTAGGCGATGTGGGTGAGGCCCTGCTGGTCGACGGCGATGGCGACGGAGGAGCCGGCGGTGTTCTGGTGATCGACCAGGGTATGCTCCCAGAGATCCGGGGAGGTGCGGGTGGCCAGGGTGACTTCGTCATTGGCGTTGACGAAGACGACGCGGGGGCTTCCGTCGGGAGCCAGGGCAAGATCGAAGTCGCGGGCAAATCGCGGGGTGGCCACGGTCTCGACGTGCCAGACGCCATCGGAGGGGGCGGCGTAGCGGAGGGTTTCGGATGTGGTGGAGGTGGGATCTCCAAAGAGGATGTGGGGGCGGTTGTTGACATCCAGGGCGATGCGGGTAGGGCGAAGGCCTTCGACGGGGTGGGAGAACTCGCCGCGCCACTGCTGGCCGTCCCAGCGCAGGTAGTGGAGGGTGGTGTCGGTGGCGTTGCTGATGTGTGTGATATGGGGGCGGCTTGCATCGTCGAGGGTCATATCGATGCCGAAGCCGCCGCTGGTGTCGGTGCCGATGGTCCCGGTCTGGGGGGCGGTGTCGAGGCGTTGGGCGCAGGAGCCTTCGATGCATTCCTGGTCGCTGTTGCAGGTGATGGCGCAGTTTCCGCAAGCGCTTGAATCGTAGTGGAGGTCGACGCAGCGGTTGTCGCAGATGGACTGGTGATCAAGGCAGATCGGGGAGGGATCGATGGTTGCGTCTTCCGCGTCGGACGCCTCGACGTCCGTGTCTTCTTCTGTGTCGGGTGCCTCGACGTCCGTGTCTTCTTCCGCGTCTGTGTTTGCGTCGTCTTCTGCGTCGGGCTCCCTGGCGTCTGTGTCTTCTTCGGCGTCGGGCGCTTCGGCGTCAGCGTTGGTATCGCCTTCGGGGGTGGGGTCGAACTGGCAGAAGCCAGCGATGCATTGCTCGTCGACAAAGCAGTTGGCGTCGACCTCGCAGGCCCGGGAGTGTTCGGGGGAGCAGGCTGTGGCGCTCAGGGCCATGGCCAGGCAGAGGGAGAGGCGAAGAGCGTGCAGTGGCGAGGGCAAAAGCATGACGGCTCCGGGTACGACAGGGGTGGCCGGGGGAGGGCGTGCGCGCACGGGGTTTCGATGATGGGATGAGGTTTAGCCGAGGGGGGGGCGCAGGTCAATTCGTGGCGAGTCGGGGAGATGTTTCGGCGACGAAGTCGTTGATGCTCTGCCAGTGTTCGAGCAGGAAGTCGGGGATGAGGGCGGGGTCGCGGGGGACTTGAGCGGCCGGGATGCGCCAGATCTTGACCTCGAGGTGGGCACCGGTGAGCGCGCCTGAGAAGAGCTCGGCCATCGAGCCGACCTGGTCGATGCCGCGGTGGGCGATGAAGACGAGATCTTTATCGGGGGTGTGCTCAATGAGCTTGAGGGCGCCGTCGCGCAAGGGGGGAAGCGTGTGGGTGAGCGATTGCGCGATGGGGAGGCGCTCGAGATCGTCAGCAAATTTTTCGAGCAGGCGCTCGCGCTTGGCGGGGGAAAAACGGGTGCCTTCGGGGTAGAGGACCAGCGAGAAACGATCGCGGTGGTCCTGACTCAGGGTGAGGATCTTCTGGATCTCGGCCTCGGGGTTGTCGGTGCCGCGGCGCACAAAGACGTTGGGGATGCGCTGGGCGACATAATCGAGGGCCGGGTCGGCCAGAAGCTCCGCTTTGATGACGTAGGCGAAGATGCGGGGAGACGATGCGATGCCTAAGGGGAGCATGGTGTCGAGGGTGGAGGCGTGTCGGCAGAGCACGATGGCCGGGTGGGGATTATCGAGGTGGTCGAGGCCCTCGACGCTGACGCGGGCGTCGAAGAGGTTGAGGGCGTTCCAGAAGAGCCCGCGCGACCACCATCGTTGGACGGTGCGGTTGGCCAACTCGTAACCCTCGGAGGAGAGGCCCAGCAGATGAAAGCGCAGCCAGTGGATGAGGGCGACCACAAGGCCGGAGCACTCCAGCACAAAGAAGTAGGTCAAGAAGAGGATGGCGCGGGCCGCCGAGAAGCGATCGTGGCGAAAGAGGCCGTAGAGGGCGGCCAGGGGAAGGGTGATCGGCAGGGTGATGGGCATGAGCACGGCCAGGGTGAACCAGGCGGTGGTGGTGGCGATGCGGCGAGCCCAGGAGATGTCGGGGGGGATGGGGTTGGAGGTGCTCATGAGAAAACCGGGGAAAAAATGGGGCTGAGAGGCAAAGTTTTGGAAAAAGAGCCGACAACACAATCAGCAGGTGTGAGGAGGTGTAGGTGTAAAACCCAATGATGAGCAAGCCGAGGCGGCGCGGGGAGGATGGCACGCGGCCTGGTTTCGATAAAGCGCGAGGGGCGAGGATGATGACGGGAATCGAGCAGGGAGCGCGGAGCGGTGCGGCGAAGGTATCGGAGGCTGTGAGAAGCGGGGATGTACGGGGGTTGGCCGCTGCGATGGGCTATGAGGTGGTGGGGGTTGAGGTGCGGGGCGCGGCGTTGGGGGCGTGGGGGTTGTGGGAGGGGGATCTGGCGGGCATGGAGGCGATGGAGGTGGTGGGGAGCGGGGAGGGGTATCGGCTGATGTGTCTGAGAGGGGGAAGCTGGGAGCGGGCGAGGGCGGTGATGGTGAAGGTGGCCGCGCGATGTGAGGGGGTGGCGCTTGTGTGGTGGTGGGTTTGTGAGGAGCGCTGGGTGGCGGCGATGGTCGATGGGCAGGGGGAGCGGCGTTTTGTGCGGCGGCTGGAGTTGGAGGTGGAAGCGCTTGATGAGGTGGGGCTATCGCAGTGGTGGGCGCTGGGGCCATCGGAGGTGGTGGAGGGGGATGTGGCGGGGATGGGTGAGGCGATGCGTCGGCATGTGCGGGAGGTGCTCGACCAGGAGGGGGTGACGCGGGCGTTTTTTGCGTCGTTTTCGAAGGTGCTGGCGCGTCTTGTAGCGACGATGCAGGGGGGGCCGGAGGATGCAAAACTTCGCCATGAGGTGGCGCTGGGGACGTTGCTGCGTGTGGTCTTTTTGTACTTTTTGCAGGCCCGCGGGGCGCTCGACGGGGATCGGCGTTATGTGGTGCGGCGACTTCGGGAGGGGGGAGAAGGGAGCTTTTATAAGCGCGTGCTGCGGCCGCTTTTTTTCGGGGCGCTGAACTGTCCGGTGGCCGAGCGAGGCCAGGAGGCCCGGGGGCTGGGGAGGTTGCCCTTTTTGAACGGGGGGCTTTTTGAGGCGACGGCGCTGGAGCGTCGTTTTGAGGGGCTGGACTGGCCGGATGCGGTGTGGGGGGAGGTTGTGGAGGGGGTGTTTGAGCGGCATCGCTTTGTGGCGCAGTGGAGCAGCCAGGGGGATCTGAGCCCGGCGGTGGATCCGGAGATGCTGGGCAAGGTTTTTGAGGGGTTGATGTATGGCGGGTCGCGGCGGACCTCGGGGAGCTTTTATACGCCCCGGGAGGTGGTTCGCCGGATGGTGTTGGAGGGGCTGGGGGGCTACCTGGAAGATGAGGTGGGGCTTGGCCGGGAGGCGGCACGTCGGGCGCTGGAGGGGGATGTGCGCGGGCTTGGTGCCCGGGAGCGCGCGGGCCTGAGGGGGGCATTGTGGCGGGTGCGGGTGTTGGACCCGGCGGTGGGAACCGGGGCGTTTTTGCTGGAGGTGTTAGGGGTGTTGCGTCGCGTGGACGGGGCACTTGATGAGGCCGCCGGGGTGGTGCGCACCGCCGGGGAGCGTTATGAGCGGATGCGACGGTTGATCCATGAGCATCTCTACGGGGTGGATGTGCAGCCCACCGCAGTGCGTTTATGTGAGCTGAGGCTGTGGCTGGCGATGTTGACGGCGCTGGAGGCGTTGCCGGCCGAGGCGATGCCGGCGCTTCCGAACCTGACGCATCGTTTGTGTGCGGGGAACTCGCTTTTGGAGCCGCTGGATCTGGCGCGGTATCGGGTGCGCGGAGAGGTGAGGGCGTGGGGGGAGATGGGGGAGGTGAGCCGGGAGGGGCTGGAGCGGCTGGCGCAGCTGGAGGAGGCGTATACGGCGGCGCATGGGGAGGAGAAGCGGGCGCTGAAGGTGGCGATGGAAGAGGCCCAGCGCGGGGTGCAGCGGGAGGTGCTGGAGGGGAGGCGTGTGCAGATTGCGCAGGAGCTTGTGCGCTGGGAGGAGGTCGCGTCCGCAACGGATCTCTTTGGCGAGGAGGTGGGACTCGACGCGGGGCAGCGGGCTGTGCGGGAGCGCCTGGAGCGGGAGCATCGGGCGGTAGCGCAGGCGTTGCGGGATCTGCAGGAGGGACGTCGGGAGGGGCTGGCGTTTGCGTACGGGGAGAGCTTTGGCGGCGTGATGGGGAGGGGGGGCTTTGACCTGGTGGTGACCAACCCGCCCTGGGTGCGTGCTACGCGCCAGGATCGGGTGGTGAAGGGGATGTACCGGGCGCGCTACCGGGTGGGAGAGCCGGGGCTGTGGGCCGGGGCGAAGGAGGCCGGGGTGGAGGCGACGTTTGGGGCGCAGGTCGATCTGGCGGCGATGTTTGTGGAGCGCTCTCTGGAGCTTTTGAGGCCGGGGGGACGGGTGGTGGCGTTGTTGCCGGCCAAAGTGTTGCGTTCGCTCAACGGGGCGGGGCTGCGCCGGCTTCTGGCCGAGCATGAGGTGGAGGCGATTGAGGATCGCTCGGAGGCGGCCGAGGCGATGTTTGAGGCGACGACCTATCCGGCGGTGGTGCGGGTGAAGAAGGTCGCTCGGAGTGCGGCGCCGAAGGTGTCTGCGGGGGTGGAGGTGGCGGTGTGGCGAGGCGATGAGGTGCGGCGTTTTAGCCGGGAGGTTGGCGAGCTGGGGGTGTGGGGGCAGGCGGCGGGGGAGCCCTGGGTGTTGGTGGATGACCCGGTTCTCGCGCTCTTTCGTCGGATGCAGAGCGTGTCGGTGGCGCTGGGGGGCAGCGGGTTGTGGGAAGTTCGCCGGGGGGTGATGACGGGCAACAACGCCGCATTTTTGCTGGATGAGCGCGCTACGCCCCGGGGGGGCAGTGAGACCTGGGCGCCCTATCTGCGTCAGGCGGTGGGGGGCCGGGCGATCGGGGAGGGGGAGGTGAAGGGAGGCCGGACGATCATCTGGCCGGTGGATGAAGAGGGCCGGGTGATGCAGCGGTTGCCGGCGTCGTTGGAGGCGCATTTTGAAGGCCATCGGCGCGCCCTGGAGACGCGCAGTGACTACCGGGAGGGGCAGCCTTTGTGGCAGCTGTACCGGCTGCATGAGGATGTGACGGGGCCGAAGGTGATGTGGTCGGATCTGGGGCAGCAGCTCGACGCGGTGGCCAGTGCGGGCGACGAGGTGCCGCTGAACACGGTGTATTACGCCGGGGTAAGTAGCGAGGGGGAGGCGCGGGCGCTGGCGGCGTATTTGAACTCGGAGGCGGTGCGTACGGTGGCGTATGCGCTGGGGGAGCGGGCGCGCGGGGAGTGGCGGCGCCATTTTGCCTGGGTGGTGAGGTTGTTGCCGGTGCCCCTGGCATTTGTGGAGGCGGTGCGTGCCGGCGAGGGGCTGGAGCGCTGGGAGGAGGTCGGGGCGTTTGAGGAGGCGTTCGGGCTGAGCGGGGCTGATGTGTCGGTGCTACGAGGCTATCGCTGTGGCGAGGCGTGTGCGGTGGTTCGGGAGGTGGCGTGATGGTGGGGGTACGTGGCTGGCTGGCCGCGGCGTTGGTCGGCGGGGAGGGCGTTGTCGCCGGAGAGGCTGTCGCCGGAGACGCTGTCGCCGGAGATCATAAAGGGGCCGGCGTTGACGGGGGAGGCGCTGAAGGGCTCCTCTCGCGTCAGCAGCAGGAGGCGGTGGCCCGGGGGGTGAAGGTGGTCGAGGCTTTTGGCGGGGTGGTGCTGGCCGACGGAGTGGGGGTGGGTAAGACGCGCGAGGCGCTGGCGCTGGGAAGGGCTGTGCGGCGCTGGCGAGGCGATGAGGGGAGGATGCTGCTGGTGGTTCCATCGAGGTTGCAGGGGGGCTGGCGGCGAGTGGCCGCGGAGATGGGGCTTGTGGAGGGGAGGCATGTTGAGGTGGTGACGCATCACAGGATGAGCCATGGCCGGGTGGGGGGAGGATGGTCGGTGGTCGTGGTGGATGAGGCGCATCGGTTTCGGCGAGTGACGACCCGGCGCGGTGGGGCGTTGATGCGGTTGAGTGCGGATGCGCCGGTGGTGTTGGTGACGGCCACACCGGTGTGCAACGGGCTTGAGGATGTGCGGGGGCTGCTCTCGTATTTTATGAGCGACACGCGCACGCGGGGGCTTGTGGGGATGGGGCTTTTCGAGGCGTTTGAGCGAGCACTGGCGGGCAGCTTTGACCTGACGGAGCTACTGGAGGCGGTGGTGATCCGGCGCTGGCGAGCGGATTTCGGGGAGGTCCGCCGACCGAAGGTGTGTTTTGAGGTGGTGCGTTATGAAGCGGAAGCCGGGGAGCGCTGGGTGTGGGGGCATCTTGAGGGGGAGCTGCATGCGATGACACTGGCGGCTTTTGAGGGAGGGTGGCCGCGGGGGCTTTTTGTGGCCACGGGGTTACGTCAGTGGGAGGGGGGAGCCGGGGCGCTGTCGGAGGCGTTGGAGCGGTTGGCCCATTATTTTGAGCGGTGGCTGGAGGCGGCGCAGCGGGGTCGGTGGTTGGAGGCCGGGGCATTTCGGGAGGGGTTTGAGGGCGTGAGCCGCGCCCAGGAGGTGATGGGATTTGTGTATGGCGAACGTCGGGCGGAGCCCGGAGCGTTGGCCGCGTCGCAGCCCGGTGTTGAAGCCGATCTTCAGCGGGTGCGGGGGCTTCTCGGGAGGTTGGAGGCGATGCGGGAGGAGGGGGGCGGGGTGGCCGGCGCGGTGGTGGCGCTTGTGCGGGAGGAGCCCGGAGAGCGGTGGCTTGTGTTTACGGGCTATCAGGGCGCGGCGCGCGCGCTTTTCGGGGCGATCCGCCGAAGGCTGGGAGGTGGGGTGGGCGTGGGGCTGATGACCGGGGCTCAGGCCTGGGCCACGGGGGTGGGAAGGCTTGATGCCGCCGAGCTTGTGGAGCGTTTTTCTGAAGATGTGGCAGCGCGCGACAGGGTGAGGGTGCTGGTGGCGACGGATTGTCTGGCAGAGGGGGTGAACCTGCAGCGCTGCAAGAGGCTTGTGCTGGCCGATCTTCCCTATTCGCCATTGAAGTTGGAGCAGCGTGTGGGGCGAGTGGTGCGGCCGGGGCCTGCGGGCGGTGAGGTGCGGGTGTATGTACCCCGGCCGACGGTGTGGGCGGACACCCTGGGGATGCGTCGGCGGCTGGAGGCGAAGATCGTTCGGGCACAGGAGGTGGGTCTTGCGCCGGGGCTGGCCGCCGGGGTGTGGCTGGGGTTGGGGCAGCGGGATGGTTCGGGGGAGGGTGGCGAGGCAGACGTGGGGATCGGGGTTCTGGAGGCGATGACGTTGGAAGAGCGCCTGCGGGAGCAGCTTTCGGGGGAGGGGGAGGGCGCGGTGAGTTTTGGGAAGGTGGGCCCTGGCGAGGTGGAGCGGGTGCTTGCGCGGGTGCGGATCCGGGCGGCAGTGGAGCGGGATGTGTGGGTGAGCGCCGATGCTCAAGAGGCCCGGGTGGGGAGGCTCAGTGAGCGCCTGGGGGGGCTTGTGGCTCTGAGCGAGGCGGGGTTGGAGGTGGAGGCGTGGACGCCGGGGGCGGAGCCCTGCTGGGAGGTGGTGCAGACGTGGGCCCGGGAGCGTCGTGAGGAGCTTGAGGCCGCGCGGCTTGCGCCGGCGGTGGTGGAGCGGGGGTCAGCCGGGGTGCGGGTGTGGGAGCTTCTGGTGAAGGCCGCTCGGAGTGGGGCGTTGGGTAAGACGCCCCGGGAACTCGGAGTGTTTCGCCAGCGGGTGCTCGGGGAGCAGCCGCCCGGGGTGTTGCGGCGTTGGGAGGGGATGCTGGCGATGGGGGCCGATGTGAGCGCTTTCTGGCAGGAGGTTCGGGCGCTTCCCGAGCCGCTCAGTGAGCCGGTGCGTGTGGAGGTGGTCGCCGCGCTGGGGTGGAGCGCGGCCGGGGAGAGCGCGGAGCTACGCGCTGCGGGTTTGTTCGAGGAGCTGCCAGTTGGTGTAGGCGAAGTAGCCGAGGATCAAGAAGATCAGGATGCCCCCTTGAAGCGCGTAGAGCGCGATGGCGCCGGTGATGATCAGCGCGCCGATGGCGACCTTTGCGGTGGTGGCCAGAGCCTGACGTTGGGTTTTGGAGCGGCGCAGGAAGTGGAAGAGGGCCTGGCCGCCGTCCATCGGGAAGATGGGCAGGAGGTTAAAGACGAGCCAGAAGGTGTTGACGATGGCTGAGAGGCGCAAGAGGTGTCGCAAGAGGGGCCAGGAGTCGGCGGGAGTCAGGGCGTTGAGGGCCATCAGGCCTGCAAAGGAGGTCAGCGCGATGAGCAGGGTGGCCGCCGGGCCGGCCAGGGCGATGAAGATGCCCTGGTTGGGGTTGGGGTTGGCGCGGTGGTTGATGGCGACCCCTCCCATGCCTTGCAGCACGATGGTGGAGTTGCCAAAGCCGCTTTTTTTGAAGGCGGCGGCGTGGCCCAGTTCGTGGAGAAGCACCCCGAAGAAGAGGATCGGGGCCCACATCAGCTGGTAGGGCAGCTGCTGAGCGGATTGAAGCCCGGAGAAGACGAAGAAGGCGACCAGAGCCAGAAACCAGACCTCGATGAAGATGGTGTGGCCGGCGAAGGTCGCGAGTTTCCAGCGGGGGCCCGAAGGTTGACGGATACGCATCGTTGAAGGCCTGGGACAGGGAGACAAAAGGAGGTGCACACAAAAGAAGCAGCTTGCGTCGAGGAGTAAAACTAGCGTCCTGGCGAGGATAATCCACCGCCGGGCTCAGGTAGAGCAGAGCGCCCCGGGGTGTAAAGGGCGTTCGGCATAAGCGGCAGTTAAACTCAGCTCAAAATGAGGAGGGGTGATGATGGACGGGATGGGCAGGTTTGAGGCGTTGTTGAGCAGCGGAGGGCGCGGCGAATGCGCGGCGATGGGCGCGCCGGTGGTGGAGGCGGTGGAGGCGCTGGCAGCATTTGTGGGCACCGAGGGGAGGTTGCGCACCCGGGGGGCCTGGGAACTCGATGAAGGGGAGGCGGTGCGGCTGGCGCAGCGAAGCGGAGTGGTGCCGGAGGGGGGCTGGGCGCGATTGGTGGGGCTCTGTGCCGGTGTGGGGGTGCTGGTGGCCCGGGGGGGAGGGTTTGAGGCGGGGCCTGCGCTGGGGCAGGTCAGCGCGTGGTCGGAGCGCGAGCTGGAGCAGCGCCTGGTCGAGGGGTTTACGCGATCTCTGGTACCGCCGGCGACCGCGGCGGGCTGGTTTGTGGCCCTGGGGGTTCATCCGCTCTGGGGGCTCAAGCTCGCCAGACAGGTTCATCGGGAGGGGGCGTTGATGGGGTTTGATCCTGGCCGGGAGTCTCGCGATGACGGGATCATGGGGGCTCGGCGCCTGGAGGGGGTCCGCCGGCATGTGTTTGTGAGTATGGCGGTGGTCGTCGGTGTGCTGCGTCGGCTCAGTAGCGGGCGGATGTATGAGGTGGGTGCGTTGGTGAGGCTGGTGGAGGAGGCGATGCGCTTTTCTCGGGTGGTCGCCTATGAGGATGATGACGAGGACGCAGGTCAATTGCAGGTGTTGGTCGACAGGGTATGCTGGCGAGCGGTTCAGCATGCGGTGTGGGCGTTGATGGATGAGGTCCTGGTGCCGGCCGGGGTGGTGCGCTGGGATATCGGGCGAGGGATCGCGGTGAATCCTCGGGCTCTGGAGGGGGTGCGGGTAGGAGCGCTGGGTGTGGGGGCGCAGGATACCTGGGTGCGGCTCTTTCTAAGTGGTAGCGGGGGGCGTAAAGTTGCTTAAGTTGAGAAGAGCGGGCTCGAGGCGTGGGCCCCCAAAGGGAGAGGCGATGATCACATCAAAGAAGGTGGCGGTGCTCGATGACGAGCCGCTGATCGGGGACATCGTCTCGCGGGCGCTCAAGCGGCAGTGGGAGGTGCATATCTTTGAGCGTCCCTCCGAGGCACTGGCGGCGTTGGAGGAGGGGGAGCGCTACGCGGTGTTTTTATGCGATATGATGATGCCCGAACGTACGGGGATGGAGGTCTACCAGGAGATCCGTCGACGCTGGCCGGAGCAGGCTGAGCGGATGGTGATCATGAGTGGAATCAGCCAGCGTGATCGGGCCGGGGAGCTCGTGAAAGATGCCGGGTTGCGTCTTGTGCAAAAGCCCTTTGATTTAAATGGGTTGCGTCAGGTTGTGGACGAGGTTTCCGGGGGCGGTGAGGAGGCCGATGATGGCGGGGAGCGGGGAGGGCTGCGACGCTGAGGTCTGGAGCCCTCGTAGCTCGCTCAGAGGGGCTGGACCATGCGGTCGGTCTTCTTCTCGATGGCTTTCTCATGGAGAAGGCGCAGGGCAGCGCGGGCCAGGATGGAGGCGCCGACGTTGATGGCGCGCTCGTCGATATTGAAGTGGGGGGAATGTAAGAAGTTTCGGGGAGCCTGAGCCCCGGTGCCCAGGCGGAACATCGCGCCGGGGATGCGTTCGCAGTACACCGAGAAATCTTCGCCGCCCATCGAAGGGAGGGGGATGTGCTGGGCCCCATTGTCACCGAGGATGTCGGTGGCGACGTCGGCGATCACCGAGGTGATGTAGGCGTCGTTATGAATGGCCGGGGCGCCGCGAATCAGCTTGAGCTCGTAGGAGGCTCCATGGGCCAGGCAGATGCCGCCGATGGTGCGTCGCAGCAGATCGTCGAGCTGGTCGCGATGCTCCGGGGAGATGGTGCGGATGGAGCCGGAGAGCGACGCGGTCTCGGGGATGACGTTGGCGGCGATGCCGGCCTGGAAGGTCCCCAGCGTGATCACCGCCGGGATGCGGGCATCGAAGTTATGGGCCGGAAGCTGGTAGAGGGCGTTGGCAACCTGGGTGGCGACGAAGATCGGGTCGGTGCACTGGTGGGGGCGAGCGCCGTGTCCGCCTTTGCCTTCGATGTGAATTTCAAAGAGATCGAAGGATGCGGTGAAGGGGCCCGGGCGTACGCCGATCTCACCGATGGGGCGCTCCGGGTCGCAATGCAGGCCGAGGATGGCGTCGACGTGGTCGATGGCCCCGAAATCCACCATTTCGGTGGCACCGCCGGGCACGGTCTCTTCGGCGTGCTGGAAGATCAGGCGCAGGCGGCCCGGCAGCTGGTCTTTGAGTTCTCGGAGGCTGAGCCCGCTGCCGAAGACGGTGGCCATATGCACGTCATGGCCGCAGGCGTGCATCACCCCGGGGTTTTGCGACGTGTAGGGGATGTCGTTGAGCTCCTCGATGGGGAGCGCGTCGATGTCCGAGCGGATGGCGACGGTGGGGTGAAGGGTCGGGTCAAAGTTCGCCGGCGTGAGATCTGCATAGAAGCCGGTGCCCTCCGGGCGCACGAAGGTTTCAAAGCCCAGCTCTTCGACGCGTGCGACCATGTGCGCGGTCGTTTCAAACTCATGCTGGCTGAGCTCGGGATGGGTGTGGAGATAGCGGCGCAGCTCGATGAGGCGATCGGTGTTGTCGCGAAGGGTGTCGGTGAGACGTGCGAGGAGGTCGGGGGAAGGGGCGTGCATGGAGTCTCCGGAGCAGCGTGAGGGGGGGCCTCGGGAGGGGAAGGACCTTCCGTTCATAAGGCATCGTGCTGGAAGTCATCAACCGGTACCAGACCGTGAGCAGATGTAGATGCGGATGGAGGCGAGCTTGAGCGTGCCCGGGGCAAAGCGCAAAACGTAAGACGATGCTTCCATCGTCGAGGCATTGCAACGCAGCAAAAGGTGCTCTCCATGCCGCAGACACGGCATCAACGCCAGCTCACGCTACGATAACGCAAGCGCCGGAAGCGTTGAGGGCTGAGCAGAGGGCGATGTGAAGGGTAAAGCGTCGAGGGTGGACACCGCGTGAGGGGTGATCAGCTTGCCCCCCAAAGCTCCGCCCCCGCTGCGGCCCTGGTCGCCGGGAAGGGAGTGTGCCCCCAGACAACGCTCGGGCGCACACACCGGGGGCAGCGACCCATACAAGGGGGGAGAACGACCGCTGATGCCCGGATCACAGACGGGGGCATGTCCGGGATATCGGGGGGATGGGGTTGAAATGGGTAGGTTGATGCCCTACACAGTGTCATGTGTTCAGTGAATCTTAAGCAAGGAGACACGCAGATGGTGAAAATTACGTACCTTTCGGACCACCTCGGGGTGGAAGAGCCCGCCGCCGAGGAGCTCAGCAGCCAGGAGCTCGCGGAGATGAAGAAGGTTGCGCGCTGGCATCAGGACGAGTGGGCGCATTTGAGTCCCGATAAAACGGTGGGCACGCGCGTGGAAGAGTTGCGCGAGAGTGCGGTCAAGGAGGGGCTTCCGCTGACGCTGGTTGCCGTCGAGGACGAGGCGATCGTGGGTACGATCAGCCTGGCCGAAGAGGATCTGTCCACGCATCCGGAGTTTTCACCCTGGCTCTCCACGGTCTATGTGGATGCATCTCAGCGCGGGCAGGGCATTGGCAGTCGGCTGGTGCAGCGCGTGGAAGAGGTGGCTGCCAGTCAGGGGGTCGAAGAGCTCTACCTCTACACCCCGGATCAGGCACCGCTCTACGAACGCCTGGGCTGGGAAGTGGTCTCGGTGGAGACGTACCGCGGTGAGGAGGTCACGGTGATGCGTCGTGATCTTGCTGAGATCGTCGAAGAGGGCGGTCGCGGCTGGTTGCAGGTGGAGCAGCCTGCAGCCCAGTAACCATGCGCCTCGTCAGGGCACGAGGCTCCGGGGGGGGGCTCCCCTGTCCGGGGGAGGGGGGCAGGGCCTGCGTGGCGAGGGACGTCGCAAAAAGGCGTGTGGCCTGCGGGGACATGGCAGGTTCGTTGGTGGTCTCCCGGTTGTCGGGGGCCAGGGGGGAGTATGACACACACGTAGAGTCGCACGGGGGGGATGGTGCTGAGGAGCGGGCGGTGCGGCTGTTCAAGGCATCATTCGCCGCGCTCTGCCGACCCACGTTTGGGGACGGCTTTGTGCCGTCTGAGCGGGAGCTTCACGGCCGCCCGGTCTTCGAGGGAGAGGAGCCTTCTCGGGGGGGAGATCCCTGTTCCAAATGGCGATCGTGCGCTAGGCTCAGGGGGCACCACGGCGTAGAAGCGGGCTTGTTGCGGGGACGAGATAATGGACCGACAGGACGTGGTCATGGGTTCGATGTTGCCGATAACGTGATGTGTGGAGAGGAGTACATGACAGAAAAAGGATGGAGCCGCAGCGCGCTTCGACGGGCGTTAGGGCTGACGGTGGTTTCGCTAAGCCTGGTGGGGTGTGTGACCCCGGGGATGCGGGAAGTGGAGGCGGTCGATTCGTCGGCAGATTCGGTCACGTTTCTCTTCAGTCAGAACACCGGTGAGGAGAGTAAGCGGGGCGTGATCTCGTGTGAGATTGAGGGCGATCGTCTCTCGGAGTGCCAGATTCTTGACGTGGAGTACAAATGATGAGGTGGACGCAAAGCGTGGCGCTGGGCGTGCTCCTGGTGCTCGGGATGGGGTGCACCGAGGTGCGCTACACGATTCGGCAGGCCGACTCCCATCGGGAGGGCGGCTTTTTTACGATGCAGACCTCCGCTGAGCGGGTGACGCGTCTGGGGCCTTTCTACGAGAGTGTGGAGCCCGAGGGCATCAACTACTGGCGCTGCGGCCGGGTCGAAGGGCAGATGAGCTGCACCAAGGTCTGTGAAGATATGGGCTCTCGTGTTTGTGCGCCCTATCTGGCCGGTCATTTTGGTCGGGTTAATCTTCCGCCGGCTATTGCGACGTCGGTCCGGTCATCGGTTAACGATCAGGGTGAAGGTCAGGACGAGGTTGAGCCCGAGGCGGAACCGGCTGAGGGTGGTAGTCCGGAGGAGGCTCCGGTGGATGAGGCTTCGGAGCCCGGGGAGGTGCAGTGATGACACGATGGATGCGAGGCGCGCTTTTGAGCGCGGTGGTGCTGGCGGCCGGCGTCGGCTGTGCGATGCCCGAGTATGTGTACGTGACCGACTATCAGGTCGTGAGCGATCGCAGCGTGAAATACATCTACAACCCGCTTTACCCCTCGATGGCCGGAGGCGCGATAAGCGACTCCGCGCTGGTGTTGGAGGTGTGTTCGGTGGATGCGCAGAACCCCGGAGAGGAGACGGAGTGCCGGGAGACGGTGCTGCTGAGGACCGAGGAGTACCAATGAAGATGATGACGTGGATGAAGGCTTGTCTGGCGGGCCTTGTGATGGCCTCGGCGGTGGGCTGTGCCGGGAAGACGACGCTTCGCGACGCGACGTTTACCCACTGGCATGACGACGAGACGTTGATCCTGGTCTATGAACGCCAGCAGTCGACGGGCATCATCAGCACGGTGACGGCGCGCTCCACCCATGTGCGGGTGTGCAAGGTGCAGGAGACGAATGAGCTGCTCTGTCGCGATCAGCTGCGCCTGGCCAACATGCTCAATCCGCATCTGAGCGAGGGTGAGGATTTGAGCGATCCCTGGTCCCCCTGAGTCGGGCCAGGCAGGACGAACGCGTTTGCATCAAGAGAAGCGGGGCGCTCCACCGAGCGCCCCGCGTCTGTGTTTTTAAGAGAGGGTTAGAAGGTTGTGGCGGGCTGGCCCGGCCCCTGGCGGCGTTTGCCACGAGGGCCGCGTTGCTCTCGGCGTTGCTCCCGGCGTTGGGCGGAGAGCTCCTGGAACTGCGTGCGCTGCTCCGGGGTGAGGACGGCGCGAAGCTCAAGGGCCAGATCCAGGCGCTCGCGCTTGAGCCGGTTTTCGAGTTCCAGGACTTCGTTGAGCTTCGCCCGAATCGCGTCGTCGGAGCCGTTGGAGGCGATGAGCTCGCGCATGGCCTGGTGGGCTTCGCGCAGCCCCTGGCGGCGGGCCTGATGGGCGTCGCGTTTGCCTTCGAGGAGGGTGCGGATTCGGGTCTTCTGCGCCTCACTCAGGCCGAGTTCATCGCGCAGGGCGATGAGGTGGCGAGGGTTGGGGAGGAGGCGTTCTACGGTGTCCTGATGGCGCTGCGGACCTTGTTGAGCGGAGGCGGTAGCGGGGAGCACGAGTGCCAGGGCGATGAGCGTCGAGAGGGTGATGATGAGGCGTTTCATGGTGACTCCTTATGTGGGGTGTGGCGTGAGATGGGCGTTATGTGTGGCGAGGATTCAGGGGGTCAGCCGGGGTTTCCAGAGGATGCGTCGAGGGTCTCGTCGAGCAAGAAGTCATCGGTGGGGGCCTGCCAGCTCCAGATATCGTCGGCGAGCCTTGCGAGCTCGTCCCAGTCTTCTTCGGTGGCGGTAGGCTCGGTGGTGTTCGGGGCGATGGTGGTCGGGGCGATGGCGAGGGCCGCAGCGGGTTTGGTGCCGGGCTCCTCAACGCGAGGGGCCTCGGCGGTCGGGCGAAGGAGGGCCGCGGCGACGATGAGGATAAGAAGCAGCGCGGCCAGGACGGGGGGGCCGCCACCGGCGGTGTGCAGGCCCTTGAAGGTCACGGCCCCCGGGCTTGAGGGGGAAGAGGATGCGGCGGCCCAGGTGGTCTCGAAGTCTGGAGGGTCCACCGCGAGCGCGTCGTCGGTGGCCTGGTGGTAGAGCTCTTTTAGCGGGTCGGGTTGGTGAGACATGCGTCCTCCAGGGCGTTGAGGTGGGTGCGAAGGGCGCGTTTGGCGCGGTCGTAGTGCGTGCGGGCGGTGCCCGGGTTGATGCCCAGGGTGCGGGCGGCCTCGTCCAGGGTGAGCTCGTGGTAGAAGACCAGTTCCATGAGATCGCGCTGGCGTGGCGAGAGGGTGAGCAGGGCCTGTCGAAGGGCAGCGACGCGCGGGTCGGCGTGGTCTGTTTCGAGCGACGAGGTCGGTGTCTTTTGCAGCGCCTTAAAGTCGAGGGCGGCAAAGCGACTAAAGGTCTGGCGTCGGCGCAGCGCGCGCACCTTGTTGCGCACCAGCCCGAAGAGAAAGCTCTTAAAGGCCTCCGGGTCGCGGCAGGCGGCCGAGCCGTCGAGAAGCGCCTCGTAGGCCGCCTGGAGCGCGTCTTCGGCCAGCTGGCGATCGCCAGCCTGGTGCATAGCCCAGCGGAAGGCGTCGGCGTGCAGGGCCTTGATATGGTGGCGGAGTTCATTCATCAGGAGCGCCGGTGGTTCGCGATGTGGGTCGATTCGTGTGAGCGGTCGGTGGTTTTCGTTGTGGTTGGGTGGTTGGGTGGTTGGGTTGTTGAGGTGCGCCGGTGGTTCGCGATGTGGGTCGATTCGTGTGGGCGGTCGGTGGTTTTCGTTGGGGTTGGGTGGTTGGGTGGTTGGGTTGTTGAGGAGCGCCGGTGGTTCGCGATGTGGGTCGATTCGTGTGGGCGGTCGGTGGTTCGCGGTTTGAGTATGAGTCCGAGAGCCAGCCCGTAGCGCCGGTGGAACGTAGATAAGTGTCGGGAGGGTCGGGTGTGTGTGACAGAGGTTTTTCATTTTTTTGTGCTGAGCGCCCCGGGACGACGCCAGGGGCTCGATCTCGATCGCGATCACGGGCTCGAGCTTGACCGACGATCGGGTGCCAGGCGTCCGTTCATTCGTGATCGGGTGCCAGGCGTCCGTTCATCCGTGATCGGGTGCCAGGCGTCCGTTCATCTGTGATCGGGTGCCAGGGGTCCGTTCATCCGTGATCGGGTGCCAGGCGTCCGTTCATTCGTGATCGGGTGCCAGGCGTCCGTTCATCCGTGATCGGGTGCCAGGGGTCCGTTCATCCGTGATCGGGTGCCAGGCATCCGTTCATCTGTGATCGGGTGCCAGGCGTCCGTTCATCCGTGATCGGGTGCCAGGCGTCCGTCGTCGACGACCAGGCCAACGCGGACGCTCCGGCTCTCGGCGGCGAGGTGCGGCAGCCGGCCTGATACTGAACGTCCATTCAAGATTGTTGATAAAAAAAGGGTTCGCAAACCCTTAAATCGTTCATCGATGAAGCGGGGGAGGGTTCGCGAACCCTCAAATCGTTCATCGATGAAGCGGGGGAGGGTTCGCAAACCCTTAAATCGTTCATTGATGAAGCGGGGGAGGGTTCGCGAACCCTCAAATCGTTCATCGATGAAGCGGGGGAGGGCTCGCGAACCCTTAAATCGTTCATCGATGAGGCGGGGGAGGGCTCGCGAACCCTTAAATCGTTCATCGATGAGGCGGAGGAGGGCTCGCGAACCCTTAATGCGTTCATCGATGAAGCGCGGGAGGGCATTTGATCACTCGGGTTGGGGCGCCGGTGGTTCGCGATGTGGGTCGATTCGTGTGGACGTTGGGGGGGGGCGCGGGTTGTGGTTGGGTGGTTGGGTGGTTGGGTGGTTTTGGGGCGCCGGTGGTTCGCGATGTGGGTCGATTCGTAATGGTCGGTTGGGGTTCGCGAGTTCGCGGTCGAGCCCGAGCCCGAGCCCGAGCCCGAGCCCGAGCCCGAGCCCGAGCCCGAGGTCGAGCCCCGGCCCCCATGTGCCCCTGGCCCCCATTTGCCCCTGGCCCCCCCGGCGGGGGATGATGGCGGGGACTGCGAATCAAAGGTGATCGAACAAGGTGGTGAGGATGCTGTGGACGGCGGTGTTGGTGGTGGTGGCGTTGGGAATGCCCGCTCTGGCGCGTTATCTGGAGGGCAGGCATCGGGCGTTCGAGGTCTTTCATCCCGTGCTGCTCTGCTATGCGGCCGGCATCATCCTGGCGAATACGCCGGGGGTGGATGTGGAAGAGGCGGTGGCGCGGACGATCAGCGAGGCGGCGATTCCGCTGGCGATTCCGCTGCTTTTGTTTTCGAGCGATGTGCGGGCGTGGCTGAAGCAGGGACGCGCGGTGCTGGTGTCGTTTGGGTGCGCGGTGGTCTCGGTGCTGGTGGTGGTGGCGCTGGCCAGCGGGTGGATGGCGAGGTGGTCGGAGGAGTCGGCAAAAGTCGCCGGGATGATGGTGGGGGTCTACACCGGGGGAACGCCCAATATGCTGAGCGTGGGGAGGGCGTTGGAGGTGAGCCAGGAGGTGTTTGTGGCGATGAACGCCGCCGACGTGGTGGTGGGCGGGGTGTACCTCGTGTTTCTGCTGAGCGTGGGGCAGGTGGTGTTTCGGAGGTGGCTGGGGGTTGCAAAGGGGGTGGGGCTGGCGAGGGGCGATGAGGGGGAGGCGCCGGTGAAGGTGCGCCGGGTCTGGCGGGAGGTTGCGCTGGGGCTGGGGGTGTCGGTGGGCGTGGTGCTCTTGAGTGCGGGGCTCTCGTGGGGGCTGACGGGGGGAATCTCGGTGGCGCTGGTGATGCTGGGGATCACCACCGGGGGCATCGCCGGGTCGTTGTGGCCGAGGGTGCGAGCCTTGAGGGGGACGTATGAGGCCGGCGAGTATCTGATTCTTGTGTTCTGCGTGGGGATCGGGGCGTTGACGAGGCCCTCGGCGTTGATGGGGGTGGGGGCGGAGGTGAGTGTGGCGATGGGCGTTGTGATGGTGGGCTCGGTGGCCCTGCATGCGCTGCTGGCGAAGGTGATGCGGGTGGATGCCGACACCTTTCTGATCACCTCGACCGCCGCGATTTACGGGCCGCCCTTTGTGCCGCTGATCGCCGAGCGGCTGGGGCGGCGCGCGCTGATTTTGCCCGGAGTTGCCATGGGGTTGTTGGGCTTTGCCCTGGGCAATTATCTGGGGGTGGGGATGGCCTACGCGCTGGGCTGGCTGGGGGCGTAGCCGCTCTTTGTATCGATGGCTTCGTAGATGGTGCGCGGGTCGGTGACCGGCCCCATGGAGATCTCGGGGGAGGCGCTGCCGACGGTGGAGATCTGCACGTGGCCGACCTGGAGGGCGGTGTCGAGGGGGCCGCGGGAGGTCTGCACCTGGTCGATGCGGTTGAGCAGCACGGTGGCGCGGGTTTTAAACCAGATGCCCTGGTCGACGCGCACCCGGTCGAGCTCAAGGGTGTAGGTGGTATGCGCGGCGCTCAGCCGGAAGTAGGCAAAGAAAAGGGGCAGAAGGGGGATGGTGACCACGGCGGCGGCCGTGGCCGCGCTGGCCTGAATGGCCGCTGCGCGGATCACCGGCGTGAACTCGTGGGTGATCTCGGCGCGACGTCGGGGGGCCTGGCGGGTCTGGCGTGGCGGGTGGGTAAAGAGCAGGTCGTCGAGGTGCTCGTGCAGAGCGCTGAGCCCGGGAAGGTGCCCGATGCTCAGCGAGCTGGAGGCACCGCCCCCGGAGATGGTCAGCGTGCCGGTGTCGAGGTCGGGGTAGCGGGTGGTGCGCAGGTCTTTGGCGTGGTGCAGCGCCATCAGCTCGCGGGTGTGAATCAGCACGCCCCCGCGGGTGGCCAGGTGGTGGTCGAAGATCTCCAGCCGGCGGGTCGGCGCGTAGAGGGCCTCGTGGGCAAAGAAGCCGAAGGCCAGAAGCAGAAGCGCCGCGCCGATCAGCAGCGCAGGCTTAAAGAAGATCACAGCGACCATCGTGGCGATGAGGGCGATGGCGCAGATCACCAGCAGGGAGAGCTGGCTGTAGAGCAGGGTGGTCGTGGTGGGCTCGGCGCTCAGGGTCTGGTGCGGGGAGGTGCCGCCAAATCCCAGGCCCTTTTCGATGCGGGGGATGACGCGGTCGGCGTCGGGGATATGCGAGAGCTTGAGCGCGCTGGACGCGCCGATGGAGCTGAAGCGGAAGGTGGCCGTGTTAAGCCAGCGGTCGATGGGCGACTGCGAGATGGAGAGGCGCGTGATTTTTTCGAGCGTGAACTCGGTGGTCTCTTTATTAAAAATGCCGCGGGTCAGGGCGACCTTCTGGTCGGTGATCTGAGCGTCGACGAGCAGATACTCCTGGATCGCTTTTCCGAGCGAGCCGAAGACGATCCCCACCAGCGCGATCACAGCGACCAGGCCGCCGAGCGCGGGGAGCTCGCTTTCGCCGGCGATGGAGACGAGGAAGAGCGCGCCTGCGCCCACAACCACAAAGGGGGCCACGATCAGGTTGGAGAGAAAGACCGAGACGATGCCCGGCTTGAGGCTCATCGCCGGGAGGCCCGCGGGAATCCAGGAGGCAGGCGGGGCGGCCGTGGGTGGCGCGGAGGCCGCCATGGCTGGCGAGGCGGTCGCAACATCGACATCGCTCCGGGCCGGTGAGGGGGCGAAGGGCGATACCTGACTGTCGCCATTGGCCTGTGCGAACCCGGCGGCGTCGCGCTCCTCACCGTGGTGAGAGGCCGGCCCGTCGGTGGTTTTGATCAGGTGGCCGAGGTTTTCGCGAAAGGTCTTCGCGTTGGGCATCGAGGGGAAGTGGATGTCGGCGCTGCTTCCCTGACAGCTGATGATGACGTCGGCCATGCCCAGGAGGTTTTTCAAAAAGGGCTGGTGAATGCTGGTGTCGGCCAGGTTCTCGATGGGGATGATGCGGCGGCTGCGGGTGAGAAAGCCGTCCTCGTAGTCGACGACGTCGTCGTAGAGCGAATAGACGCGCTGGTTGAGATCGATGATTCGGATGATCTGAAAGGCCAGCGCGCCGGCGACGAAGGTGAGCAGGAGCGCGACGCCCGCCCCCATGACCAGGGCGGATTCGAGCAGCGAGGGGTTATCCAGAAGCTGCGGGCCGAGGGCGATGAGCAGCAAAAGGGGGATGCCGATCACGGGGTTATTGCTGGAGCCGGCGTCCATAAGCGTGCCCAGAAAGTGGGGCTCTTCGCGCTGGACGAGGTTCTGGCGGGTGATGACAAAACCGTTGTGACGCAGGCGCTCTTCGAGCAGCTGGTAGAGGGCCTCGGGGGCGTCGACCGAGATCAGCGGAGCGCCTGTGGCGGAGCCTGCGGCATGCACCTTGAGGTGGCCGGTCTGGTAGATGCGGTGCTCCAGCCAGGGCAGCGTCAACTCGATCTGGGTGACGTTTCGAAAGGGGAGATCGAGGGCGTTCTCGCTTAAGAGCGAGCCGTAGTGACAGATGATGCGGTCGTCAAAGATCTCCGCGTAGGTCTTCTTAAGCGCGGCCTGGCGCTCGACGTAGACGAGGATCGTGATGATCGGAAAGAGCAGCGCCCAGCCCAGCAGCAGCGCGGAGGCTTCAAACATGGCGGCGTGGGCGACCATGGCCACCAGGGCGGCGCCGGAGCTAAAAGCCGCAGCCCAGAGGGTGGGGCGGAGTAGAAAGGGGCGCGCGTTGGGTCGAATCACCCGGGGGCTGGCCATGGGAGCCTCGGCTGGTCAGGAGAAGGAGGATGAACACGGTGGCGAAAAGGCCGGACGAAGCGCTCAGGTTTTTTTGGATGTAGCGTCGGCGTCGTCCCCGGCTTCGGTGCTGGCCTCGGAGGTGCTGGTCTCGGAGGTGTTGGTCTCGGCGTCGGGGTGCGCGTCGTCGGTCGCTTCCATACCCGGCGCATCGATCCCTTGCGGCGTGTCCTCGTCGGCGGCGTCTTCGTCGTCGGTGTCCTCCACCTCGGCGTCGAGATGCTGGAGGAGCTCCGCCATCAAATCTTCGAGATCGATGAGAAACGCAAAGGGGGTGAAGATGGGAATCTGGATATGCTGGCCGGCGGTGCGCAGATCGAGGCGCGCGCTGGTCGGGGAGAGGGTCATGCCCTCAAAGTCCAGGGTCTGGCGGGTGATCAGCGGCCATTCGACGCGCCAGGCGTTGGTGTTAGTGCCGACGAGCAGGCAGCGCTCGGAGGTGGCCACAAAATGCTTACGCGCGTAGTTGGAGCCGTACGAGACCACGCTGCACAGAGCGAGGCCCAGCGTGATGAGCACGATGAACGCCGCGGTGTAGAAGCCCCCCAGGCTGGCGACAAAATAGAGGATCACCGCGGCCAGAAGGCTTAAAAGCCCCAGGCCCAGGGCCAGCCCCATGACGGGGATATTGAGCTGGTAGCGGAAGAGTTTTGCGCCGGGCTCGTCGTTGAGGGTCTGCTGGACGGCCGGGCCGCTTAAGAGTCGGATGCGGGACACAGGCAACCTGCATGTAAGGGGGCGGCGCTGGCGAGGAGGAGAGAGCTGCCAGGCCGCCCCGCAGGCGCCCGAAGTCGAGTTAAATATCGAGGTTACGCACGTCGAGAGCGTGGGTTTCAATGAACTCACGGCGCGGCTCGACCTGGTCGCCCATCAAGACGGTGAAGAGGGCGTCGGCCTCGACCGCATCTTCGATGCGGACCTGAAGCATGGTGCGGGCCTCCGGGTCCATGGTGGTGTCCCAGAGCTGGTCGGGGTTCATCTCACCCAGCCCCTTGTAGCGCTGGATGGACTGACCCTTACGACCGGCGGCGAGCACCCGGTTGAGCACCTGGGCGATCGAGGTGAGCGGCTCGGTTTCTTTGCCGTCGTCGACGACCACGTGCTCTCCGAGGGACTCGAAGGCGCGGCGGATGCGCAGAAGCTCTTTGTAGTCGACGCCGGAGAGGAAGGCGCGGTCCAGTCGCGAGGTGATCGAGGTGCCGGAGACGCGGCTCCGCCACTGCGCGACGAAGAGGTCATCGAGCTCGGCATCGTCGAGGATCTCGGGGGTGCGCCAGGGCACCGTCGAGTAGCTCTGGCGCAGACGCTCCAGAAGCTCCTGGCTGCGGGTGGTGAGGCGCTCCCGATCCTGAAGGTCGTCAAGGGTGAAGTCGGCTTTGACGGCTTCTTCGACGATGCGGTCATCGTGGTTGCGGGCGACGCGCTCAAGCACGCTGCGGTACTTGAGCAGGTCGTCGATGAAGGTGGCCAGCTCGTCGCCGGCGAGCTCTTTGCCGTTTTCGCCGCGCAGGGTCAGGGCACTCTTGGCGTTCTCGATGAGGCGATCGTTGAGCTCACGCTCGTCCTTGAGGTACTCCATGGTGCGGCCGCGCTTGATGGAGAAGAGCGGCGGCTGGGCGATGTAGAGGTAGCCCCGGGCGATGATCTCGGGCATCTGCCGGTAGAAGAAGGTCAAAAGCAGGGTGCGGATGTGGCTACCGTCGACGTCGGCGTCCGTCATGATGACGATGTTGTGGTAGCGCAGCTTCTCGATGTCGAAATACTCCTGGCCGATGCCGGTGCCCAGGGCGCTGATGATCGTGGAGATCTCATTGTTGGAGAGCATGCGATCAAAGCGTGCTTTCTCGACGTTGAGGATCTTACCGCGCAGGGGGAGGATGGCCTGGAACTTACGGTTTCGGCCCTGCTTGGCGGAGCCACCGGCGGAATCACCCTCGACGATGTAGAGCTCGCTTTCCTCGGGCTTACGCGACTGGCAGTCTGCGAGTTTGCCGGGGAGGGCGGAGATCTGGAGGGCGCTCTTGCGGGAGATCTCGCGGGCCTTACGGGCGGCCTCGCGGGCGCGTGAGGCGGCGATGGCTTTCTCGATGATGGCCTTGGCCACCGAGGGGTTCTCTTCGAGGAAGATCGACAGGCGTTCGTTGACCACCGACTCGACCGCGCCCTTAATCTCGTTGGAGACGAGCTTGTCTTTGGTCTGGCTGGAGAATTTGGGGTCGGGCATCTTCACCGAGAGCACCGCGGCGATGCCCTCGCGGATGTCGTCGCCGGTGATGGACTCTTTGAGCATGCCGTTGGAGACGCCGTAGAGGTTCACCGTGCGGGTAAGCGCGCCGCGGAAGCCCGAGAGGTGGCTGCCGCCGTCGCGGTTACGGATGGTGTTGGTGTAGCAGAAGATGTTTTCGTTGTAGGAGTCGTTCCACTGCATGGAGACTTCTACGGTGATGCCCTGCTCGGGGAGCTCTTTGGTGATGTAGATGGGCTCGTCGTGCAGGGGGGCTTTGTTTTTGTTGAGGTCGGCAACAAAGGAGTTAAGCCCGCCTTCGTAGTTGAAGTCGTGGCGTTTGTTGTCGCGCTCATCGACGATCACGATGCGCACGCCGCTGTTGAGGTAGGAGAGCTCACGCAGGCGCTGGGAGAGCACGTCGAAGGAGAAGCGGGTGATCTGGAAGATCTCCGGGTCGGGCAAGAAGGTGATCTTGGTGCCGGTGGTCTTGGCCTTTCCGATGGCGCGCAGGGGCTCGCGGGGGACGCCGCGGTCGTAGGTCTGGGTCCAGATCTCTCCGTTGCGGCGGATCTCCAGGGTGAGCCATGTGGAGAGGGCGTTCACCACCGAGACGCCGACGCCGTGGAGGCCGCCGGAGACTTTGTAGGAGTTCTGGTCGAACTTCCCGCCGGCGTGGAGCACGGTCATGATAACTTCGGCAGCGGAGCGGCCCTGCTTTTTGTGCATATCGACCGGGATGCCGCGGCCGTTATCTTCGACGGAGAGGGACTCGTCGGTGTGGATGGTGATGGTGACCTGATCGCAGTAGCCGGCCAGGGCCTCGTCGATGGAGTTATCGACGGCCTCGTAGACCATGTGGTGGAGGCCGGAGCCGTCGTCGGTGTCTCCGATGTACATGCCGGGGCGCTTGCGCACCGCCTCCAGTCCTTCGAGGACCTGGATGGATTCGGCGTTGTAGTCGGAGCCCTGGGGGGCGGCGTCTTGAGGGGTCTGGTTATCTTGGGCCATGGTACGTCTAGCCTGGGTCGGTGGGTCACAACCAACAAGGGCGCTCGAAGAGGTGCTCGCCAGGGTGTGGCGAGGCGACGAGGAGCGCGCGGTCAGCGATCGTCAGAGGAGCACGCCGGAAGCCCCGGGATGGCGAGTTGAGGCTCGCCGGGGGCAGCGCGCTCAAGCGTCGCGGGAAGGTAACACAGGGGGGCAGGGGCGTCTATCCCGGCAGGGTGTGTCGAGGCGTGTGGATCGGGGGGGAGAGGCCCCGGCCGAGAGCGCGGCGCAGCGGGTTACCCGGTGGGGCTATGGGGCGCGGCGTACCGGGTTATGAAGGGTGCCGATGCCGTCGATGGTCACCTCCACGCTCTGGCCCTCGGTGATGGGCCCGACGCCGGCGGGTGTGCCGGTGAGGATGACGTCGCCGGGCAGGAGCGTCATCACGCTGGAGATGAAGGCGACGACCTCGGGAAGCCCGAAGATAAAGTCGTTGAGACGCGTCTGCTGGCGCACCTCGCCATCGACGCGGCAGGTCAGGGTGTGCTCGGCCGGGATAAAGTCGGCGGTGAGCGCGACGGCCGGGCCCAGGGGGGCGAAGGTGTCAAATCCCTTGGCGCGGGTGTAGCGCGACTCGCGGCGCTGGATGTCGCGCGCGGTCACGTCGGTGGCGCACGTAAACCCAAAGATCCCCCGCATCGCATCCTCGGCGCTCACCCCTTTGAGGCGCTCGCCGACGATCATCGCGAGCTCGCCCTCGTGATGGACCTCCTCGGAGGCAGCCGGGAGCTCAATGGCTTCATCGGGGCCGATGACGGCGGTGGAGGGCTTGAGAAAGATCAGGGGTTCTTGAGGGATGGCTTTGCCCATCTCCTCGGCGTGGGCCCGGTAGTTCAGCCCGACGCAGACCACCTTGGTGGGGCAGGCCGGGGCGAGCAGCTGGGCGCGATCTTTGCGGATGCGCGCGCCGTCTTCCGAGAGGGGACGGCCCTCCAGGATGGCCTGATGCAGCTCGGCGACATCTCCGGCGAGGGTGACGAAGTGCTCGCCATCGCAGCGGGCGTAAACAGGGCGACGCCCGGCTGGATGCGCGATGCGCACCAGCCGGGTACAACGTTCGTGTCGTGGCATGATATCTGGCTTAGCCCTGCTGACCGGCGGCTTCGGCGGCGGCCTCCTGGGCCTTCTTCAACGCCTCTTCCTGCTGCGCCTGGATGCGCTGGAACTCCGCTTCGCGATCGGCGATGTAGCGGTTGATGGCGTTGAAGTCTTTTTCGAGCTTCCAGGTGTAGTCGCATTGCAGCTGGATGCTGGCGTCGTCGGGGAGACGGCGAGTCTCGGCTTCATCCTTCCAGTTGCACTCCCAGGTGCGGCGGTTGATCGAGGTCAGGAAGTTCGGCAGCTCGTCGTTGTCCGGGAAGGCCAGCTCCAGGCGGTCGCCGCGGTCGGGCGGGGTGTCCACGCGCAGCTGCATCTCTTTGAGCTCACCGCTCTCCTCATCTTTGACGTAGTAGGTGCCAAAGGTCACCGGGGTGCGCAGCTCTTCGCCATCTTTGTTGAGGGCGATGGTGTTGTTGAGCAGGATCTGCGCGCCGGAGGGGATGGTGTTGATGGTGGCTTCGCCGTAGAAGTCGTTGTCCAGGTCCGACTCCATACGCTGGGCGAACTCCTGGCCGTATTTGGCGTCGATGGGCACCAGGTTGGCGTTGTAGTTGAAGCGGTAGTCGCCGTTGCCGCCGTCCTGCCACATGCCCTCGGTCAGGGTGATGGTGGCGGGCTGGTGGCCGGGGGCGGTCACTTCAATATGGTGGGTGTCGCGCACCGAGAGGTTCTGGATGGCGGTGCTCGGACCCAGCTCCAGCGCACGCCAGGGGCCGTCTTCGCCGCCGACCTGTCCGTACTGGATCTGGCCGTTGAGCTTGATGGTGGCGCCCACCGGGTTGCCGGTGATGGTCAGGTTGCCATAGCGAGGCATTGCGGCGAGCTGGGCGGCCAGGTGCTCCTCTTCGGCTTGCTGGGCGCGACGAAGCATCTCTTCCTGGTAGTTGCCCTGAAGCAGCAGCATGAAGTCGTCGCCAAAGCCGGTGAAGTGATGCAGCATCGCCAGCATGCCGACCACCAGCACGAGGACCACACCCACGAGCACTTTGGTCATGGGGTTTTTGGGCGCGGGAATGTCGCCCAGGTCGTCATCATCGAGGTAGGTCGAGGAGAGGTCGATGTCGTCGTCATCGTCGGACTTCGAGGGGGTGAAAACGCCCTCGATGCCGGCGGGAGCGGCTTTCTTTTTCGTCTTTTTGGGCTCGGCTGCTTTGGGTTCGGCCTTCTTCTTCGCCTTTTTGGGCGCCGGAGCCACTTCGACTTCGCTGCTTTCATCGGCAGCGCTCTCAAACTCGCTGCTCTCATCGGCGGCCTCGACCTCGCTGCTCTCATCGGCAGCGCTCACGACGTCATCGTCGTCGTCGACTTCCGCGCCTTGAGAGGCGGCGGCAAGCTCCTCCTCGATCGCCGCGCCGATAGCATCGGCGGCGGGAGAGGGCGAGGTGTCGGCAGCTTTTTTCTTTTTCTTCTTTTTCTTGGTGCCACCGGGGACATCAAAGATGCCACCGATTCCGGACATCATGTCGTCGGATGTTTTGGGCTTTTTATCTTTGCTTTTGGTGTCGTCAGACATGTGCCTGTGCTCCATTCGTGCGGGGCGGATTCGCCCTGTCAGAGAGGCCACGCTAGAGTGACCCGCTGCGATTCAAGTTGGGGACGTTACGGGCTCCTCTCCAAAACTGTCAAGGTGCCGAGCGCAGCCAGGACGACGCTGACGGCGTCGATAGGGATTCGCGGTAGCGCTGCTACAGCTTCATCCCTATCTCCTTGTCAGGCGTCGCCCTGGCTGCGCTCGGGTGCCGAGCGCCCCAGGACGACGCCAGCGGTGTCGCTGCGTCGTCGCGGTAGCGCTGCTACACGCTCCTCCTGGCTCCTTGCTGGGCGTCGCCCTGGCTGCGCTCGGGGCTTTTATTGTGCGGGGAAGTTGGCTGCGTCGTCGCGGTAGCGCTGCTACACGCTCCTCCTTGCTCCTTGTCAGGCGTCGCCCTGGATGCGCTCGGGTGCCGAGCGCCCCAGGACGACGCCAGCGGTGTCGCTGCGTCGTCGCGGTAGCGCTGCTACACGCTCCTCCTTGCTCCTTGCTGGGCGTCGCCCTGGCTGCGCTCGGATTGTTTGGTGTGCGGGGAAGTTGGCTGCGTCGTCGCGGTAGCTAAAGCTACAGCTTCCTCCTTGCTGGACGTCGCCCTGGCTGCGCTCGGATAGTTTGGTGTGCGGGGGAAGGTGGTTGCGTGTTGGGGGAGTGCCGTCTGGAAGCCTCGGGCAATCGCGAGTAGGCTGCGCGTGCGGCGGCCCTACGAGGGATGGGGTCGCGGGTGAACATGTGACGTCTGAATGGGAGGTTGTGATGGTTGAAAAAGAGGCGGTGGTCAAAGCGTTGGTGGAGGCCGCGAAAGAGGCAGCGGCGGACGAAGAGCGTGGGATGCCCGCGGAGGTGAGGGCTCAGGCGCAGGAGGTGTTCGGGGAGGTGGAGGGAGCGCTCTGGGCGGCGCTTGTGGAGGCCGTGGGGGGCAAAAGGCGCGGGGCAAAGAGCGAGCCCACGCAGGTGGAGCGGGTGGTGGGAGAGGCGTTTGAGCATCCGCTTTATGTGGAGACGAGCCAGGGGATGCTCTACGCGATGCACGGGCCGGATCTGGAGGTGGGGGAGGGGCCGGAGTACATCGAGAGCCCGGAGGGCATTGGTGAGGTGGTGGATGTGACGTGGGTGGGGGAGGGCGATGCGCTCTATATCTTCAGCAATGAGGGGAGGTTTTACGGGGTGGACCCGCGGATGGTTCCGCTGTGGGACCGCCGGGGGGAGGGGCGCACGATTCGCGATGTGTTGAGGTTATCGGGGGAGGAACAGGCGCGTTTTCTGGTGCCGCGGCGCCAGATTGCGACCGGGCGCGTGGTGCATGTGACGACTCAGGGTAAGGGCAAGGCCAGTGATGGGGGGGAGTTTGATAAGGGCGAGGGCCTGGACCGCTCGGGGCGTGAGGCGTTTTTGCTCAATGAGGGGGATGAGGCTGTGGCGGTGATGGCGGTCGGAAGAGGGGCGACGATCTTTTGTGCGTCGGCTCAGGGGCAGGGCATTCATTTTGAGGCTTCCGAGCTGCGCTCGATGGGGCGAAAGGCCGTGGGGGTTAACCTGATGAAGTTGGGCGGTGAGGACGACGCCGTCATCAGCGCGTTTGAGGGCACGCGGGTGCGGCAGCTGGCGGTGGTCACCGCCGAGGGGCTGGGCAAGCGTGTGGAGTTCGGGGAGTTTCGCACCCAGGGGCGTGGCGGGGCGGGGATGCAGGTGCTGCGCTTGAACCCGGGGGATCGGGTGGTGGGTGTGGTGGCGTGCAACCCGGGCGAAGATCTGGGGCTGATCTTGAGCAGCGGTCGGGTGTGGCGTTTGCCGGCGGCGGAGTTTTCGCTGATGGGCCGCTCGGCCAAGGGAAGCCGCGTCGTAGAGCTTGAGGATGGGGAGGAGGTGCTGGGCCTTGTGGCGCTACCCTGCGGGGGCTGAGTCGAGGAGCTCGCTTCGGCGCGCGCGCAGCGCCTCGGCGCGCGCCGGGGCGACGCGTTCCACGCAGAGTGCGGAGAGCTCCAGGGCGTGTGCGGCGCGCTCCACGCGCTGGCGGCTGAGCAGGAGCTCGGCGGCCTGCTCCAGGAAGACGGAGAAGTCGCGGGCCATCGGGGTGCGTGCGTCCAGGGTCGTCTGGAGCGCGTTGAGGTGGGTGTCGACGCCGCAGAGGTCATCGTGGCGGGCGGCGACCACCAGGCTGCCAATGGCGCCGATGGGGCGGTAGAGCGGAAACATCAGGTTCTGCGGGGAGGTCTCAAAGGCGGCAAAGCGGCGCTCGGCCTCGGCGTAGTTGCCTTCCTCCAGGTCGCAAAATCCCAGGAGGGAATCGGTCAGGCTGGCGAGCACGTGGCCGATGGAGTGGGCCAGGTGACGGGCCTGGCGGTAATGCTGGCGGGCCTGGCTCAGATCGCCGTGGTAGCGGGCGAAGTCGCCCAGGGTGCGCAGACTCAGCGCCAGGCCGCTGCGGCTTCCGGCGGCTTCAAAGAGCTTATGGGCGCGCTGCGCGAAGGGCAGGCCCCTGGCGTCCCAGGTGCGGATATGCGTCTCGGCGATGCCGTGCGTACACCAGGCCGCTTCCAGAAGCTCACCGGAGCGCTCGGCGATGTGATGGCCGTCGACAAAGGCCTGACGGGCTGCAGAGATATCTCCCAGGCCGGCCAGAATCCAGCCCAGGCCGTGGAGGCAGCGCGCGGTGCCGCGATCATCGTTAACCCGGTGAAAGAGGTCGAGTGCGCGACGGTAGTGGGTCAGCGCCAGGTCGGGCTGGTTGGAGAAGTTCTCGATATTGGCCAGCACGCGGTGGGCGTCGGCGCGGTAGGCCGCAGGCAGGGATTCGCCCAACGCGAGGGCTCGGTCCAGTAGGTCGCGCGCGGAGCGAAAGGCTCCCATATAGCGCTCGGCCTCGGCGCGTGCGATCCAGGCGTGGGCGCGCTCGGGATGGTTGGCTTCGAGTCGCAGCGCGTCGTGGCAGCGGTCGATGCGCTCCAGGATCGCCAGGGAGGGCAGATAGGCGCTGCGCAGGATATGATGCTGGTTGGCCTGCCACAAAAGCGGGAGGGCTTCCTCAAAGGCCTCGGCCGCCAGGAGATGGCGGGCGCGGCGCTCCGCAAGCGAGGTTGAGCCATGGGAGACGCCGGTAAGCACGGAGGCTGCGCAGTGGTGAATACGACGCCAGCGCGGCGTTGTGGCGCTGATGCTCTCGATGACATCACGGTAAAGGGGCAGGCGAAAATGCCATCCCCGCGGTCGCAGCCCGGCCATCGCGCGAACTAAAAGCTCGTCGAGAAGCCCCGGATCGGGAGGAATATCGAGGTCATCGCACATGAGCTGCCACTCTTGCTGGTCGATGTCGATGCCCAGCGCCGCGGCGACCTCCAGTGCCCAGCGTGCCGCCTGCGGATCGGGGCGGCTCTCAATCAGCGCGTCGATGCGTCGGGTTAAAAGCGCATGTAGAGTGTCGTCAAAAGGCGCTCCCTGGCGCAGCACATAGCCGTAGGGCGAGGATTGCAGCGCGCCGGTGTGCACCCAATCCTCAATGAGCTGCACCGCGAAGAGGGGGTTGCCGGCGGTACGACCACAGATCTGGCGAACGAGTGTGTCTTCCAGGCCCAGAAGATCGCGCACCAGTTGGCGCTGGTGGGAAGCGTCCAGCGCTTGCAAATCGAGGGTCTCACAGTGCTCGTGGGCGATGAGAAGATCGAGGAGCTGGCGCTCGGCCAGGCGCTCATCAAGGCCCTCGGGGCGCACCGTAGCGATGATGAGCAGGGGGAGGTTCTTCTCGTCGCGGGTGTTGAGCGCGTGCAGCGCAAAGCCCAGGGCCTCCTGGCCCCATTGCACATCATCAAGACCGAGGATGATCGGGCGCTCCGCGCCGATGAGGTGAACGACCTCTTCGAGCAGGGCGTAGCGCTCCAGCGGGGAGGTCAGCGAGGGGGGCCTCTCGGCGTCGGGGGCAATCCAGCTGGCCAGGCCCTGGCAGAGGTGAGGCGCTGGCGCGAGCTCCCAGTGAGTTTGCAGGGCGTGGTCGAGCCGCCGCGCGGTCTTCTCGCCAGAGAGCCCGGTGGCCCCGAAGAAGGTCTGCAGGGCGCGGGGCAGGCCGTCATGTGGACCCATGATCGGGCTGTGGGTGGCGCGCAGCGCAGTGGCCACACCGAGCTCTTCGGCGCGGGTGGCCAGCCAGTGCATCTGGCGTGTTTTGCCCATGCCGGCGTCGCCGCGCAGCAGGACCACCCGGGTTTTGCTCTCACTGTGCACCCGACGAAGTTGGTGCCAGAGCAGGTCGCGTTCCTCCTGGCGACCGATAAAGCGGGCGTCGCGGATGCCGAAGAGGCCCTTGCCCAGGCCCAGGGTGAGCTCGCTGAGCTGGGGAAGTTCCGGGGCGCGCCAGTCCGGCGGCGGGGCGACGCTGCGGGCGATGCGCACCGGGCGTTGCGGGCCGCTGGGGGCCGGCTTCGGGCTGGTTTCAACGCGGTCGTGGTGCGCCATCGCTTCGAGCTGATGGGTATCGAGCAGGGCGGTCTTGATGGCAAGCGCGGGGAGCTCGACGGCGTCGAGTGTCTCGGAGTCGCGGTAGAAGGCCAGGGTGGGCGCGTGGGAAAGGGTGGACGCCTCCACCATCGTCTCGGTCGCCGGTGCATCGGATGTGGGCTCGGGCTCGCCGAGCAAAAGCAGCCCGCGGGCGGCGTCGGCCGCGCGGCGGTAGCGCCGGGAGATATCGCGGGAGAGCAGACGTCTGACCCAGTTCTCAAAACCATCGGGAAGAGCGATGCGAGCTTGCAGCGGCGGCACCTCGGCGGTGAGGTGCTGCATCGCAATGGCCATCAGGGAATCGCCCTCAAAAGGCGCCCGGCCGCTGCTGAGCAGGTAGCTCATGCATCCCAGCGCATAAAGATCGGTCCAGGGACCGTAGTCGCGCCAGTGGCCGTGAAGCTGCTCCGGGGCCATAAACGTCGGGGTGCCGGCGGCCCGCGAGTGAATGTCGGAGGTCTGGCTGGAAAACGAGGGATCCTGAATGTGCGCAATGCCGTAGTCGGAGAGCATCCAGCGGGCGTGGCCGGCCTCATCGGGCGTCCAGAGCACATTGGCCGGTTTCAGGTCGCGGTGAATGATGCCCCGGGCGTGGGAGTGGGCCAGCGCGTCGAGCACCTCCAGGAGCAGGCGGCGCAGGCTCGTCCAGTCCGGCGGCAGAGGGGCGTCTTCCAGCGCGCCGTGAGCCAGCTCCATGGCCAGCCACAGTGAGCCGGGCGGGGCGTCTGGCAGCGCCGCTTTGCAGTCTTCGGTGGTCGTGCCGTAATCGAGGACTTTGACAATCGCCGGGTGGTTGAGCGTGGCGATCGCGCGCACCTCCCGGTTGAAGCTCTCACGGTAGCGCGTCTCGGTGGCGAAGTTTGCGCGCAGCACCTTGATCGCGACCTCGACACCGGTGGCGCGGTTGCGGGCCCGAAAGACTTCCCCCATACCGCCTTCGCCCAGTTTTTCGAGGATCTCAAAGGTCTCCACCATACGAAGTACTATCGCTGGAGTTGGGGGCAGTCGTCAATTCTGCGCGTTCGACTCCGGCGCGTTCGCCAGGTCTTCCAGAGTGATATGAGGCAGAAGTCGCCGGTAGGTAGCCGGGCCGATGCCTTTGACACGTTTGAGGTGACTCAGGCGAGTGAAGGGCCGCTGGCTGCGGTAGTCGAGGATGCGCCCGGCCAGTGCGGGGCCGATGCCGCGGATGGAGGTGAGCTCGGCCTCGGTGGCGGTGTTGATGTTGACCTTTGTGATCGGCGCTGGCGCTTCGGCAAGCCCGGGTGATGGGGCGGACGCGGCGGGATCGTCGTCTTCGGCCGCGTGTTCGCTCTGTGCGGTGGGCGTCGTGGGGCCGGGGTCAGACGCGGGTTCGGCGCGCGGGTGGTGGGCGTGGGGATCGGGCGCTGAGTGCGTATCGAGCTCTACGATGTCAAGGGCGTGGAGCTCGTGGAGAAGATCATCGGAAGGCTCCTTCGACATGAGTGGGACGAGCGAATCACTGGAGAACACACGTAGCTCATGCTCCGCGCTCTCGACGAGCGGAGCGCCATCGTCGATGCCGTGCTCGAAGAGCCGCGGCTCACCATCGTCGATGTCACTCAGCGCGAGCATGCCGTCGACGGAATCGAGCTCCTCGCTCTCCGTGTCGCTGAGGTCGTCTCGACCCGTCTCCTCATCATCGAAAAAGATCGCTGGTTGCAGGGCGTCGCCGGAGGCGCTCGGTGGGGTGGGGCAGCTCGCGTGGAGCGGGCGGTAGGTACGGCCCGACTCGCTGGCGTTGGCGCTCTCGCAGCCGCTGAAGATCACCACCCCTATCAGGAGAAACGTCAGCCAGAACTCGCCCGGATGGTGCCCGCGACGACGACCCAGGCGGGGACAACGCTCGCCGTAGCCACGTAAAGCATCGACGATCTGGCAAGTCATCTGCGTGCAATCAGGCATAGCCCCCTCCGAAGCCGGTTGAAGTATCCAGGCGTCCTGATGTTGTTATCGCGAGCGGGGGGCTGGTTTTGCTCTCTCGGGCACAAAAAAACCGACCTTTTCAGGTCGGCTTCTTCTTCCGGCGAGATGTCACCGGGTCAGGATAACTCGGCCAGCTCTTTTGCAATGCGGCGCTCACGACGTTTCGTGATGACGTAGGCCACCGCGATGGAGATGCCGTAGAGGAGCATCAGCGGAGCGGCCAGCATCAGCTGCGTGACCACGTCGGGGGGGGTGAGAATGGCGGCGATGATAAAGGCGGCTACCACCGCGATGCGCCAGTGCTGCAGCAGGTGGCGATGGGTCAGCACCCCCACCGCCGAGAGCAGGGAGGTGACCACCGGAAGCTCAAAGACCATCCCGAAGCCCAGCAGGAGCTTGGTGGTGAGCGCGAAGTAGTCTTTGATCATCAAGGTCGGGTTGGAGACCTCCAGCGAGAAGCCCAGCAAGAAGGCGTAGCCGAAGGGAATGACCACGTAATAACAAAAGCTCGCGCCCAGCAAAAAGAAGAGGGTCGCGCCGGCCACAAAGGGCACGGCTGCGCGTTTTTCGTCGGGGTAGAGCCCCGGGGCGACGAACTTCCAGACGTTGTAGATGATCGCCGGAGAGGCCAGAAAGACCGCGGCCAGAAGCGCCGTCTTGAGCAGGGTGAAGAAGGGCTCTGCCAGATCGGTGTTATGCATGTTGGCCAGCTCCCCTTCGGGGGCGGCTTTGATCAGGGGTTGCAGTAAGAAGTCGAAGATCTCGGCGGCAAAGCCCCAGCAGATCAGAAACGCGATGACCATCGCGATGAAGCTGTAGAGAAAGCGCCGGCGCAGCTCTACAAGGTGCGCCATAAAGCTCATGCGCATCTCCTGCAGGCTCTCGGCGGAGGCCTCCGAGCGGGGCTCAACATCGTGGTTCGGGCTCATCGCATCGGCTCCGGAGCCTGAGAGGCGACCAGCGCCACAGGGTGTCGCGTCATCGTGTCGGACTCCGCCGCGCTACGTGAAGCGCTCAGGCTCACCGCGTGGATCTCGGAGGTGGGGAGCGCCGGGGTGAGCGCCACAGCTTTGAGTTGGTTATGATGCAGCAGGTACTGCTGCTCGAGCAGGCGATCGAAGTCGGCCTCATCGAGCTGGTCCAGGCCGGAGGGCTCCGCGCTGGGGTAGCGATCCCGCGGCGCCGAGGCGGTGGAGACTCGCGTGGTGGGCGCGGCATCGGCAGCGGGTGAGGGCGACTCGGCGCCATCTGATACCGCCGATGAGGAGGGAGCTGAGCTGGCCGCAGGTGCGCTGGACGTGATGCGTTTTCTGGGTTTGTCGAGGTCGAGATCGTCGATCATCAACGCGTCGCGCAGGGTGTTGGAGGCCTTGCGCAGCTCGCGCATGCCTTTACCGGCCCAGCGCGCGAACTCCGGCAACTTCTCGGGACCGGCCACCACCAACACAAGTGCGGCGATGATCATTAATTCTGGAAAGGAGATGCCGAACATCGAAAGCCCGGGTCTATTGGCCTTATTTTACGCCGTGAGCCAGTGTTGACGCCGCGTCTGCTGCATCGAGGGTAGCGCGTGCAGCGTTGCAAAGTCTCGTCGATGCGAAAGCACCGCCTGAAGTTTTGCGCCTTGCCTGCGTCACGCTCGTTATCGCATCCGGCGACATCGGCTTCTGCTTCTGGCGTCGTCAGAGGCGCCCGGTGTCGGGGCGCTCAGGGTTTCCACTTGATGCTACAACCCATCGAGGGGTGTTGTTCCTCGACGGGACGGCTTCCGTCAAGCAGCGCGGCGATCGCGTCGTGAAGTTCGCGACGTTTTACCGCGTGGGGATCTTTCCAGTTATCGTCCAGGCGGCCGCAGTAGGCCAGCTGGCGATTGTGGTCGTACACAAAAAAGTCCGGCGTGCACACCGCGCCGTAGGCCCGGGCGACCTCCTGGGTTTCATCGTAGAGGTAGGGGAAGGGGAAACGCCTCTCGCGGGCAAGCTCCGCCATGGCGTCGGGGCCGTCCTGGGGGTAGCGCTCGGCGTCGTTGGCGCTGATGGCCACAAAGGCCACGTTGCCCTCGGGGAAGTCGTCGGGGAGGGCGACCAGCCGGTCGAACACCGCTTTGACATAGGGGCAGTGGTTGCAGATGAACATCACCACGAGCACCGGGCTGGAGGCGAAGTCGTCGAGGCGGCGAGTGACCCCCTCGGTGTCGGGGAGCGCAAAGTCAGGAGCGGGGGTGCCGAGCGCGGGGGCCTGGGTTTCGAGCAGGGCCATAGGATGATCTCACAGGCAGGGGGGTAGCGCTTGTGCAGAGAAGCGCCCGGGGAGGGCCCCGGGCGCCTTAAGACGTCTTCCGGTCACCCGGCGTTAGCAGAGGTGTCGGGCGTAGGTCCAGCCTACGATCGCACTGGCGTGCAGATCGTGGTGCTCAATATGCCACAGGGGCACCACCGCCACCTCCTCGCCCAGCGCGAAGTGATCGAGAAAGAATTTGGCCTCGCCGCGGCGCTCAAAGGTGGGCCTGGGGGCCTTTTGAGGGCTGAGCGTGGCGAGCGCCGGAAGAAGCGCCTGCAGCGCGGCGTGGGGGCTCTGCTCGGCGGTGATGGTGGGGGTGCCGGTGCCGAAGCCGGCCAGCGAGTCGAGTGCGTCGAAGACGACCCGGGTATGCTCTGTGTGCTGTGTACGTGTCATGAGTCCTCCTGGCGAGAAACGCTCGGGGCGGCGTCCCAAAGAAGCTCCTGTCGGGTGCTACGATCGACGTGGGATGGACCGCGTTGGCGAAGAGGTCGGGTACGTGAATGTACCCGGTCAATTTCCGTCGGAAGCGAACTTGTACACCTTTATTGAAATGTCCAGCGATCGGGTTTGCTCGGCGCGCCCTCGGGGGCGACGCGGCCACAGGGGCGCTGCGCGTCGTCCGCGCTGCGCGCGGGGGCATCTCAGCGTTGCGTTCGGAGCGCCAGAGTGCCGAGCTCGGTGTAGAGGTCGATGCCCGCCTGAAGATCGCTCACATCAATATGCTCGTGGTCGGCGTGGGCCACGCGAATATCGCCCGGACCCACAAGCCATACCGGCGCAAGCTCGCTGACGTAGGTCGCGTCGGTGTTGAAAGGCACCGTCGCCACCTCGTAACCCTCGGGCGGATCGAAGAAGACCGGGTCGTTGTAAACCGCCCCCTCCACCCGCGCCTCCTCGCCGGCCAGTGCCTCAACCCTCTGGAGCAGCGGCGCGATCGGGCTGACGGCGCGCATCAGAACCTGCGCCTGCGCCGAGGGCGCAAAGACGTTGGCCGCCACACCCCCCTCAATGGTGCCGATGTTCAGCGTCGTCGGCCCCAGAATGGTGTCCGTGGGCCAGTCGTGCTGGCGCATGCGCTCAAGCACATCGAGGAGTTTGTTGATCGCCGAGGTGCCCCGGTCCACAAAGGCCGAATGGCCGGCCACGCCCTCGGTCTTCAGGGTGAATTTGAGCATGCCTTTTTGCGCGGCGACCACCCGGTTGATGGTGGGCTCGCAGAGGATGATGCGCTCAAGCCCCTCTTCCTTCAGGTGGCTCAACGCCACGCTTTTCTTTGCGCCGCAATGGTCCACCTCTTCGCCGACCACCAACAAGAATCCCAGGTCGCGCTCTCCGGCGGCCAGCAGGCGCTTTGCGGCCTGAAGCATCGCCAGAAGCCCGCCCTTGGTGTCGCAGGCTCCGCGTCCGAAGATGCGGTCGCCCTCGCGTCGAACCGGTAAAAAGGGGGGAACCGTATCGACGTGGGTGGAGTAGAGCAGGCGCGCCGGCCGCTCGGTACGCGCCAGCAGGTTGTAGCGCCCCGGGGCGACATCCTGGCGATCGATGCGGCTGAAGCCGGCCTCTTTCAGCTCGGCCTCCAGAAGCTCCAGAAACGCCTTCTCTTCGCCGCTGGTGGAGTCGACTTCAAGCCAGGTTTGCAGCGTCGTTGCCAGAGTGTCGGAGGGGTCGGTCGGGGCCATGGGTGCTCCTGTCGGAAGGGGAAGGAAAGCCATCATCTGCAGTGGGTGTAGCAAAGGAAGGGGGCCTGCGGCAAAGGGCGAAGACCGCCCGGTGGCGCGTCACCGCGCCGGCCAGCGCACATCGTGGCGCTCGGCGACAGGGCACCTGGTGCGCAGGGTTCGACAGATGCCCCGCAGGGTGGCAGGATGCCGCCTGAGTTCGGATGCCAAAATCACAGAAAACGCAATGAGGCAACGATGGTCATGATCGAACAAGAGGTCTTTGAGGCGCGCCGCGCGCGACTGATGGAGAAGATCGGCCCCGAGGGCGTGCTGATCGTGGTGGGCCCCTCGATGCGCCAGCGCTCCAATGACACTGAGTACACCTACCGCCCCTCAAGCGATCTTCTCTACCTGAGCGGATTTCGAGAGCCGGAGTCGGTGCTCGTGCTGGCCCCGGGCCGCGAAGAGGGGGCGTTCGGGCTCTTTGTGCCCGATCGTGACCCGAGCAAGGAGCAGTGGGAAGGCCGCCGCGCCGGCCCCGAGGGGGCCGTGGCGCGTTTCGGGGCGGATGTCGCCTTCGGGCTGAGTCAGCTCGATGAGGAGCTTCCGAAGTTTCTGAAAGGCCGCCAGACCCTCTATTACACCCTGGGCGTGGAGCAGGCCTTTGATCAGCGGGTGATCGGCTGGGTGCAGTCCTTGCGCCATCGCCGCAACCAGCACCTGGCGATGCCGGCGGCCATCGCCGATGCGCGCGACCTGCTCTTTGAGGCACGTCTGATCAAAGGGGAGGCCGAGCTCAACGTCCTGCGCCGCGCCTGCGAGATCTCCGCAGAAGCGCACATCCTGGCGATGAAGCACTGCCGCCCGGGCATGATGGAGTACGAGCTTCAGGCGCTCATCGAATACCACTTCCGCCGCAGCGGGGGCAGCGGTCCGGCCTACGCCTCGATCGTGGGCGGCGGCGATAACGCCACGATTTTGCACTATACCGAAAACGAAGATCGCATCGGTGAAGACGATGTGGTGCTCATCGACGCCGGCTGCGAGTACGGCTACTACGCCGGCGATATCACCCGCAGCTTCCCGGCCAGCGGGCGCTTCTCCGAGCCGCAGCGACGCCTCTACCAGGCGGTGCTCGACGTGCTGGAGGCGACCACCGCCATGATCAAGCCCGGACTCCCCTATGATTCGCTTCAGGAGGAGGCCTCGAAGATGCTCGCGCAGGCGATGATCGACCTGGGCATCGTCAAGGAGACCCTGGAAGAGACCCTCGAGTCGAAGTCCTACCGCAAGTATTACCCCCACGGCATCGGTCACTGGCTGGGCATGGACGTCCACGACGTTGGACTCTACAAGCTCGACGAAGACACCTCTCGCCCCCTTGAGCCGGGCATGGTGCTCACCATTGAGCCGGGTATCTATGTGCCCGCCGACGATGAGAATGCCCCCGAAGAGCTGCGTGGCATCGGCGTGCGTATCGAAGACGATATTCTGGTCACCGCCGAAGGTTATGAGAACCTCACCGCGATGTGTCCCAAAGCGATCGACGAGGTCGAGGCGCTGGTGGGCTCGGCCGATACCAGGGCGCTCGCGTTTTGATGCGGGACGCTGCAACTTGTAAAAGACAGGTGCGATGCGGCAGCGTATAAGCGCCGCATCACTCGAGTCACACCCACGGTCGGTTGGCGTGGGTTCTGGCCTGGCGTCTTCCCGTTGTTCTTACGCGCATGTTTGCAGGAGAAGTCGATGAACGATCAGAATCAGGATAAATCGCAAAACGACTGGGCTGCGCCTTCGCATCAGCCGCCGCCCGCGGGCAATTTTAAGGACTATCGCCCGCCGCAGGATCATCTGCCCCAGCAGCAGAATAACCAGAACAACCCGGGAGGGCTGAGTACCGATCAGATCATCGCGCTGGTGCTCTCGTTCTTAATCCCCGGCGTCGGCCAGATCATGATGGGGCAGACCGCCAAGGGGCTTGTGATTCTGGCTGTGGCGATCGTTACCGGGTGCGGTGGGGGGCTGATCTCGATCGCCTCGGTGCTCGACGCCTTCCTGCTGATTAAAGCCAAAGAGTACCGTCAGGTTGGCGACTGGGAGTTTTTCCCGGACTTCAATCAGACCTTCGGCTCCAAATGAGCCTGAGCCGCACCGCCGCGGGTGTTCTCCGCGTGGTGTGGCTTTTTGAGCGTTGTACGTAGAGGCGCGCCCCTGAAGGGGCGCGTCTTTTTTTTTCCATCTGCGCACGTCTCCCGACGTGCACCCGTTGAACTCCGGGCCGCGGCGAGTTAGAGTGGTTCTATTCAGACCAGCAGTAGGGGTGAAGATGAGGTGGCGCGCGCTGCATTCGTGGCGAAAGGTAGTGTTGTGCGTGTAACCTGTTGAATGTGTTGGGTTTTTGAAAGACTTGCGCCGAGCCGTACCAGGTGCGTTCCTCAAGAAAGGGGCAGGGATGCCCCGGGAGAAAGCCATGGAAGAGCTCTTTGTTTTTGCCGACGCGCCGGGCCACGGCGACCGCTGGACCACTGCCATCAGCACGCGCGATTTGATCGCGATGCACCCCGCGCTGCACGACTTCGGGGACGTGGGTGATGATGTCGGCGAGTCCCGAGAGCTCTGGTTGGAGGAGGCGGTGGAGGCAGGGCTGCAACGCTACGGCTGCGATACCTTCAGCCGTCTCTACATCGATGTGCTCGGGCGTATTGATGAGATGGTCTGTGAGGCGCTTCACGACAGCGTGCTGGCGATGCAGGCCATCCTCAATCGTCCCGGTGCCGCTCGCCAGCTTGCGCAGCGCGAGAAGACCCTGCTCGACCAGATCCTCGACGACGAGCAAGGTGTCGCCCGCTATGTGGCCGGACCGATGCTGGAGCTTCGTTATCAGCGCCCCATCGCCAGGCTTCGCACCCTCTACGCGCTGCGCGGCGCGCGCCTGGGCCGCGGCCTTCCCTTTGGCGTCGACGCCTCCCAGATCCTCGAAGATGCCTTCGGCGGGGAGGCCTTCGTGATCGACTTTCTGGGGATGAAGGAGCAGGTCGCCCGCACCGTCGACGCGGTGAGCCTGGCGTGCAGAAACTTCGCGCGTCGTGATCTCGCGCAGCTCTACCGCGCGATCTTCTCGGATGTGATGGCCGGGCTGACCCGGAAGATCAGCGTGAATCGACGTTTTCAACGCTTTGTGATCGGTGGCTGGGTGCTCCCCGAGGTGCGTCGCCGTCAGACCCTGCGTCGCCTCTGTACCGAGGAGGCCACGTCCGTCGATATCATGCCGATCGAGCGCGGTGCGGCGGAGTCGGGCGGCAACGAGTGGGGGGAGAGGCATGCGGCGCACGAGGATCGCTCCGGATTTCACCCCTTCTAGCCTCGCCAGGCCCGAACCACGGCCGCGTGTGACCGGCACTGTGTAAGCGGGGCGGGCGGAGCTTGCCAGATGGTCGGATGGTTCTTAATCCTGAGGCGCGCCTTCGCCCGGCGCGCTTTTTCTCTGGCGCCGCTGGTTATGGCGAGATACTCGCCAGTGCGCATAAGCCGTGTTCGTCATTCCAAGTCGTCTGCAGCAGGTCGTCTATGTTGGTCTTACTCTCCCCCTCCAAATCCCTGGATTTCGAATCGCCGGTGCCCGTCTCCGAGCATAGCGAGCCGCCTTTTCTCGACGATTCTCAAACGCTTATCGAGAGGCTGCGCGAGCTCTCGCGTGCCGATCTCGAAGATCTGATGGGAATTAGCTCGAAGCTTGCGGATCTCAACTACGATCGTTACCGCGACTTCGAGCTGCCCTTCAGCCCGGAGAACGCCCGTCAGGCGCTCTGGGCCTTTACCGGCGACGTCTACACCGACTTCCAGCTCGACGCCTACACCGACGACGATGTGGCCTTCGCCCAGGAGCATATCCGCATCCTCTCGGGGCTCTATGGTGTGCTGCGTCCGCTGGACCTGATGCAGCCCTACCGTCTGGAAATGGGCACTCGCCTTGAGAACGCCCGGGGCAAGAACCTCTACGACTTCTGGGGACAGAGGATCACCGACGTGCTCAACGAAAAGCTCGCCGAGCAGGAGCGTCAGGTGGTGATCAACCTGGCGTCCAACGAGTACTTTAAGTCCGTGGACAAGAAATCGCTCAAAGGGAAGCTGATTACCCCGGTGTTTCGCGATCGGAAGGGCGACACATACAAGATCGTCGCGTTCTGGGCGAAGCGTGCCCGCGGCATGATGGCCGACTATATCGTGCGCGAGCGCATCACCGACCCCGAGCGGCTTAAGGGCTTCACCGGCGGTGGCTACTACTTCAGCGACGAGCGCTCCAGCGAGCGCGAGTACGTCTTTTTGCGTGAGCCGCAGGAGCCATAAGACGGGCAGCGGCTTTCAGCGTCGGGAGGAGAGAGGCCTGTGCTGAAGGCGGAGAAGTTGGCCGTTGATGCGGGTCAGCGCGCTGAGCCACCTGCAAAAAAGAAGCGCTCGCCAGGACCTGGCGAGCGCTTCTTTTTTGCAGAGGCTTGAATCGCGGTATGCGAGCTCGGCCCACGGTAATTGTACGTTGGGCCTGATGCTACGACGCTGTGAAAAGAGCCCTGCCGCCGCGTCTGCGAGAGGTCTACGCCGCGCACCCGGGAGGTGCGCGGAGTGAGCGCTGGCAGTGCGGGGTTGCGCCGTGATCCAGCGTCGCTCAGGACTTCTTACGAGCCTTGAGCAGATCACCCAGCGTGCCCATGCCGCCGCCCGAGGAGAGGCTATCGTCCTTGTAACTGGTGGGGGCGGCTTTGGAGGGATCGGCCTGCTCGGCGATGGTCTCGGCGTCTTTGAGGCTCAGCGCCATGCGGCGACGCTCGGGCTCGATGTTGAGCACGCGGGCTTTGACCTCCTGACCGGCGGTGAACTGGCGATGGGGCGTCGAGTCGCTGGAGAGGTTCATCTCGCTGCGGGGTAGAAGCGCAGTGATACCGCCGCCGAGCTCAATGAAGGCACCGAAATCTTCGACTTTGGCCACATGTCCGCTGACCTCCAGGCCGATGGCGAAGCGCTCGGAGATGTTGGCCCAGGGATCGCCCTCGGCGGCCTTCATGCTCAGGCCGATGCGGCGGCGCAGAAGGTCGATATCCTGCACCTCCACCGAGACTTCTTCGCCCACGGAGACCACGTCGGCGGGGTTGGCCACGTGGCGCTCCCAGCTCATCTGGGAGACGTGCACCAGGCCCTCAACACCCGGGGTCAGCTCCACGAAGGCACCAAAGGGAGCCAGACGCACCACGCGGCCGAGCACGCGGGTTCCCACGGCGAATTTTTCGTTTACCTCCAGCCACGGATCCTGCTCGGTGGCCTTCATGCTCAGGCCGATGCGGATGGGCTTGTCGCCCACCGGCTCCTCAAGGCTCAAGACCTCAACCTTAACCTCCTGGCCGACTTTGACCAGGTCGGTGGGGTGGTCGAAGAAGGTGTGGCTGAGCTCGGAGACGTGCACCAGACCCTCGACGCCGCCGATGTCGACAAAGGCGCCAAAATCGGCCACCCGCGTGATGACGCCCTCGATGACCTGACCGACGTCCAGGGTTTTGAGGGTTTGCTCGCGGGCCTCTTTCTGCTGCTCTTCGAGAAGGGCACGGCGGCTCACCACGACGGTGCGGCCGCCGTCGCGAACTTCCTGGACCTTAAACTGGTAGGTCTGACCGACGTGGGCGTCGGGCTCTTCGGTGAACCCGAGCTCGATCTGGCTGATGGGGCAGAACGCCTCCACGCCGGAGAGATCGATTTCAAAGCCGCCCTTGTTGGTGCCAGTGACTTTGCCGCTGATGGGGAGCCCGGTGTCGTGGGCGGTTTCGACAGCGGCCAGGCCCTGGCGGCCGGCACCGAGTTCTTTGCCGAGCTGGATGCCGCCCTTAAAGCCGAGCACGTAGAAGGAGTAGGTCTGGCCGGGCTCAAGCGTGACGTTGCCTTCTTCGTCTTCGTAGGCGGCGCGATCGGCGACGCCTTCCTGGTTGGCGCCGATCTGCACGAAGATCGCCGCGGTGCCCACCGAGATGACCTTGCCCTCGACCTGGTCGCCCATGTCGAAGCGCTGGCGGGAGGGAGCGGCGGCCTCATGGCTCTCGAACATGGCGGCAAAGTCGTCCATGGTGGCCGAGGTGTCCCCGAACTTCATGCCGGCGCTCGATTCTTCTTTTTTCGACTCGGCTGCGGGCGCATCTTTTTTGGGAGCCTCTTTCTTCGGTGCATTGGGCGCGGTGGGGGGCCTGGGGGCGCGGATGACTTCGACTTTCTCGTCGGGCTTCACACCTTGAGCGCTGGCTTCGCCTTCGGTTTTTTTCTTGCGGGGGCGAGGAGGCACGGGCTGGGTCTTGTCGTCTTTGGAGGCCATGTCGGTTGCCTTGGAGAGAGGTGAGGCTGAAGTCCTCGGGGGAGGTACGATGTGGCGAGCTCCCCGCGAAGCTAAGAGCGAAGACGTGGGGTAACTTAGCGGCGAAGGCCGGTGGCGCGGCGAACTCGCACCATGACCTCTTCGACGATGGGGCGGACTTTTTCGGCGCCCTCATCGAGGATCTGATCGAGGTAGTCGCGGTCGTCGATGATCGCCTCATAGCGCTCGCGGAAGGGGGCGAAGTGGGCGTCCATCTTCTCAAAGAGGGCCTGCTTGGCGTGGCCGTAGCCATAGCCACCGGCGCGGTAATTCTCTTCCATCTCGGCGAGCTCGTCTTTGGAGGCGAAGAGCTTGTAGAGGGTGACGATGTTGCAGGTCGAGGGATCTTTGGGGTCGTCAAGACCCTTCGAGTCTGTCTCGATCTTCATGATCTGTTTGCGCAGCTTTTTGGGCGGCAGGAGCGGCTCGATGATGTTGCCGTAGCTCTTGCTCATCTTTCTGCCGTCGAGGCCGGGGACGGTGGCCACGTCTTCACGCACCCGGGCCTCGGGCAGCTTGAGGAAATCCCCGCCGAAGGCCGAGTTGAACTTCTGGGCCATGTCGCGGGTCATCTCGATGTGCTGGATCTGGTCGGCGCCTACCGGGACGACGTCGGAGTCGTAGATGAGGATATCGCTGGCCATGAGCACCGGGTAGGTGAACACGCCGTGGTTGATGTCCTTCTCGATGCCCTGGTCTTTTGCAGCCTTATAGGCATGGGCGCGCTCCAGCAGGCCCATATGCGTGACGCAGCTTAAGAGCCAGGTCAGCTCGGTGACCTCCGGGATGTCCGACTGGCGGAAGAAGGCCGCGCGGGCCGGGTCGAGACCAAAGGCCAGAAAGTAGGCGGTGATCTGGTAGACCGATTGGCGCAGGGCCTCGGGGTCACGCACCGAGGTCAGGGCGTGGTAGTCGGCCACAAAGTAGAAGGCCTCATAGTCCTCCTGGAGATCGATGGCCGGGCGGATCATGCCCAGGTAGTTGCCCAGGTGGGGAAAGCCCGTGGGCTTGATGCCCGAGAGGCTGCGGCGTGGTCCGGCCGGGACGACTTTTGCTTGGTTTTCAGAGGTCATAGATCGCGAGCGCTTGAAGAGCGTTACGCGCGGGTGATGCGCCAGCTCTGGTGGGGTTTGGAGTGTTGGAAGTCGTGAGGGATGGTCTTCTGGGTGAGCTCCTCGATGACGGCACCGTGGAGCTGACTGGATTGCAGCTTAAAGTTTCGAAAGTTCGTCGAGAAGTAAAGGGCACCGCCGGGTTTGAGCAGGCCCAGCGAGGTGTTGATAAGCCAGGGGTGGTCGCGCTGGATCTCCAGCGTGTCATCCATCTTCTTGGAGTTGGAGAAGGTGGGCGGGTCGAGCACGATCAGGTCATAGTGCTCTCGGGCGCGGTCCGGGCTTGCCAGGTATTGCAGGATGTCGGCGCGCTCAAAGCGGTTTCCGCGCAGGCTCATCTGGTTGAGCGCGAGGTTCTCCCGGGCCCAGCGTAAATAGGTGTTGCTCATGTCGACGGTGACGGTCTTTCGAGCGCCGCCGGCGATCGCGTGCACGGTAAAGGCGCCGGTGTAGGCGAAGAGGTTGAGCACGCTCTTGCCCTGCGACTCCTCGCGGACCATCTGGCGGGTGATGCGGTGGTCTAAGAATAGGCCGGTGTCGAGGTAGTCGGAGAGGTTGACCTTGAATTTGAGGCCATCCTCGTGAACGGCGATCTCGCTGCGCTCGTGGGCAAATTTCGAGTACTGCCAGGAGCCCTTCTGGCGGCGGCGCGTCTTTACAAAAAGCTTCTCAGCCGGGACGTCGAGCTGGGTCATTAAGACCTCAAGCATCGCGTCGAGCCAGGCTTCGTTGTCCATATCGCGGAACTTGCGCCGGGCCATAAGCGCCACGTGCAAATAGCCCTCGTACCAGTCAACGAGCAGCGGGATCTCGGGGATGTCGGCGTCGTAAATGCGGTAGCAGCTCTGGTTGAGGCGTTGGGCGGCGTTCTCGATGCGGCTGATGTTCTTCTGGAGACGGTTCTCGAACATCGCCGCCTGTTCGGCGTAGGGCATCTTCGGGGGGCCTGCGGGGGGAGAGAGGAGCGGGGAGAAGGGTGAGGCTGAATGAGCCTGTCGCGAGCGCTGCTCAGAAGAGCTCGCGGGTTTTCTCCTCGACCATGCCGGTGGAGTCGTAGATGCGCGAACGGATGGCTGACTTCGAGAGGATGTGCGCGCTGACCGGGGCGGTAATAAAGAGGAAGAGGGTGATGAGGATCTCGTGCAGCGTCAGGCTACCTTTGGTGACGCTGAAGTAGATCATCGAGCCCACCAGCATCGCGCCCAGCCCCAGGGTGGTCGCTTTGGTGGGACCATGCAGGCGCATGTAGAAATCGGGCAACTTCGCCAGGCCCAGCGAGCCGATAAAGGCAAATACGGCCCCGAAGATGAGCAGGGCGGCAATGATGCTTTGAAGGTAAAGAGGAAGCTCTTCCATGATGGTCTCAAAAGGCTTCGGATGACGCGGACTGAAACGCGGTTCATCCGGTGGAGGTTCACTCGATGAGGTCGCCGCGCAGCAGGAAGCGGGAGATGCCTACGGTGCCGACAAAGCCCATCATGGCGATGAGCAGGGCTGCTTCGAAGAAGAGGTCCGTCGACCACCAGATCCCTGCCAGGAGCAGGAGTGCGATGGCGTTGATGTTCATCGTGTCCAGGGCCACAACGCGGTCGAGCACATCCGGGCCCTGAAAGAGGCGGTAGGCGTTGAGAAGAATGGCCGCTGAGACGATGCCGAAGGCGGTAGCGATGGCGTAGGTCAGGATCATTGGAAGGCCTCCAAGAGCGGTGCCTCGTAACGGGCCTTCATCAGCTGAATCTCGGCGTCGGGGTCATCGGAGGTCAGCGCATGAACCAGCAACGTCTTGCGGTCGCCGCTCAAGTTCGATGAGACCGTACCGGGGGTCAGCGAGATGGTGGCCGCGAAGATCGTGATGGCATAAGGGTTGGTCAGCTTCACCGGCACCTCCAGGAAGGTGGGCTTGAGCTTGCGGCTTGAGCCCAGAATCAGCCGCGCCACGACGAGGTTGGCGACGAGGATATCCCACATCACGATGACGACGTACTGAATCAGGGGGCGGAGCCGACGCACCTTCGGGAAGGAATCGGTAAAGCGGTAGGTGAGCGCGGGGAGCACCAGCGCCAGGACCACCCCACCGATGATCGTGGAGAGCTCGAGCTTGCCCTGAGCCAGAAGCCAGACCGCCAGCAACACCAGGCTGAAGAGGGGCTGTGGCAGAACGCGTTGTCGAATGCTGATCACGTCAGTGGTCCTTGTTGCTGAGGTCATCGCTCATGCCTGTGTCGGGGAAGAAGGCCGGTTGGACCATCACCGCGTCAATGTACTGCTGCGGGTCGAGCAGCTGGGCGGCGGCCGCGTCGGTGTACCTGGTGACGGGGCCGGCGAAGACGGAGTAGGCCGCCAGGATGGCCAGGATGGCGACCAGGGGGGCGGCCTGTAGAGTGGTGGTACGCTCGACCTGATCGGCGCGCTCGGCGGAGATCTCGGTGCCTTTCCAGAAGACCTGCGTGCCGACGCGGCTCAGGGCAACAAGGCCCAGAAGGCTTGTAAAGAGGATCACCGCCCACATCCAGAAGCCGCCGGGCTCGCCGATGGCGGCCTGAAGCATCAGGAGCTTGCCGAGAAAGCCGCTGAAGGGCGGAAGGCCTGCGGCGGCCACCGCAGCGCCGAAGAAGATCAGTCCGAGCAGGGTGGGCTGAGTCAGCTTCCAGCCGATGCGGATCTCGTCGGTGAAAGGACCGCGCTGGGCGGAAACGCGCTCAATGAGCAAAAAGAAGAGCGCCATGATCAGCGTCGAGTGCACCAGATAGTAGAGCGCGCCGGAGATGCTGGCCTGGGTAAAGAGGCCGATGCTGGCCAGCATGGTGCCCAGCGAGGCGATGATGAGGTAGCCCGTCATGTGGCGCAGCCTGTGGCTGCCCATCGCGCCGACCATTCCGAAGAAGAGGGTCATCAGCGCCAGCGGGAAGAGGTAAGGCGCGATGAGATCGGCACCGACGCCGGCCTCCGGCCCGAAAATCAGCGTGGAGGTACGCAGAATGGCGTAGACCCCCACCTTGGTCAGCACGGCAAAGAGCGCGGCCACCGGCGCGGTCGCCGCGCCGTAGACACCGGGCAACCAGAGGTAGAGGGGAAGCAGCGCGGCTTTCAGCGCGAAGACCACCATCAAAACCAGCGCACCGGCCTGCAAAATCGCCTGATCTTCGGGGCCCAACGCTGCGACCTGAATCGCCATATCAGCCATGTTCAGCGTGCCGGTGATCCCGTAGAGCGTGCTCACGCCGATCAGAAAGAGCGCCGAGCCCACCAGGTTCAGGATCACGTAATGGATGCCCGCCTTCAGCCGCTTCTTGCCGCCGGAGTAGACCAGCAGGTTGTAGGAGGCCAGAAGCAGGATCTCGAAGAAGACAAAGAGGTTGAAGATATCGCCGGTTAAAAACGCCCCGCAAATCCCCAGCACCTGAAACTGAAAGAGGAAGTGGAAGTAGGGCCCGCGCTTATCGGAGCCCTGGGAGGCATAGGCCAGCACGCAGAGGGCGACCACGCTGGTCAGCGCGACCATCATCGCTGAGAGTCGGTCGACGACAACCACAATCCCAAAAGGCGCCGACCAGCTGCCCATCGCGTAGCTGAAGATCTCGCCGGACATCGTCTGGCTGACCATGAAGAAGCCGGTGGCCATAAGGGCCAGGGAGGCGGTCAGCGAGAGGGTGCGCTGAATGGCGATCTTTGAGGCCGGGATCAGCGCGCAGACAAGCGCGGTGAGCATCGGCAGCAGGATAGGTATGACGATCCAGTTGTTCACCGGCTCTGCTCCTTCGCGTCGAGATGATCGGTGCCAAGCTCCACATAACCGCTGATGGCCAGGACCAGGATAAAGGCCGTCATGGCAAAGCCGATGACGATCGCCGTGAGAATCAGGGCCTGAGGCAGCGGATCGGCGTAGGCCTCAAGGGGCACGCCTTTTTGCAAGACCGGGGGCATCCCGGAGGTCAGTCGCCCGGTGGAGAAGATGTAGAGGTTGGCGGCGTACGAAAAGAGTGCCAGGCCGATGATGACCGGGAAGGTGCGCGCGCGCAGCACCAGGTAGAACCCACAGGCCACCAGAACGGCGATGGCAGAGGCTATCAGGGCTTCCATGGATTGGTCTCCTTGCTGTGGGCGAGGGTCTCGGCCGATGCCGGGCGGCTCAACACACCCAGGCTTGTGAGGATGGTCATCATCGCGCCTACCACGCCCAAAAAGACGCCCAGGTCGAAGTAGAGGGTCATCACGGTGCCCGGCTCACCCAGGGGAACGAGCATGGTCATCATGGGTTTGCCCAGCGCAAGCGAGGTTGCCCCGGAGAGCACCGCAATGGTCACGCCGACAATCGCCATGATTCGGAAATTGACGGGCATGCGCTCCGAGGACCACTGCTGGCCACTGGCCATGTACTGGATGATCAACGCAACGGTGGCGACCAGGCCGGCGATAAAGCCGCCGCCGGGCAGGTAGTGACCGCGCATGAAGATGTAGACTGCCATCACCAGAATCAGGCTGAGCAGGGGGCGCGTGGCCGAGGTGAGCATCACCGGGTAACGATCGAGCACGCGGCGGGTCACCCCGTGGATATGCTCCGGGTTGAGGCGAGCGAGCAGGGCGAAGATGCCTAAGCCCGCCATCGCGAGCACGGCCACCTCTCCCATGGTGTCGAAGCCGCGGATGTCGACCAGCGTGACGTTGACGACGTTGGTGCCGCCGCCCACCGGGTAATAGGCCTTCTCCAGGTGGGTCATGCTGATGGAGTCCTGGGGACGGGTCATCACCATGTAGCTCATCCAGCCGGTGCCCAGGCCTGCGACGGTGGCGAGGATGCCGTCGCGAACTTTACGAAGGCTAAAACCACCCTCGCTGGGCGTCTCTTTGGGCAGCACGTAGAGGGCAAGCAGCAGAAGGAGAATCGTGACGACCTCGACCGAGAGCTGGGTCAGCGCGAGGTCGGGTGCGGAGAATTTGACGAAGCTCAGGCTCACCACCAGGCCGACCACCGAGAGGGTAACAATCGCGGTGAGGCGGCGCTTGTGGTTGGCAACCACGCCAAGGCAGGCGGCCACAAAGATGCCGAAGATCACGATGGTCACCGGCTCAAGCTCGGTGGCCGGGAGGTTGCCCGGGGCAAAGTCAAAGAGGAAGAAGGGCAGCGCGCCGGCGGCGACCACAAAGGCGATGAGCAGCATCACGTAGCGCTGCAACGAGCCATTCTCCAGGGAGGCCGTGGTGGCGCGGGTGGCGTCGACAACACGCTCGACCAGGCCTTCGAAGACGAGTTTGCCGCGGAGGTTGGGCCAGTAGCGCTCGGCAAGGGCGAAGAGCTTAAAGCGCAGGGTGAAGAAGGCCACACCGCCGAAGATGGCGATGAGGCTCATGACGACGGCGGCGTTGAAGCCGTGCCAGAGGGAGAGGTGCTCGTATCCCTCGGGCATCACCCCGCCGATGGTGGCCAGGGCGGCGGCGTTGACGATGGGCTCGGCGATGCTCGGGTAGACGCCGACCACCAGGCAGATGGTCACCAGAAGCGCCACCGGAAGCCACATGCCAAAGGGCGGGTCATGAGGTTTGGCCGGCGTCTCGCCCACCTCACCAAAGAAGGTGTCGATGACCAGGCGCACCGAGTAGGCCATCGAGAGCAGACCGGCCACCGTCACGATCACCGGCACCACCCAGTCCTGCTCAATGAAGGGCAGCTTCCACGACTCGTAGAAGAACATCTCTTTGGAGATGAACCCGTTGAAGCCGGGGATGCCCGCCATCGCCGCGGCGCCCAGGGTGGCAAGCGTGGCGGTGATGGGCATGGCGTGACGAAGTCCGCCCAGGATGCGCATGTCGCGGGTGCCCGTCTCGTGGTCGACGATGCCCACGCTCATAAAGAGTGAGGCTTTAAAGGCGGCGTGGTTGAGGATGTGGAAGACGCCAACGAGCGCGGCCATCGGGGTGCCAAAGCCAAAGAGCACCGTGATGAGGCCCAGGTGGCTGATGGTCGAGTAGGCCAGAAGGCCTTTGAGGTCGTGTTTGAAGAGAGCGACGTAGGCCGCAAAGGTCAGGGTCACCAGGCCGGCACCGGTGACGATAAAGAACCACTCCGGCGTGCCGCTCAGCGCCGGGTGCATGCGCGCCAGCAAAAAGACGCCGGCTTTGACCATGGTGGCCGAGTGCAGGTAGGCGCTGACCGGCGTCGGCGCGGTCATGGCGTTGGGAAGCCAGAAGTGGAAGGGGAACTGCGCGCTCTTGGTGAACGCCCCCATCAACACAAGGATCAACGCCGGCACGTAGAGGTCATGGCCCTGGATAAGCGCGCCGTTGGCAAGAATGGCGCTGAGCTCGTAGCTGCCCACGATATGGCCGACGAGCAGCAGGCCGGCAAAGAGCAGCAGGCCGCCCATCCCCGTGATCGCCAGTGCCATACGCGCACCCTGACGCGCCAGGGGCACGTGGGTCCAGTAGGCGATGAGCAAGAAGCTGCTCAGGCTTGTGATCTCCCAGAAGAACGCCAGCAGGAGCACGTTTTCGGCCAGCACCACCCCGAGCATCGCGCCCATAAAGGCCAGGAGCGCGCCGAAGAAGCGCCCGCGCGGATCGGAGTCGCTCAGGTAGAAGTGCGCGTAGAGCACGACCAGTGTGCCGATGCCCAAGATCAGGATGGCGAAGAGCATCCCCAGGCCATCGACCCGAAACGAGAGGTTCATCCCCAGCGTTTCAATCCAGGGCCAGCTCGCCACAAAGACCTCGCCGGCGAAGACATCGCTGGCCAGACTCAATAAGAGCCCAAACGAGAGGGTCGTGGGGATCAGCGCACCGACGGTGGCGGCGGTGTGGCTGTGGCGGGCCAGAATGATCGGAAGGATCAGGCCGACGAAGGGCAACAAGACGATGAGCAACGGCGTCATGACATCTCGGATCGTTTCAGTAGGCGGGCACGCTCAGGTGGTGGCACCTGGCGGGCTTTCGCCCGGGAATGGCGCGAAATATGCCAGATGGCCCCGACCCCGACAAGGCGATTCGGGCGAGCGTTCAAGGCCGAAACATAGGGCCAGGGGTCGCGTTAGCGGTTTTTGCACCGCGCCTATAAAGAGGTGGGATCAGTTGCAGATAGGGGTGCTGAAACGTCCGGCAACATCGCTGGAGGGGCCCACCGCGTTGATCGAGCCTTCGATGACCTGATCGAAGTCGGTATCCAGACGATCGATGGTCACGCTCCCTGCGGACGCGCTCTCGGTGAAGGTGGTGCCATCTTCGACGAGGTTGAAGCTGACGTTGCCCGCAGCGCTCAGCGTGCCGGCGGTGGTTACCTGGCCGACGACCACCGTCAGGTAGTTGCCCGGCGGGGTGGAGGTGCAGCTGTAGGAGGCCTTGTCGGAGAAGGTCAGAAAGTAGGTGCCATCGCTGCTGACCTCGGCCGTGGAGCTGAGGGCGCTGAAGCTCTCGCCATAGACTGTACCCGAGATCGAGGTGCCGGGCAGCGCGTCGAGCAGCTCGCCGCAGCCGCTGGTGATAAGCAGCAGGGTGGTCAGAGCGAGGAGGCGAAGCAAAAGGAGCGGATGCGTGGGTGTCATAGGGATCTTCGACAAAGAGGGTCTGCAAAGTCGGCGCGGGCTGCGGCCGCGCGCATCTTAGGGGAGGGGGCTGCCGGGCGCAAACCGGTGTATGTAACGGTATGAGCAGCGCCTCAGGGCTCAGTGAGTGGGGCGGTCGCCGGAGTGGTTTCGACAAAGGCAAAGCCACTCTCCAGACGCACGTGGATGCCGGTGGCAAGCCAACCCTCCTCGTTGCGCTCGCGGGGGCCTGGGCCTCCCCAGTAGCCATCGAAGAGGGTTTCACCTCGAAGCCACAGCTCGCCGACTTCGCCCTGGCGGGCGTGGGCCTGGCGGGTGGCGATGCCCTCGATGGGGCGTCCGGCCGAGCCCTGGCGAGCGGCCTCGGGATGCTCCAGATGGGAGACGCCGGCCTCCGGGAGCGCCAGGTAGCCCAGCAGGTGGGTGCCGGCGCGCTCCAGAATCTGGCGCCAGGTCGGATCGGCCTGGCCCTCGGGCACGTAGATGGCGCGCAGCCTGCCTCCGAGCTCCGATCGGATCGGCGCGTAGAGCAGTCGGTCGGTGGCCTTCTCACCCAGCCCCCCGAGCAGGCGCCCCAGAGGCGCGCGCGATGGCGAGGCGTCGTCCTGCGCTGGCCCGGAGAGCTGCTTGAGAATCTCCGGGGCGGCCTCCAGACGCTCCTGCCAGCGGGTGGCCAGAGACTCCAGGAAGGCCGGCCCGCACAGAAGGTGGGTGGGCTGAAGCGTGCGCAGATGCTCGTGAAGCTGGCGCGCCGACTCGGCCACGGCCAGCTCCTTTCCGGCGTAGAGCACGCTCATCGTGAGCAAAAACGAGCCCGGCCAGCCATACGAGAGCAGCGCGCCCAGGCGCACTGGCTCCTCGGTGTTCAGATGCATCTGGTGGGCGATGCGCTCAAGCATCAAGAGCACCTTCTCGCCAGAGAAGTATGCGCCGCGCATCGTCTCAGACGGGGTGGCGTCGTAGAGGATGAGCGAGAGGGCGTCGGCCTCCTGCGCAAACATACGCTCGGCCAGCAGGTTGAGGCCGCCGCGGCGCAGACGATCGCGCCCCCGCTCCGAGAGCGCCTCAACGCCCAGGCAGGCCTCAGCGTCGGCTGAACCTTCGGTGAGCACAAACTTTAAGTCGGCGGGAAGTTGGCCTCCCGGGCCCCTCAAACGCTGGCGCTCCGCCTCATCGCTGACCACGACCACCGAGCATCCTGAGCGGGCCAGCGCCCGCAGCGTGTCGCGGCGCTCCTGGCCCGGCAAGAGCGGCACCACGCACCCGCCCACAAGCCAGCCTGCCACCATCAGATCGAGCAAGGCCGCGCTGTTCGGCGCTGCATATCCGATGCGCTCGCCAGGGGTTACCCCCCAGTCCACAAGCCCCATCGCCAGGCGCTGCACCCCGCGCGTCCACTCCCAGTAGGTGGGCTGGTGCAGGGTGCCCTCGGCGTCGCGTAGGTTCAGCGCGGGGGCCTCTTTGGCCTCTTGAAAGCGCTTCCAGAGTTCGGTGGGCAAGTTGCGTTTCGACATCGTATCCCCGGGGCTTAGCGGGTGGTTGGCGGTGTCCGTGTGCCGGATCGCGCAAAGCGCTCACCGGTGAATTCACTTTCGCTGCGCGAGGATGGTTGACAAAGTACGCGCGCGCAACATTCTGGGGCCAGATCCCTGACGTTCACCCCGGCGAGGTTATGACAGATAAGAAGAGCTCGAAAGCGCCGCGCCCGATCATCGGGTGGCGCGAGTGGGTGGGATTGCCCGAGTTGGGGCTGGGGCGCATCAAGGCCAAGATCGACACCGGCGCGCGAACCTCGGCTCTGCACGCCGAAAACATCGAACTCTTTGAGCTTGAGGATGACGAGCTCTGGGTGCGCTTTGAGGTGCGTCCGCACCAACGCAGCGCTCGTGATGGAGCGGTCGCCGAGTATCCCGTCTACGATCGGCGGGTGGTCCGCAGTTCTTCGGGGCACGAGGAGTTTCGTGTGGTGATTCGCCCGGTGGTCGAAGTGCTGGGCCAGCGCTACGCCATTGAGCTGACGCTGACCAATCGCAAAGATATGGGTTTTCGCATGCTGCTCGGGCGTCACGCTGTCCGGGGGCGTTTTCTGGTCGATCCGGCCGCATCTTTTCTGGGGGGCACCACCCCCCGGCGCTGACCTTGTTCTCTTCGCCGCTCGCCAGGTGAGCGGCGCAACCCCTTAAGGTATTCTGGAGCACCACCCCATGAAGATCGCCATCCTCTCGCGCAAAAGCTCGCTCTACTCCACCCGTCGTCTGCGCGAGGCCGCCATGGAGCGGGGCCACGAAGTGCAGATCGTCGACTACCTGCGCTGCTTTATGGATATTACCTCCAAACGCCCGCGGGTGATGCTCGCCGGCGAGGAGATTAAAGATGTGGAGGCGATCGTCCCGCGCATCGGGGCGACCTATACTTTTTACGGGCTCTCGGTGGTGCGCCAGTTCGAGATGATGGGGGTGTTTTCGGCGAATACCTCCCAGGGGATCTCGCGCTCGCGCGACAAACTGCGGGCGATGCAGCTGCTGGCGCGCGCCGGGGTGGGGATGCCGGTGACGGGTTTTCTGCACTCGACCAAGGATGTCGATGGCGTCATCGATACCGTTGGCGGCGCGCCGCTGGTGATCAAGCTGCTGGAGGGCACCCAGGGCATCGGGGTGGTGCTGGCCGAGACGCGTAAGGCAGCGCAGTCGGTGATCGAGGCCTTTCGAGGGCTCGACGCCAATATTCTGCTCCAGGAGTACATCGCCGAGTCGGCCGGAGCCGATATTCGCGCGTTTGTGGTCGGCGATGAGGTGGTCGCGGCGATGAAGCGCCAGGCCCAGCCCGGGGAGTTTCGCTCCAACCTCCACCGCGGCGGCTATGCCACGGTGGCCGAGCTCAGCGATGAGGAGCGCGAGACGGCGATCCTGGCGGCGCAGACCATGGGGCTGAGCGTGGCCGGTGTCGATCTTCTGCGCTCCAGCCGCGGGCCCATGGTCATTGAGGTCAACTCCTCGCCGGGGCTTGAGGGCATTGAGCAGACCACCGGCATTGATGTCGCCGGTCATATCGTCTCCTTCATTGAGGAGAACGTCTCCCGAGGAGCTGCCCGTGACACGATCCATTTCTGAAGGTGAGCTGGCCATGGCGGGGCCGAAGGTGCGCCGCGCGCTGGTCGTCAACGGGGTGAGCGTGGAGCCCGGGGAGCGGCGCCGGGTGGAGATTCCGGTAGGGGGGCTTCCCACCCAGACGCCGCTGGCCCTGCCCGTGGAGATCGTGCGCGGGGTGGAGCCCGGCCCGCGCGTCTGGGTGAGCGCGGCCTTGCACGGCGACGAGGTCAACGGGGTGGAGATTGTACGCGCGCTCCTCAATGAGCTCGATCCGAAGCAGATGTGTGGTGCGGTCATTGCGGTGCCCATCGTCAATGTGTTTGGCTTTATCAATCAGTCCCGTTACCTGCCGGACCGGCGAGATCTCAACCGCAGCTTCCCGGGCAGCAAAAAGGGCAGCCTGGCCGGACGTCTGGCGCGTCTGTTTCTCGATGAGATCGTGGGATGCTGCACTCACGGCATCGATCTGCATACGGCGGCGGTGGGGCGTTACAACTTCCCGCATGTGCGCGGCGACTTGAGCGACGCCCCCACCCGCCAGCTTTTGGAGGCCTTCGGAGCCGACGTCATGATGGATGCCGCGCCCCCCCGAGGCTCGTTGCGCCAGACGGCGGCCAGGAAAAAGATCCCCATTGTGCTCTTTGAAGGTGGAGAGGCGCTGCGCTTTGACCGCCCGGTGGTGGAAGTGGGGCTTGCGGGCACCAAACGCGTGCTGGAGGCCCTGGGGGTCACCACCTTTAAGGATGCCGGAGAGCCGGGAGCCAGGCGCGAGAGCTCCCAGACGAGCTGGGTGCGCGCGCGTCGCGCCGGCATCCTGCGTGTGGAGGTCGAGAGCGGAGCTTTTGTGAAAAAAGGCCAGCGTCTGGGCACCGTGGGCGATGCCTTTGATACCAGCGCTGCACCTCTGAAGGCGCCTTTTGATGGCATTGTGCTCTCGCATGTGACTCACCCCCTGGTGCATCAGGGCGAGGCGATGTTTCACGTGGCCAAACTCGGAGAGTAAGGCGGCGAACGCTCGCCTCATTCTGCCGCCCGGGCATCGTGCCGGGGCGTCTCCGTGGGAAGATGGGCTTTGGTCCAGGCCTCCATGCTTCCGTGGAAGACGCTCGCGCGGGTGATGCCGTGGGCGTGCAAGAGGCTTGTGGCTACCGCCGCGCGCCGGCCGCTTCCGCAGGTGACGATCAGATCGCGATCGCGGGGGATAGCATCGATCTCGGTGGTCAGGAGAGGCAGGGGGTGATGTAAGGCGCCCGGGATATAGCCCTGGCGCCACTCTGAGGCTCCGCGTATGTCGAGAAAGGTGGCCTCTTTGGCCTGCCACTTCTGATGCGCCTCTTCGATCTCCAGATGGGGCTGGGAGGTGAGCTCGGCCCGGGGGAGCGCCTCAAAGGGCAGAAACCCCACGATGGCGTCGTGGCCAACGTGAAGAAGCGCTGCGGCGGCGCGATCGGCCTCCATGCCAGAGCCGGTAATCAGTAAAAGCGGCTCGCGTTCGGGCAAGACCCAGCCCGACCAGGTCGCAAAATGCGGACCCAGGGGAAGATGCAGGCTCCCTTTGAGGTGCGCGCGCTGGAAGTCATCGCGGGGGCGCAGATCGAGCACCTTGAAGTCACCACAGAGCGCGCGTTGGATCAGGTGGGGGTAGGCGCGGGAGGGGCGGGCGGAGCGCTCGCGCAGCTCAAAGCCGTCGCGGTTCTCCTCCTTCATGCGTCGAAAGTAAGTGGGGGATTCGGGCTGCTCCGAGAGGATATGGTGGATAAAGCCCTGCGTATCGCCCTTTTGCACAAAGAGAGCCCACTCGGCACCGGCAAGTTCCATTGCCAGCGTGGTGGTGGGGAGCGCTCCGATGGACTTTCCACAGGCCGAGCCCGCCCCGTGCCCCGGCCACAGGGGGACCTCGTGCGGGAAGCGCTCCATCGCACGTTGGGCGCTCGCGTAGAGGGTGCGGGCGGCCTTCTCGCTTTGATTCTGCCCCAGACCGGTGGCGTCGATGAGATCGGGGCGGCCCAGCGTGCCCACGAAGAGAAAATCGCCGGTGAGCCCCGCGATGGCCTGCTCTCCGTCATAAAGCAAAAAACTCAGGTGCTCGGGGGTATGCCCCGGAGTGTGCACCGCTTCGATGGAACAGCGCCCCAGTTCGATGCGATCGCCATCGAGCATTGCCTGTGCATCAAGACCATCGAGCCCGCTGTACTGCCAGCTCTCATCGCCCTCGGCGCTATGCCAGAAACGCGCGCCGGTGGCGCGCGCCAGCTCACGGCCGCCGCTTAAAAAATCCGCGTGTAGATGCGTCTCGGCTACATCGGTGATCGTCAGGTCGTGCTCCCGTGCGAGCCTAAAGTAAGGCTCCAGATCGCGGCGCGGATCGACCACCAGCGCCTTCCCGGTATCCGAGCAGCCGATCAGAAAGGAGGATTGAGCGAGGTCGCTGTCGTAGAGGCGTTCAAAAATCATGAGGTCCCCGGAGGTGAACGTCGATTTTTTCTGGACAGGGGAGAACCTATGCACAGGTTTACTGCTCGCAAGTGCAGCGCTACAGGTTTTCAGGGGGGGGCTGCATGACCTAAACAGGAGGCGCGGGGCACCGAAGGCGATGCCCTATGCCTCCGAATCCAATTCTGGTCGGCCCGAAGGTATCAACGATGACAACCTGTCACGGTGAGGTGGGAGCAAGGCGATGCCATGTCGCAAAACGCCACCCCCTTGCCTTCGAGGCGATGGTCTGTGCCAACATGTCGCGTTTTAAGGCGTTGGAAGGCATCGTCGATACACCGCGCTGGCATGCGTGCCGGGGCCCGGCGATCGCGGATGTGCGATCGTTGACGTGTGAGGGGGCCGGGTTATCGTCAATTCCTTCCAGGAAGTGGTGATGGGTTGAGAACTCCGGCGCAGCCGCGCGGCGAATCAGGGAGCAACACGATGGTGGAGACGGTACATAACGAGCGGCTTGAGAAGGTGCCCAACGCGATGGTGGATCGCCTGGGAGCTGCCCGCATTGGGACCTACCGCGGGGAGTTGTCGGCGGTGCAGCTCGATCGCCTGCGCGGTGCCGAGGGGCTTGAAGGCGCGGCCGCCTTGATGCGGCGCAAACGCTGGCAGTACAGCGCGATCTGCACCGATGAGATCTTTATCGCTCAGGCGATCGTGCATGCCGGCTACGCCGCACACACCTTTATGTACGCCGTTGATCTGCTGGAGGAGCGCCCGGTGCTGCGTTTTGGCGGGCTGGGCGTGCCGGGGCTGCAGGTGGAGGTCGGCGATCGTCCCGGAGTCGGGCTTGCGGCTCACTACCGTCGTCCCGGCGCACATCTCTACACGCGTCGTGAGCCCCGCGGGGCGCCCTATGAGATGGGGGGGAGGCTGGGGGCGTGGGCTGCGCCGGCGTCTGGAAAGACCGATTTTCGAGCCGAACTGCACACCCGGGGTGCCGCTCCGGCGCTCACCGTGATCTCCCCGGTGCCTGCTCCCGGGCGTATTAACGTGACGCAGAAATGGACCGCGTTGCCCGTCAAAGGCCATCTCAAAGTGGGCTCGCGCTCCTACAGGCTCGACGGGGGGCTGGGCGCGCTGGACTACACCCAGGGGTATCTGGGCCGCCAGACCGCCTGGCGCTGGGCGATGGGCATGGGGCGTCTCCCTGACGGGCGTCGCCTGGGGCTCAACCTGGTTGAGGGGTTCAATGACACCCACCCCACCGCCAACGAGAATGCGCTCTGGGTTGGCGAGGAGCTCATCGGGCTTGGGCGCGCGCGCTTTGCCTTTGAGAAAAATCACCCCGAGCGTCCCTGGGAGGTGCAGACCACCTGCGGGCGGGTGAGGCTTGGTTTTCGCTCGATCTTTGTGCACCGCGAGGTGCGCAACCTGGGGCCGGTCCGAAGCTATTTTATCCAGCCCGCTGGTGTCTTTGAGGGGGAGGTCCGGGTAGGCTCGACCAGCTATGCGGTGCGCCTGGTGGGGGTGACCGAGGATCAGGATATCTGGTGGTGATCGCTCTTTAAGCGTCGTGCTGTGGCGCGCGCCGGGGGGCGGGAGTGTGCGTCCCGGCTCGGAAGTTGTAAGGGGCGGATGAGTGTGGGAGATTGCGCCCGAAGCGGGCGTCGTAGAGCGCTCTTTGAGCGGCCGCGGAGAGGTCGGAAAGCCGAGCCTTCGCGCCAACTTAGCACCTGAGGATGAACGTGATTTTTCGAGTTTCAACGAGCCAGCAAAAGCTGGTGGGGCGAGTGGATGAGGGCGAGGAGCTGGTGACGGAGCTCACGCGGATTTGCAGGAGTAATGGGGTGGCAGCCGCCGACCTGCGCGCCGTCGGGCAGTTCTCCGAGATCGAGCTTGCAGCCTTCGACCCGCGCCGTGGCGAGTACGTCAAAGTCGTGGAGGGAGAGGGGTATTTTGAGTTGGTGAGCCTCAACGGCAATGTCTCCACGCTGGGCGACGAGGTGGTGCTGCGTCTGGACGCGGTGTTCAACGCGCTGGGGCCGGCCGGCCCGCAGCTTGTGGCCGGGCAGCTGCGCCGGGCCAAAGCGCTGAGCGCCGAGTTTGTGATCGAGGTTTTTGGCGATCTGCGCATGAAGCGTCGTCTGGACACCGCCAGCGGTCGCCTGGATCTGGAGACGATCGAGCAGATTGAGCGCAAGGCGGAGCGCAGCGAGCCGGCTGCGCCAGCAGCGAGCGCGGCACCGAGCGCGCCGGCGACCAGCGCGCCGGCCGCCTCAACAGACGGCGCTCCGGGCCTCTCCTGGGCCGACGCCATCGCCGAGGCCGACTCCACCGAAACCCGTCGCGAGCAGGCCCGAAAGGGGCGCCCCGCCCCCAAGAAGCCCGCCAAAGCCGTCAGTTTTGATGACGAGCCGGAGGGCCCCTGGCTCAAAGCCGGCGACATCCTCGATCACCCCAAGCTCGGGCGCTGCCGGGTGATGAAGGTCGAAGATGAGGACTACTGCCACATTCGTCTGCCCCGCGGAAAGATCCGCAAGATGATGATGGAGGTCCTCGATATCCGCTTCGTTGGCGAGGAAGACGGCCGCAACGTCTTCGAAGCGCGAGTGCGAAGATGAGCTCGCGCTTTGCGCCAGATCGGGTACGCCAGCGCCTGGGGGAGCTGGGCTGGGAGCCGGCGGTGCATTTCGACCGGGTGCCGGGCCTGGAGGGCCGCCCGCTGCGCCAGGCCGCCGTGCTCGCGCCGCTCTGCGAGGTCGGCCAGAAGCTGCACCTGGTCTTCACCGAGCGCCCGGTCTCCATGCGTCAGCACTCCGGGGAGGTGAGCTTCCCCGGAGGTCGTCGCGACCCGGAGGACGAGCGCTTGAGCGACACGGCGCTGCGCGAAGCTCATGAGGAGATCGGGCTTTTGCCCGGCGATGTGGAGCTTTACGGGTCCCTTGTGCGCATGCCCACGATCAGCGGCTACGAGGTCACAACCTTTGTCGGGGAGTTCATTCACCCCTATGACCTGGTGGCCAACCCGGCGGAGATCGAGGAGATGTTTATGGTGCCGCTGGAGCACCTGGCCGATCCGGCGTTTCAGCGCGTTGAGACGCGCAGCTGGGATGGCGTCTCCTACGATCTGCATGTTTATGAGTTTGAGGGCCACACCATCTGGGGAGCGACCGGGTATATGGTGAGCGTGCTCCTGGATTTTCTGGCCGGTCGCCGCCTCGATGAAGGGCGGTGGACGGCGAAGTGAGGCGACTGTGGCGTTGAAGGTGGTGCTGGGCGTAAGCGGCGGAATCGCGGCCTATAAGGCCTGCGAGCTTGTGCGGGCGTTGGTCAAACGCGGCGACGAGGTGCGCGTGGTGATGACGCGTAACGCGCAGGAGTTTGTCACCCCATTGACCTTTCAGGCGCTGACGCAGCAGCCGGTGGGCGTGGCCACCTTTGATGCGGGGTATGAGGCGCAGATCGGCCATATTGAGCTCGCGCGTTGGGCCGATGTGGTGCTGCTCGCGCCGGCCACGGCCAACACCATTGCGAAGATGGCCCAGGGGATGGCCGATGATCTTCTGACGACGGTGCTTCTGGCCACGCGAGCGCCGGTGGTGGTGGCGCCGGCGATGAATACGCAGATGTACCTGCACCCCCGGGTGCAGGCGAACCTGGAGACGTTGCGCCAGACCGAGCGTCATCTGGTGATTGAGCCGGATGCCGGCGAACTTGCGTGTGGGGAGGTCGGCGCCGGGAGGTTGCCGGATCCGCCGGTGATTTTGGCGGAGCTCGATCGGGCGTTTTCCCCGCAACGTCTCAAGGGGAAGCGCGTGCTTTTGAGCGCTGGACCGACCCGCGAGGCGATCGACGCCGCACGTTTTCTGTCAAACCCGTCGAGCGGCAGGATGGGGTATGCGTTGGCCGCCGCTGCCCGCCAGCTGGGCGCGGAGGTGACGCTGGTCAGCGGCCCTACAGCTCTGGCGACGCCCTACGGAGTGACGCGCGTCGATGTGGTGAGCGCCGCGCAGATGCATCGGGAGGTGATGGCGCGCGCAGCCTCGGTGGATGTGGCGATGATGGTCGCAGCGGTCGCGGACTGGCGGCCGGCCCACCCGAGTGACAAAAAGGTGCCCAAGTCGCAGATGGCTGCCACGCTTGAGCTGGAGCGCAACCCGGACATCCTGGCCGATCTTGGCGAGCGATATGGCCATGGACGTCAGGGCGACGGTGACGAGCGTAGGCCGCTGGTGGTGGGGTTTGCCGCCGAGAGCCACGATGTGATCGAGCGAGCCCGCTCCAAGTGCGCCCGCAAGGGCGCGCACGCCATTGTGGCCAATCGTATCGGCGGGCCCACCAGCACCTTCGGGGCCGAGAGCGCCACGGTGCATCTTCTGGCTGGCGAGGACGAGCCGCAAACCTTCAGCGGCACCAAAACCGAGGTCGCCCGCGCGCTGTGGGAGGCACTCGCAGGGCATCTTCAACGTTGAGCGTTCGGGATGCGTTGGATTGGGTGATCGAGGGCGCGGGCCGTTGTGTTCGCGGTCGGATCTATGGTTAAACGAGAGCCGTGATGACGAAACGAGCGTACGTCAAAGCCCTGGTCGGGGATCTTCGCCGCTACCTGCAATGGCAGCAGGCCCAGGGTGTGATCGGGTCGAGCCCGGCGTCGGAAGCCGATCGCGCCGCGTTTGAGGTTTTTAAGGAAGCGCGCCAGGAGCGTCAGCTTGCGACGATGCGCGCAAACCTGGGCTCAGGCTCCTCGTCTTCGGGCCCCTTGCGCTCGCCAGATCGTGAGGTTTCTCGGCCAGGTCCGTCTCGCTCCCAACCCGCGGCAGCAGGGCCGCAGAGGCCCGAGCTGCAGGGGACGGGGCCTTCGCCCTCCTCGCAGCCTCAGCGGCCTTCGTTCAACGAGGCACCGGCGCCCACATCCGCGCCTTCGGCCCCCACCGCCGGGGGTAACTCCGACGCCGGCGCTCCGATCTGGGCGCAGCTCGGCGCCCGCACCATGCCCACCTTCCGTGGCGGCGCAAGCGGACCGGAACGCGGCGCGGCATCGCCCGCCCGGGACGCGCACACTAATGATCGCCGTGCCTCGTCGACGTCGTCCGGCCCCTCGCAACACCGAGCCCCCGCTAAGCCTTCGTCCTCGTCCTCGCCGCCGGTCTCGCTCAACGACGAGCCGCCTCCTTACGACGATTATGACGGTCCCATGTACGATGAGGTTGCCTACGAGGACTACTCCCACGAGGCTTTTGCCCCGGTCGACGCACCCGCTCCACGTGCCACTCCCGCACAGAACAGGCCCACACAGAACAGGTCTGCGCAGAAGTCGGCCGCGTCGATGACGCCGGCCGAGAAGATCGACTTTTTGCAAAACTACCTCGGTAGCTGCCGCCGCTGCGGCCTCTGCGAGTCCCGCACGCAGATCGTCTTTGGTCAGGGTAACCCCACCGCGCGCCTGATGTTCATTGGCGACGCGCCCGCCGGCGACGATGACCGCGCCGGTCGTCCCTTCGCCGGCGCTTCGGGCGAGCTGCTGAACGGTATGATCAAAGCGATGGGGCTCTCGCGGGAGCAGGTCTACATCGCCAACGTCGTCAAATGTCGCCCCGCGGGCGATCGGCGGCCGCAGGCCGGCGAAGTCAGCGAGTGCCTGCCCTTCTTGAAAAAGCAGATCGAGGTGGTGCAGCCCGAGATCATCGTGGCGCTGGGCGGCTTTGCCACCCTGGCGCTCCTCGGCCAGGCGGCGCGTCGCCCGGAGGTGCGCGGGAGCTGGCAGACTTTCGAGGGCATCGCGCTCTTGCCCACCTTTCATCCCGACGATCTGCTGCGTGATGGAAGCAAAAAGCGCCCGGCCTGGGAGGACCTGCAAAAGGTAATGAAGCGTCTGGGGTAAGGGGTTGGGTCGAGTTTAAAGTTCAATGAATTCAGTGGTTTATATGGTGGGTGTGCGGTGGCGATCGAGGTCGACGCCAGCCTGGCAGCCCGCCCGATACGTAAAGGAGCGAGCGTGAGCGAGCGACGTGGTCATGATCTGGGGTTGCATCGAGTCCTTGAGCCCGAAGGGGCGCTTCCGCAGGCTGCACAGCGCCTGGATGCCGAGAGCGAGGCTTTCGATAACGAAATCGTCATTGATGTGCAGACGCTCAACATCGATTCGGCCAGCTTCCACCAGATCATCGGCGAGCTGGGCCGCGATGAGGACAAGGTCGCCGAGCGGGTGTGCTCGATCGTCGCCGAGCGCGGCAAGATGCAAAACCCGGTCACCGGAAGCGGTGGCATGCTTCTGGGCACCGTCAAAGCCATCGGCAAAGACTACAAGGGACCGGTCGAGCTTAAGGTCGGCCAGCGTGTGGCTTCGCTTGTGAGCCTGACGCTGACCCCGCTTACGATCGACCGCGTCATCAAGGTGCACCTCGACGCCGACCAGATGGACATCGAGGGTACCGCCTACCTCTGGCCCTCCTCGCCCATTGTGGCGATGCCCGACGATCTGCCCGAGCGCGTGGCGCTCTCCGCACTCGATGTCTGCGGGGCCCCGGCGCAGACCGCGCGCCTGGTCGCCGGCCAAAAGCGCGTGTTGATCCTGGGCGCGGGCAAGTCCGGGATGCTCTGCGCGGCCAGCGCCCGCGCCACCCTGGGCGATCAGGGTAAGGTCTACGCCCTCGATCTTTATGACACCAACCTCAAACTGTTGCGTGAGGCGGGCATCGTTGACGACTTCCGCACCGCCAACGCCAGAGTCCCCACCGAGGTGCTCCAGGCCGTCGAATCGATGACCGGCGGGGAGCTGGTCGATGTGGTCATCAACACCTGCAACGTCAGCGGCACTGAGATGTCGGCGATTTTGCCGGCGCGGGACCGCGGCGTGGTCTATTTCTTCAACATGGCCACTGACTTCTCCCGCGCTGCGCTCGGCAGCGAGGGCGTGGGCAAAGACGTCGACCTGCTCATCGGCAACGGTTACGCCCACGGCCACGCCGAGCTTACCTTGAAGATGGTGCGCGAGTTTGACGTGGTGCGCAGCCGCCTGGAGTCGCTGACCGGGGAGGGCTGAGAGGAGCATAGGCGCCGCCCCCCGGCGGCGCTTGCACCCCGGCCCCGCAACATGCAGACTGCCTCGCCCAACTCGCCAGCGCCCTCTCGCAAGGGGCTGGCCCCGATGCGTTGGGGAGTAAATCGATTTCGGCATTCGTTTTGCCGTCGTGATCGAAAGCCCACAGGTGGGCTGCCCCGAACAGAATAACGAGAGCGAGATGAAGACCACAGATTCTGAAAGCAAGGTGCGCTGCTCCTTCTGCGGTAAAGAGGCCCGCGATGTGCAGAAGCTCATCGCCGGACCCAAGGTGCATATCTGCGATGAGTGCGTCTCCCTCTGCCGCGAGATCATCGAGGAAGACCGTCACCGCGAGCCCGAGAAGAAGAAAGAGCTCAAGGAGATGCGCCCCTCCCAGATCAAGACCTTCCTCGACGAGCATATCGTCGGGCAGGATCGCGCCAAGCGTGCGCTCTCAGTGGCGGTGTACAACCACTACAAGCGCATCCGCAGCGCGGAGCTGGAGGCCGCCGGTGCCGAGCCCCACGAAGAAGATGAGGGCGTGGAGCTGACCAAGGGCAACATCCTGCTCATCGGTCCTACCGGCAGCGGCAAGACCCTGATGGCACAGTCGCTGGCCAAGAAGCTCGACGTGCCCTTCACCATCGCCGACGCCACCAGCCTCACCGAGGCCGGCTACGTGGGCGAAGACGTTGAAAACGTCGTCAAAAACCTCTGGCTCGCCGCCGACCGCGATGTCGAGCGCGCCAGCCGCGGGATCGTCTGCATCGACGAGATCGACAAGATCAGCCGTCGCGGCGATAGCCCCTCCTCCACCCGCGATGTGGGCGGTGAGGGCGTGCAGCAGGCCCTCTTGAAGATGGTGGAATCCTCGCGCGTGATGATCACCCCGGAGGGCTCGCGCAATCGGCCGCAGCAGGAGTTCATTCAGGTCGACACCGGCAATATCCTCTTCATTGCCAGCGGCTCCTTCCAGGGCCTGACCGACATCATCGCCCGACGCATCGGCAAGAGCCAGATGGGCTTTGGTGCCGACTTCTCCAAGCGCCTGGAGAGCAGCAACGATTTGCTGCGCCATGTGCGCCCCGAAGATGTGGTGAAGTTCGGGATGATCCCTGAGTTCGTGGGCCGTTTCCCGGTGATCGTGGCCTTTGACGAACTCAGCGAAGATATGCTCGTCGAGATCCTCTGGAAGCCCAAAAACAGCCTGGTCAAGCAGTACCAGAAGTTGTTTGAACTCGAGAACGTCAAGCTGCGCTTCAACCAGGACGCGATGGTGGCGATCGTGCGCGAGGCGATCAAGCGCAAGACCGGCGCCCGCGGGCTGCGCGCGATCATCGAGGAGGTTATGCTCGATATCATGTACGAGCTGCCCAGCCTGGAGAACGTGCGCGAGTGCGTGATTACCGAAGAGAGCGTGCTGCATCGCGAGAAGCCGATGTTGGTCTACGAGAAGCAGAGCGCTTAAAGGATCCCGGGTGATCGAGCCCTCCGAGCATTATCAAAAGATTCACGTGCCGCCCGGTGGCGTGTTCACCGGGCTGCGCGAGTACGCCTGCGATGGGGCGGTGGTGCGCGCGCGGGTGGGAGGTAGCGCGGAGGAACCCCGGCTGGAGACCTGCGAGATCCTGGAGTTGCACGATCTCAACGTGGGACAGCGCCGCACCCGCCATGATGTGGGGGCGTTTTTACGCCGCTGCCTGCGCAGGTTGCAGCGTGACGGGCTGATTCTGGTGCTTGGAGAGCAGGTGCTCACCATCCCGGGCGACCAGATCGAGGTTAACCGGGTGCGTTTCCAGCAGTTTTGCTCCCGGGCGCAGGCCTCCGGCCCCTTTACCTCATCAGAGCCGGTGCTGTAGTAGCCACACGTCAGAAGATGGGGTGGGGCGATGACCTGCCGATGGCGATGTTGATGGTAAGAGATGGGGCGGGTGGTCCGAGATGATGAGCAGGTGGCGCGGCGATGGGTGAAGGTAATCAGTACATGTTGGGGAGCCTGGAGCGGATCCATGAGCAGCTTCATCGCACCAGCATCTATGCGCCGGCATTGCGGGTGGTGATTCGCGATCAGGTGCCCGAGCGGGCGCAACCCTACGTTGAAAAGATCCTCGACGGGGAGGGCGTCTTCTGGGATGTGGCGCCGCTCAAGCAGGAAAGCTGGGAGGTGTACTCGGCGTTGACCGGGTTCTACAGCCAGTTTTTGCGTCTGGTCTGCCAGGATATTGGGCTGGATGTGTGGCCGGGCTGGCAGCGCTCCCGCTGGGTGAGCCTGGATTGGTACCCGATTGCGCGCGACCTGGGCTGGAAAGTGGCCTGCCGACCGCTGCGCGGGGTGTTTTTTCGCCACGCCCAGCCGGAGATGCCCGAGGCGGTGCGCTATCTGGCCAGCTGGCCACATGGCTGGCTGAGCTTTGACGAGTGCGAGGCGTACGCGCCTTACCTGGCTGAGCTGCTCGTGCGCCTGGGCCGCGAGGTGGGCCTGGAGTGGAGCGAGACGCAGTTGGAGCGCCGCTTCACGCGTCCGGGAGCGATGGATCGCGAGGCGCGTTTTGACCTCTTTAACACCTGTGCCGATCGCGATACCCCCCAGGTGTGGCAACTTCTGCGCGGGTGGGCACTGCTCGAAGCGATGCGCGAGGCTATCCTGGATGGTCGCGATCTGATTTCGCTGGGGTACTAGGACCCCGAATCCTCACAACGTTCTAACACCACTGTGCTCCCTGGCGCCTTACCCGCGCGGGGCGAAGGTATGTGTGATGGCCCGAAAAAAGCGCGATATTCGACATGTGGAGCCGACCTTTAAGGGGTGGGCGGTGCCCGGTCCGCTGCCCGATGTGGCGCGGATGATGGCGTTTGAAGCTGGCGAGGGCGAATCGCTCGACGCGCTCAGCGGTCATTTTCGCATCTTCCAGCTCAAGAAAGGCCATCGTTTCTCCACCGACGACGTGCTCACCGCCTGGTACGGCACGTCCTGGTGTCCGAGCGCCGGTACGGTGCTGGATCTGGGGAGTGGCATTGGCTCGGTGGGAATGACGGCGGCCTGGCGCTTGCGCGGCGCGCGCTTTGTGACCGTCGAAGCGCAGCAAGAGAGCGTGGCGCTGGCGCGCCGCTCAGCGGCGTACAATGGCCTGGAAGATCGCTATGAGATTCGCCAGGGCGACTTTCGCGATCCAGAGGTTCTGGCCGAAGATGAGCGTTTTGACCTGGTGCTGGGCAGCCCGCCCTACTGGCCTTTGAGTGATGGCACCCAGGGGGACCACCCTCAGAAGGTGGCGTGCCGTTTTGAGGTGCGCGGCTCGGTGGCCGACTATGCCGAGGTGGCTGCCGCCCACCTCAACCCGGGCGGGGTCTTTGCCTGCGTCTTTCCCGTGGACAGGCCCCAGCAGAAAGTGCGTCCCTGGGAGGCTGCAGACAACGCAGACATGACCATCGTGCGCTGGCGACCGGTGATCTTCCGCGAGGGGAATCCCCCGCTTGTCGGGCTCTTCGTGATGATGCGAAACGCCGATCTTCCCGAGACCGTGCGCGGGCAAACCTGGGAAGAGCCACCGCTGATGATTCGCGACGCCGATGGCGAGGTTCACCCCGAGTATCGGGCGGTGAAGATGAGCTTTGGCTTTGCGCCGCTCGGCTAAGAGGAAGAAAGGGTGGGAAGGCGGGCATAAAAAAACGTCGAAGCCGAGGGACGATGGGGACCCTCGGGCTTCGACGAATTCACACGACGCCGGCTCTGCAGCCCGCAATGTTCCGGCGTCGCGATCAGGCCCCGAAGGGCCATCTTAAGACAACTTAGACGAGCTCTTCGTCATCGCCGTCATCGTCGCCGTCGTCATCGCCTTCGGCGAAGAAGAGTTCTTCGTCATCGCCGTCATCGTCGCCGTCGTCATCGCCTTCGGCGAAGAAGAGCTCTTCGTCGTCGCCGTCATCGTCGCCGTCGTCATCGCCTTCGGCGAAGAAGAGCTCTTCGTCGTCGCCGTCATCGTCGCCGTCGTCATCGCCTTCGGCGAAGAAGAGTTCTTCGTCGTCGCCGTCATCGTCGCCGTCGTCATCGCCTTCGGCGAAGAAAAGTTCTTCGTCGTCGCCGTCATCGTCGCCGTCGTCATCGCCTTCAGCGAAGAAGAGTTCTTCGTCGTCGCCGTCATCGTCGCCGTCGTCATCGCCTTCGGCGAAGAAGAGTTCTTCGTCGTCGCCGTCATCGTCGCCGTCGTCATCGCCTTCAGCGAAGGTCGAATCGTCGTCGTCGCCGTCGTCGTCGCCATCACAGGCGATCTCTTCGTCGTCGCCGTCATCGTCGCCGTCGTCATCGCCTTCAGCGAAGGTCGAATCGTCGTCGTCGCCGTCGTCGCCATCACAGGCGATTTCTTCGTCGTCGTCGTCATCGCCGTCGTCGTCTTCGGCGAAGGTCGAGTCGTCGTCATCGTCCCCGCCGTGGTCGCCGCAGGCGATGGTGGCGGAAGCGTCGGGGGTTGCGGCGAAGGCCGAGGCGGCCGGTACAGCTATGGCGAGGGCGCAGAGGAGGGCGGTCAGGCGAGTCGAGAGCTTGGTAGACATATTGAAATCTCCTGCTTTTCTCTAAGGGGAGCCGCGCCAGTCGGGCTCCTCAACGAAGTTAAGACGCGGTGGCGGCGCGAGGACGTTCGGGAACAGATCGGAAATTTTCATCGCGCCGCCACCGGCGCATCGGGTCTGAAAGGTTCTGGGAGGACCCTTTCACTACCTGTTTGCCAGCGGGGGAATCCTCTTCGGGAGGGCACCTCGCGGCTGACGGTTCCCGGTAATGCAGACGCTGTGCCAGGAGTTCAAAAATCGCCATAAATTTAACATTGACGTTCTATTGTGTTGGATTTGTTTGGTTTTTTTGATTCAGGTTTCCCGAGGGGTGCGGGGCGGCAACGCTTCGAAGGGGCTCCCGGGATCGTAGAAAACGACCACATGTTGCATAACGCCACACTCGGGCGGTGGCGTGGCACGAGGGCGTTTGCGCCAGATCGGGCGCTGGGAGAGAATGCGCGCTGTTCGGGACGCGCGCTTTCGAGGAGACCATGCGTCTTACGTTTAAGATCACGCTTTTTTTCATCGGCGGGATCTGTCTGATTATGGCCTGGCAGGGCTACTCGCGGATCGACCGCGAGTCGGGGCTCTTTGAGGCTCAGATGCGGCGGGATCATTATGCGCTGGGGCAACCCCTGGCGGTGATGGTGCGTTACGGCCGCGAGGAGTTCGGGGAGGACTTTGCGCTGGAGCTGGTGGAGCGCTCCAACCAGGCCAGCGAGCGGCTGCGGGTGCGCTGGGTGTGGGCGCAGACCGGCACTCTGGAGCGGCTGCGGCCGGAGGCGCCTCTGGACCTCAATGTGTTGCTGGAGGAGGGGCGGGCGGTCAGCTGGATCGACCGCGACCAGATCGACGCCGGCCGCCTCTACACCTATGTGCCCGTGGTGGTGGAAGAGGAAAGGGTGGGGGCGGTGGAACTCTCGGAGTCCTTTGCCCGCGAGCAGGCGTACGTGCGCGCCTCGAAGTGGCGCATCGTCTGGACGACGCTCCTGATGCTGGTGATGGCCAGCGGGCTGGCGATGGTCACCGGTCTGCTCTTTATCGCCCGGCCGGTCGACGCGCTGGTGGCCCGCGCGCGCTCGATTGGTAAGGGGGACCTGAAGACACCCTTGAAGCTCGACGGCCACGGTGAGCTCAGTGTGCTCGCCATGGAGATGAACCTGATGAGCGACCAGCTCGTCGGCGCCAGTGAGAAGTTGGAAGAAGAGACAGCTGCGCGTATTCAGGCGCTCCAACAGCTGCGTCACGCGGACCGTCTCAAAACGGTGGGCACGCTTGCCGCCGGCCTGGCCCACGAGCTGGGCACACCGCTTAACGTCATCTCGATGCGCGCGGCGATGATCGAAGATCGCGAAGTGGAGGGCGATGAGATCGAGCGCAACGCCCGCATCATCGGGGAGCAGACCTCGCGGATCACCAAGATCATCCGTCAATTGATGGATTTTGCCCGGGTGCGACACCTCAGTAAAACACGTATGGAGGTTGGCCCGGTGGTCGAGCAGGCCATTGAGCTGATTCGGCCCATCGCCGAGAAGCGTCAGGTTACGATGGAATTGAGTGCCGAGCCGCAGGCGTTTGCCAGCGATGTGGATGCCGATCAGATCACCCAGGTGCTCACAAACCTTTTGGTCAACGCCATGCACGCCTGTCAAAAGGAGGGCGGTCGGGTGGAGGTTGCGCTCAGAGCGGTGCGCCAGTCGCATCCCGAAGAGGATGAGGGCCAGGAGCGCGACTTTGTGCTGGTGGAGGTCAAAGACGACGGCGTGGGCATGCGTGAGGACGCGCTTGAGCAGATCTTTGAGCCCTTCTTTACCACCAAGGCCGTCGGTGAGGGCAGCGGGCTGGGGCTCTCGGTCTCGTATGGAATCGTGCGTGAGCACGGCGGCTGGATCGACGTGACGAGTGTAGAAGGTCAGGGAAGCACTTTTGGGGTGTACCTGCCGATTGAGGAGCGTGCATGAGTAAGTACGATGTGGTCATTGTCGACGATGATGCCAGCATGGCCGAGGTGCTCGGGGAACGGCTGAATAAGCGCGGTTATAACGCCCGCTTCTACACCAGTGCCGAGGAGGCCTTTGCCGGACTGGAGGCGCAGGATGCCGGGGTGGTCATCACCGATTTGAATATGCCCGGGGTCAACGGCATTGATTTTTGCCGGCGTCTGGTCGACCACCGGCCCAATCTCCCGGTGATCGTGATCACGGCGTTCGGCACCCTGGAGACAGCGGTGGCCGCGATCCGCGCCGGCGCCTACGACTTTTTGACCAAGCCGGTTGATATTGAGGCGTTGACGATCGCCCTGGATCGCGCCCTGGAGCACCGGGAGTTACGCGAGGAGGTCAAACGCCTGCGCGAGCAGGTTGACGGGGAGGGCGCCGGCGGTGACACGGCAATGATTGGCGAGAGCGCTCCGATGCGCGAGCTCTTCGGCATGATCGATCGTGTGGCGCGCTCCCCGGCGTCGGTGCTGATCACCGGGGAGAGCGGCACGGGCAAAGAGCTTGTGGCAGGCGCGCTGCACAAGCGCAGCGACCGGCGCGAGAAGCCTTTTGTGGCCGTGAACTGCGCCGCGCTCCCGGGCAGCCTGCTTGAGAGCGAGCTCTTCGGGCATGTGAAAGGGGCCTTTACCGACGCGCGCGAAGACAAAGAGGGGCTCTTTGTGCGCGCCCACGGCGGCACGCTCTTTCTCGATGAGGTCGGCGATCTTCCGCTCTCCTTGCAGCCGAAGTTGTTGCGGGTGCTTGAGGAGCGGCGCGTGCGCCCGGTCGGGGGCAGTCAGGAGGTGGAGGTCGACGTGCGTCTTGTGGCCGCGACCCACCGTAACCTGGAGCATCAGGTGCGTGAGGGGGAGTTTCGCGAAGATCTTTATTTCCGCTTTAACGTCATCGAGCTCAGCCTGCCGCCTCTGCGCGAGCGTGGAAAAGATGTGCTGCTTTTAGCGCAGCATTTCATTGAGCGTTTTGCCGAGCGCTCGGACAAGGCCATCCGCGGGTTGTCGGCGGAGGCCGGTCGTGCGCTGATGCAGTACCACTGGCCGGGCAACGTGCGGGAGCTGCGCAACTACATTGAGCGCGCGGTGGTGCTGGCGCTTCAGGAAGAGATCTCGCCAGAGGATCTTCCTCCCCGGGTGCGCGGCGCCGGCGGAGACGGTCGCGACGCGCCGTATCTGGACATGCTCACCTGGCAGTCGATCCTGGGTCTCGACGGGCTGCCCACGCTCGAAGAGCTTGAGATCCGCTACGTCGGCTATGTGCTCGGTCGTACCGGGGGCAATAAGTCGCGGGCAGCCGAGATTCTGGGCATGGACCGCACCACGCTCTACCGCAAGATCGAGCGTCATGAGATTGCGCCAGAAGACGCCGGGGAGAGCTGATGCGTTGGGAGTTGAGCATGAGCGCCGCGCTGCTTGTGGTGGCCGCCGGCTGCCAGTCGGAGTGGCAGCCGGAAGCCCAGAGGCTGGAGACCTATCCGGTGGTTGCCCAGACCGAACCGGCGCCGGAAGCACCCGGTGTGGAAGGCTGGGAGCGCTTCTTGCCGGGGGGATATCTGGCGCGCAGTGAGGCGCAATGCGCCACGGTGCTCAAAGAGATCGCCTTTTGCAGCGAAGAAGATGTTTTTCTGGCCACGCTGGGCAACACCGAGGCGCTTTCAGACCCGGCGGCGCGCGGGGCGTTTCTGGGGCAGGTTGAGCGCTGGTATACGCCCGGCAACGCGCGGGAGGATTGCCGGCGTATCGTCGAAGCCACCCGCTTTCCGGGGGCCGTAGCCAGGCAGACCTGGAGGGCGGCCGCCGAGGGCAGCGCCCGGGTGTGCGCGGAGTTCGGTCAGGTGCTCGTCCAGAGCGGCTTTCTGGAGCGAATGGGCGAGTCGATCTGGGGCGCGCGTTGATTTATCGGGTTGATTGGCCTATGAGGCCTGCGGAATTCCCGCTTGCAGCGCACGCGATCTCGGACCTTTGAGGCCGTACGGCGGCGCCGAGCGCATCACCTTTAAGAAGAGCCGGACATGGTTAAAAAAGTTCATATGATCTCGCTGGGTTGCCCCAAAAACCGGGTCGACTCCGAGGTGATGGTCGGCATGATCCAGGGCGACGGCGCCTTTGAGATGGTCGCCGATGTCGAAGACGCCGAGATCGTGGTCGTCAATACCTGCGGGTTCATCGACGCGGCCAAAGAAGAGTCGGTCGATACGATCATGGAGATGGTCGACCTGAAAAAGCGGGGCCTCCTGGGCAAGGTCGTGGTCACCGGCTGTCTCTCGCAGCGTTACTCCGGCGAGCTGGAGACGGAGATCCCGGAGGTCGACGCGATCCTGGGTACCCAGACCTTCACCTCCATCAATGAGGCGCTGCACGGCAGGCTCTCGCAGAAGACCTACATTCAGCCCGGCAGCTTCATCATGGATCACGAGGTCGCCCGCACCAACACGGTGCGGGGCGGCACCGCCTACCTGAAGATCGCCGAGGGATGTTCCCGTTCGTGCAGCTTCTGCATCATTCCCACGATCCGCGGCACCCAGAAGAGCCGCTCGATCGACGACGTGGTCGCCGAGGCCCGCAAACTGGGGCGCGCCGGGGTCAATGAGGTCATTCTGGTGGCTCAGGATATGACCAGCTACGGCATCGACCTCGACCCCAAACATAATCGCGACTACCTGCTGCGCCTGCTCCGCCGCCTCGATGAAGAGGCCGACGAGATCAGCTGGGTGCGCCTGCTTTATATGTACCCGTGGAACTTCACCGACGATCTGGTGGAGTTTTTCCAGACCTCTGAGAAGCTCGTGCCCTATGTCGATATGCCGCTGCAGCACATCAACCGGCGCATCCTCAAGTCGATGAAGCGCAACATCCAGCGCGATGCTCAGGCGCGCCTTATCGATAAGTTGCGGGGCATCGACGATCTGGTGCTACGTACGAGCCTGATCGCCGGCTACCCTGGCGAGACCGACGCGGAGTTCCGCGAGCTCTACGACTGGGTCAAAGAGGTGGAGTTCGACCGGGTGGGCGTCTTCGTCTACAGCCCGGAGGAGGGCACCGCGGCCGGTGCGATGGAAGATCAGGTCGAGGAGCACGTGAAAGTCGAGCGTCGTGACGCGCTGATGGAGCTTCAGCAGGGCATCAGCGAGCGCAAGAACGCCGAGTGGGTCGGTCAGACCACCGAGGTGATTGTGGACGGCGTCAGCGAAGAGCACGAGCTCGTGCTGGAGGGCCGCCATTACGGCCAGGCCCCCGATATCGACGGGGTGGTCTACCTCTCCTTCGATTACGGCGGTGATGTGCCGGTGCCTGGCGAGTTTGTGGAGGTGGAGATTCAGCAGGCCGGGGCCTATGATTTGACCGGCGTGGTGATTCCGAAAGATCCGCTGGGTCTTGGCGAGGGCAAGCTGAATCTGCGCAGCTAAAGTCCGACGGACTTCTTTGAGTTCGATACGACGACGGAGGAGATGATGAAAGAGTTGAGCTATGAGGAGTTCGCCGCGCGTCGCGAGGCGGATAACCTGCGCCTGATCGATGTGCGCGAGAGAGATGAGTTTGCCGACGTTCACGTTAAGGGCGCCGAGCTCTTTCCCCTCTCCGAGATTCGCGCCGGCGAGCTGCCCGAGGAAGATGAGCGCGAGATCGCGGTGATCTGCCGTTCCGGCGCGCGCAGCGCAGCGGCCGCTCAGGCATTTGAGTCGGCCGGTTTTAAGGAGTGCATCAACGTGGCCGGGGGAACGCTGGCGGCGATTGAGGCCGGTGAGGAGCATGTTGAACGCGGTTGATGCCGTGTGAGTCTTTGAAGGTAAAGGCAAAAGGGCCGGCGCGAGAGTGTCGGCCTTTTGTCATAGGGCGCGTTGCTCATGGGGAGAACAGGGCCCGGGGGCGACCCGACGATGGGAAGGGGAAGAGGGATGAGGCCAGCCTGGCGAGCGGCCATCGCGATGGTGGTGATGATGGTGGTCGGAGGCGGGGAGCCTCGTGAGGCGCAGGCTCAGGGGGGCTGCAGTGCGACCGCCGCCATCGACTTCGGGGTGGCGGGCTTTTGCCAGCGCGGCGTGCTGATGGCGGAGCTGGAGAGCGGCGTAAGCCTGGGAAGCTACAATGAGGCGGGGCGATTTGAGGCCGAGGCGCTGCGGCCCGGCCTGAGCGCTCTGCGCGTGGGCGGTGGGCTGCGTTTGCCGGGAGAGAGAGCAGGTCGGCTGCAACTTCATGCCGACGCCGGGCTGCTCGTTGCCCCGGGCGGCGCATCGGGCCAGGCCACACTCGGTACAGGAGGGCGTGTGGGGGCACGCTGGACATGGCTCGAAGATTTGAAGCTGGGCTTTGATCGCAGTCTTCGCGCCAGCCGCCGCCCCTTTCTGGAGGTGTACACGCATCTTCGTCGAGAATCGCCCGTCGCGCGGCGCGAGCTGGAGAACTCGCAACGCACGATGCTGGTGGCAAGCGCCGGGGTGCACGCGCTCAAGTACATGACCTACCGCGATGCGGTGGGGCTTCGGATGGCGGGCGGCTACGGGGCGGGCGGCGTTGCATGGAGCGCGGGGGTCAGTTGGACGCGGGTCGAGGCGATGCGGTGGGCAGCCGGTCTTAAGGCCGATGTTCATCTTCGCAGCCGGGGGCCCCAACTTCGGGCGGAGGTCGGGATCTTCTCAAAATGGATGATGGGCTCGCCGCACTGGGAGCTCAGCGCGCACCTGCTCTCCGACTGGGTGGGGCCCTTTGGTGCCTATCGCGTCGCTCAGGTGGGCCCCCGACTGGGGGTGAGTCTGCAGCGCAACCTCCTGTAAGGCGGTTTGACCATGGCTGGAAGGACGTTGTTCGGTGCGCAGGTTTGCCCTCCCGTTCACTGTGTTATGGCGATGGAGCGTGACGATGATCCGGTCGGCGAAACAACTGGCAGAAGCATTGGGGCAGGCCCTTGATACGACCTTTGAGGTCGCGGTGATCGACGACGCCGTGAGCGTCGACTACGTGCAGGCGCGCCGTCGTCTGGCAGAGGTTCATCCCGGGTCCTCCCTTTTGAGGGTTGTGCTCGGAGCGGAGTTTGCCGATCGCCCGGAGCTTGAAGGTGACAGGCTCCGGGCCGCCGGCCAGGAGGAGTTGGCCGAGGAGTTCGCGGCATTTCGCGCGCGTGGCTATCACGAAGATGAGGTCGAGCAGCAACCGGCCGCCTCCAACGAGCCCGAGTCTGAGGAGACTCCGGTCTATGTGCGGTTGATGTCACGCACCTACGCGTCGCTCGATGAGCTTGTCGCCGAACTCGGCTGGCTGGCTGAGCGAGCCCAGAGCAAACGATGAGGTGGGCGGCTGTCTTCTCCGGAGTGCTGAAGTTCTTCGTGGCAGCCACGATCGCCTGCACCACGCCCGAGCCGCCCCTTCCCCGCGAGGTGGGTAGCATCGCGGAGCTGCCTCATGAGGTGCATCAGCGAGCATCGTCCGAGTTCTGGGAGCGCTGGGGGGATGGACGCGGCGAGGTTAGCGTGTACCGCGGCCAGATCACGCGCTATGGCGAGCTGCGTGAGGCGCAGGCCACGCTCATTTTTGTGACCGAACCCCATGACCGCCGCACCTGGCTCAAAGATGACTCGGTGGAGCAGCTGCACCGGGTCGAGGTCATGAAGCTCAACTACCTCCTTGATTTTCAGACCGGCGTTTACCCCTATCGTGTGATGAACAGCGTGTTTGCGCCTGTCGATCACTGGGACGCGGAGCGCGAACGCTCCTCCCCGGTCAAAATTACGCTGAGCGTGCAGGAATGGTGCGGGCAGGTCTTCCACGCGTTATGGCCCGGGCGCTCGCAGTACTTAAGCCGTCTCTCCTCCTACTTTGACTCCGAAGGCGATCAGGAAGAGGTGGCCGATGTTGAAATGGGCGCGCTCTACGCCGATGCGCTCCCCCTTCATGTACGCGAGTTCGATGGTTCGTTTCTGGAAGGGGCCGCCACCTGGACCGGTCCGATGGTGGTGCCGCTCTGGCAGGCACGTGTGGAGCATCAACCGCTGACGGTGGTGCTGGCCACCATCGCCCGCTCCACTCTGGAGCGAGAGGGGCAGCTGCTGACGCGATTTGATGTGACCTGGCCCGGCGGATCCCGCTTTTTTGAGGTGGAACGTGAGGCGCCGCGAGGCATCGTGCGCTTTGGCGCAGGCGACGGCAGCGTGTTTGAGCGTGTCAGTCATAAACGACTCCCCTACTGGCAGCTCAACCGCAGCGGCAACAAGCAGGTGCGCGAGGAGCTGGGACTGCCGGTGGAAGTTGTCGAGCTTGAATCGCCACCGCGCCCCGCGCGAACGCCGGTCGTGCCTGAGCCCCCCTCCGACGCCCCGGAGTCACCGGGCTCGAACCTCCCCTGACACATTCTTTACACCCGGAAAGTTTGCGCTGGCCCTGTGTTTGCAACATGGTGCGGATGAATCCCGGGTGCCGAAGCGGCACGCTTGTTTGCCATTGCGCTCGTCTGAGAGCGCTGTCCGGCGCTTTCTCCGGCTTGCGATGTCGGGGCAGGTCGCGGAGCCGCGGCGGGATCGGAGTATGTTTTGACCGCGAGCGGAGTAGGCTTGCGGAGATCGCCGGTGGTCGTTGCGGCCACCCCACGTTTCTGAAGGTTCTTGAAGTGAGGTTCGTATGAAGTCGATGTGGAAGCGAGGCATGGTTCTGGGTGGGATGGTCGCCATCGGCGCGATGAGCAGCGCCTGCGGCGTGGCCATTGAGGGCGAGGAGGGTAACCTGCGCTTTGAGTACGACAACAGCGCGCTCTCCGGGGCATTCAGTAAAGATCTGGCGGTCGGATCGATGATCGACGTCAAGGTGCGCGAGACCTCCGAGAGCGACTTCTTGCCGATCGCGTCGGCGACGAGCTCGTCTGAAGAGGTCATCGCTGTCAGCGAGATCAGCGGACAGGTCTTCAGCCTGCGCGCAGATAGCGAGGGTGTGGCCCGCGTCTCGGTGAGCGCTACCGCAGAGAGTGGAAGCCTCAGCGATAGCGTGGAGCTGCGCGCTGCCGAGGTCGACAGCATCGAGATCGAGGCCATCTGCAACGAGAGCAGCGTTTACGCCGTCAACAGCGCCCCGGAGTTTCGCTACCGGATGCGCGACGCGATGAGCAATTCGCTCAACGGCTACGGCTACTATCCTGTGGCCGTGGAACCGGCCACCGGCGGGGAAATCAACCAGGCGTTCAGCAGCCTCGGTCGCATTCAGGTGATGACCGGCGAAGAGGCCGGCTCGATCAGCCTGAGCTCCGACCTTCTGGAGGAGCCCTTTGTGATGACGCTCGTCGCCGCCGCCGACATCACCGAACTCGACGTCGCCAACCAGGTCGATGGCGAGACGATCACCACCATCGCCACAGGCGAAGATTCGCCGATCTCGTTCTTTGCCATGGCCGGCCCGGCCGGTGAGACGGTGTGCGGTGATGCCGAGGGCATCATTGAGCTGGTCTCCCAGACCCCGGAGGTCTGCGAGCCCTACTACACCTACGGATTGGGGGTGCATGTGGTGAACGTGCAGGGCTTGAGCGCGGGAGCCTGCGAGATCAGCCTGAGCGTGCCGGGCACCGACCTTGGCGAGATGCTGCAGGTCGAGATCAGCGGCTGAGTCTGGAAGGGTGTGGCATGCATGACGCTGGATGAGTGATGCGAACGAAATGAATGGTTTTTTGTATAAGTGATTGAAAAATAACAAAAAAGGGCACCCCCTTCGGGGTGCCCTTTTTTGTTGCTCAGGAGGTCCGGGTGGCTCGCCTTTCAGACCTCGGGAGGCTCATGGAGCAAAGACCTCGCGGCCGGTGGCCCCTTGTGCCACGGCATCGGGCTCAAAGCGCAGCGGCAACGCCTGGTCGCCCAGCCAGAGCGCGGCCTGGTCGTCAAAATGCTCCGAGTCGATCAGACCGGATTGGCCGCCGGGGATGATCGTGCGTCCCTCCACGCGCTCACCCCCCAGGCTGACCACCAGGCGGTTGACCGGGCCGGAGCCGTAGGTGAAGGAGCGCCCGGAGATGCCCGGGTTGGCGGCATCAACGTTGTACTGGTCGCCGTCGCGGGGGAACCACTGAATACCGCGGCGCGGATCGTTGCGCCCCAGGTCTTCGGCCAGGGGCAGGCGCCGCGCGGTGATTGAGAAGCGATCAGCCAGGGGCGCAAAGGCCGGCTGGTCGCGCAGGAAGTCGGCCAGCAAGCTCTCAAATTTGGCGTGGTGACGAAGCCCCCAGAGGTAGGTGTCGAAGTCCTCGCTTCCAAAGCCACCGACACCAGCCGAGGTGGGTTCGCTGGCCAGGAAGTCGAGCGCGTCGACGAGTGCACCCATGAGAATCTCTTCGCTGCGCTCGAGCTCCGCGCTGGCGCGCACATCAAAGAAGATCGACTCCCCGCTCTCCTCATTGTAGCTCGCGAGGCCCGCCGGGTTGCCTTCGCCGCGTCCTTCCAGCATCGAGGAGAGCAGGCGGATGCGACCGCCGGTTCCGCCGCTCTGCCAGATCCCGGGGAGGCCCTCATCGTCGAAGACCGCGCGCTGGAAGTCGCCAAACCACACGTTAAACAGGGTGGTGGCCACCGCATCGAGGCGGTCGTCTTCGGTGGGCGAGTTGTAGAAGGTCTCCACGCCACTTCGGGCCCAGTAGCCGCGCTGGGCCCAGGCTTGGAGGCGAGTCTGCACGTCGAGGGCTTTGTCGCGGATGGGCTCATAGCTTGCGAGCGCACGGCTCTCCCAGGCCTCGAGCTCGCTCGGGTCGAGCGCGCGAAGAGCCTCCATCGTGTCGATGGCCGCGATCATCGCCGGGGAGAAGTGCTCGCCAAGGGCCGACTGGGTGTTGGCCTGAAGGGCGGCCATGGCATCGATATCAGCGCTGTTTTCGTCGATATAGCGGGTGAGCTCGCGGCTGATGCGGTCGGCGCGGAAGCCCACATCCCAGGGGCCGCCAATGTAGCGCTGGCCGTTGAAGAGGTTGCTGTCGAGCGAGACGCCCACCGGGTCATTGTTGGCCGTGGCCACAAAGCCTTGAGGCGGGTTGGCCAGCGCCGGACTTTCATCGAGAGGAATCACACAGCGGTAGGGATCATCCTGGTGGGAGCTGTCGATGACCCCGTCGATGAGCGGGATCTGGAAGTTCCCGTAGGTCGTACCATCGAGGAGCATCGCCGGGTGCGCGCCCTCGCCCCAGACGCCGTCCTCGGAGCGGGGGAGGTAGTCACGGCAGGGCACGGCCTGATGCCCGGAGAAGAGGACGCTGCCCTGGGCGTCGCTGACCACGAAGTTGAGCGAGGTCGCGATCATGCCACGCGTGGCCTGGCGGAAGTCCTCGATGTTGCCAGCGCGGGCCATGCGATCGAAGGTGCCGATGATGTCGCCAATTTGCAGGCCGACGTAGGCGAAGCTGATGGCGTCGATGGCGCCGTCATTGTTGACATCGGCCGGGATCACCCAGCCGGAGTGGGTGCGCACCAGTGACGTACCCGCTTCAAGCTCCTCGTCCGGGTCGGCTGGTACGCCCTCCATATCGATGATCCAGCGATCGTCGAAGGTCTGATAGCGGGCGATGGTCTCGGTTCGGCCTTCGCTGTCCAGGGTGGGGACGTCGGCGATCTCATAGACTTCATTGATGCGCGTGGTTGCGCGCCACTCCCCTTCGAAGAGCGTCTCGGCGGGCAGGCCGTTCTCATCGAGGCGAATCTGCTCGGAGTACCAGTCGGTGATGTCTCCGGAGAGCTGAGTGAAGCTCCAGGCGACCTGCCCGTTGGTGCCCACCGGCACCACGGGCATCCCCGGGATGGCCAGGCCAAACTGGTGGGGACGGTCGGTGCCGCCGAAGACCGTGGTGTCGAGGCCGACGTGGTAGAGAATCGAGGGGATGCCCAGGGAGAGGTGCCCGTCGGCGGCAAAGAGGCTCGTGCCGGTGGCCGAGGCCTCGGCGCTGACTGCCCAGGCGTTGGAGCCAAAGCCCTTCTCGTGGCTGCGCAGACCTCGCCGCTCCTGGAAGTCGTCGAGGCTCGCGGTGAGGCGCGCCATCAGGCCGCTCTCCACGCTCGGAGTGGTGCCGGCGCGCGGGGTCAGCGTAAGCCCGGTGGAAGGTGTGGTGTTGGGCGGGCCCCACGTGCCTGCGGCCAGAGGCTTGACCGGGCGAGCGTTGAGCCAGATGTCTTCGAGAGCGCCGGCGCGGCGAAGTTCCTCATAGGCGTCGCCTTCAAAGAGCGTCTCGAGCTGTGCATACGCCGCGGCCCGGCCCATGTCTCCGGTCTCGTAGCTGGACTCGTAGATGAAGGTCGCAAAGAGCCCGGCGATGTCCCGCGCCTCAAAGGGTTGCATGGCGTCAACCGGATCGCTGGCCCCGAGGATGCCGCCCAGAAGTTCCAGCTCACTGGGAGCCGGGAGTGCTCCGGCCTCGACCTGGGCGATGTAGGCGTTGACGCCATCGGCGTAGGCTTCCATCACCTGGCGCATCTCGGGGGTGGCCTGCTCAAGGATGCGCTCGGCGACGTGGCGCGAGCCGTTGAGCCGCGTCTCAAGGTCCATGCTCAGTGCGGCGTCGCCCAGCAACGCACTGACTTCTCCCAGACCCAGGCGTCGGGTGAGGTCCATCATGAAGTAGCGGTCGCGGGCGGTGATAAAGCCCTGGACGCGCGCGGCGTCGACGTCATTCTCCGCATAGATGTGGGGGATGTTCCCCTCGGTGCGGATCACGTGCACCGGGGCGCTGAGCGCGGGAAGCTCCCAGCGCTCAACCTCTTCGATATCAAGCAAGGTGCGCTGGTCATCGCTGAGGGGATCGGCGTCGGCATCGGTGCCCGTGTCGGTGGAAACATCGGTGCCGGTGTCGGCCTCGGTGGTCGGATCATCGTCCTGGCAGGCCACAGGGCCCAGCAGCGCTGCGCCCAACACGATGGCGAGCGCAGGGGTGCGGAGGGTATGCATAAGGATCTCCCGGTAGGTGATAATACACATGGGTTCAAAAGGGATCGCCGCAAGCATAGCGTTATGAGGGCGGTCTTAGAAGAGGCCGTCGCACCCGGGTGCGACGCCTCCGATCAGGCAGAGGCCGCCAGAAGCGCGCGATGAAAACGGGCGCTGTCAAAGGGGGCATCTCCCACCGGGTTGAGGCTCACCCGTACCAGCGCGCCGCCCAGGGGGGATGTGGCGATGTCGACCTCGCCATCGTGGCTCGACGCGCAGGCGCGCACTGAAATCAGCCCCAGACCATTGCCCTCGGCTTTGGTGGAGACAAAGGCGCTGAAGATGGCCTCGCGCAGATCTTCGGGGATGCCCGGGCCGTTATCATGCACCTCCAGGATGACCTTCTGCCCCTCGCTGCGAGCGATGACGTGGATGACGCCATCTTTGATGGTGGCGGCGTCGATGGCTTCGGCGGCGTTGAGCACCAGGTTGATGATGATCTGGTGAACGAGGATGGGGTAGGTCTTCAGCGAGAGCGCTTTGGGCAGGGTGCGCCGGAGATCGACGTCGCGAAGTTTGGTGTGCGTGTGCAGCGCGGTAGTGGCCTGACGGATCAGCTCGCTGATGTCGGCCTGGTGGGGCGTGTTGCCAATGCTGTTGCGGCAGTTCAACACCAGGCGTTCGGTGAGCGCTTCGAGGCGCTCGATGGCCAGGGCCTGGTCGTTGTAGAGATCTTCGAGATCTTCGGGGGAGAGGTCGGGGTTTTGCACCAGCACCTGGTGGTTGCTCTTGAGTACGGCAAGTTCATTGCGGGCGTCATGGGCCACCGAGGCCGACAGCAGCGCGGTGGTGGCGCGCCGCTCCGCGCTGAGCAGCGCCTCGCGCAGCCGCTGGCTGTCGGACTGGCGCCGTTGCACCAGGCTGAGCATCCAGTAGGAGAGCGCCCCGATGAGCATCGCGCTGACGAGGACAAAGAGCGAGCCCTTGAGCATCTCAATGGTGGCAGCGCTCTCCGGGTCGGTGGCAACCTCCGAGGTCAGTGTGGAGGATACGACGATGTAGAGCAGGGAGGGGAGGAGGTAGCCCAGCGAGAGCATCGTGGCGATGCGAGCGGGGCGCAGGGTGGCGTTGAGGGAAGAAGGCATCACGGCTGGCTCTGGCGCAGGCTATGAAACTTCTGGAGGTACGGCCCGACGTCGCCTGCCTGGCGAGAAAAGTCAGCGGACCGGAAAGCCTCAAGTATGGCGCAAGGTTACCGTATGCAGGACCTGAAGCGAAATGATTTCATGCCGGCAGCCAGCGTGAACAAAAAAACCGCCCCCGAGTGGGGGCGGTCGTTACTCTCCCGGAGCTCGGCGCCGACGGTGGCGACCCCGGCGGCGCAGTGGGAGAGATTCCGGGGGATCCTTGAAGGTTTAAATCGCTTCGAGGAACTCCAGTTCCACCCTCTCACCGAGATTTTCGAAGAGGAAGTTGCGGAACTCCTCGCGGATCTGCACCTCCACCTGACGGATGCGCTCCTTGGAGACATCCCACTCCCCGCCCAGGGTGACGAGGGTTTTGGGATCTTCGGCGATCATGCGCTCAAACCAGATGGCGCGTTTGCGATCGGTATCGATCTGGCGGCCGAAGGCGTCGATGGCCCCGCGCAGGCGGGTGGCAAGATCGCGGTCGCTGGCGAGCTCCTCGGGGGTGGCCGCATCCGACTCCATGCGCTCACCGATGGTGGTGGCTTCAAAACCGGGAGCCTCGGCATCCAGACGCACCGGGGGAGCGTCGAGTTGGGCGGCCACGCGCACCACCTCGCTCTCATCCACATCCAGGTACTCCGCAATCAGCGCCGGAGAAGGCTTCTCATGACCTTCTTTGATCAGGGCGCGACGGGCTTTTTTGAGGTTGTAGAAGAGCTTGCGGCCGGCGCGCGAGCTGCCGATCTTAACCGGATGCACGTGATTCATCAGGTAGTTGAGGATCATCGCGCGGATCCAGTACTGGGCATAGCTCGTGAACTTGACGCCGCGGTACGGGTCATAACGTTTGAGCGCCTCGGCCAGACCGACGTTACCTTCCTGTATCAGATCGAGCAGGTTGGACCAGCGGCGGGAGTATTCGCGGGCCAGCTTCACGACCAGGCGCAGGTTGGTCAGGATGAGCATGCGCCCTGCCTCCCCGTCGCCTTCGTTGACGTAGCGCTCGGCGAGTTGCTGCTGTTCTTCGGCGGGAAGCGGCTCGATGTAATTGAGACGCATCAGGTAGGCGCTGGTCGCGTCGGTATCGGCGCTGATGTTGAGCTTGCTCTCCGAGAGCATGGGCAGGCTCAGATCTCCCGAGAGGTGGGCCAGGTTGGAGGGCTGACGTTCAGTGACGTTTGATTCGATGTTCATATGCAAGATCCCGTTCATTATAGAAGTGATTTGGGTGCGAAAACGTCGTGGTCACTGCGCTTACGTCATCATGGTGAAGGTCCGAGGTTTGACGGTTCGCGAATTTTGAAAGCCTTATGAACAGGCCCTGCTCCCGATGTCCTGTTCAGAACATACTCAAAGTTCGCACGTATTCCCAGCGAAGATCGGTAGATTCTCCCCCATTGCCCCCGCTTAGACAGGGGGTTGATGTGTTAAGGTGTTGAAAGTCCGTGCTTTTTGTCGATGTTCTAAAATTTAGACACGACGCGTCATTTACCTAATAGTTTTCAAAAATAGCGTTCTTCAGGGGTGTTCAAGTGCCGAATGTTGTGTTTTGAAGAGGTGTATGAACAGGTGTGATAGGCACTATGCAGGCGGTGCAGGGATCTTGAACAGGTCTGTGGGGCTGTGAACAGGGGCGGCGAGGAGGGGTGATGAAGACAGAGGGAGGTGGGCGATCAAGGTGGCGAGCGGGGTCCGTGGCGGTCCTGGTGCTGGTTGCGTCCATGGTGGGGTGTGTGAGCGCCCCGGAGCGATACGCGCGCCAGGTGCGCGATCAGACCTACGAGGCGCATCTTGAACAGGGGGTTCGCGCGATGGTGTATCCGCTGGGATGCGGCGCGCTGTTGCCCTGGGCTGAGCAGCACCTCTGGGAGGAGGGATTTGAGGGGGTGAGCATTGATCTGAGCGCGCTGGAGGTGCGCACCGGCTGGCGTGCTCGTGGCCCCTCGGTGGAGGAGCGCTACGCGGTGTACGGTCGGGCCGCCGGCGCGCAGCGTTGTGCCTGGCAGTTCATGCGCTCGGAGCGCGGCGGGGAGGCCGCCCGGGAGGTGCGGGATGTGACGATGGAGATGCACCTGCTTGATCGCATCTCCCCGCAGAAGGCTCGGGAAGTGCGCTTAAAGGCCCAGGCTGCCGCCGAGCGCGCCTACGATGAGACCCGCCAGATGATCGAGGAGGAGCAGGCGCGGTGAGCCTTTGCCCGGATAAAAAAAGCCTGTTCAGAAGTTGAACAGGCTTATGAATCAGGTCGAGGTCTTCAGGCTGATGACCACCGATTTGGAGGCAGGCGTGCGACTCTTTCGTGCGTAGTGGCCAAGCGGCACCAGCGCGTTGGCCTCGGGGAAGTAGGTCGCCGCACATCCGCGCGGGATGTCGTAGGCGATGACCTCGAAGCCATCTGCGCGACGCTCCTCTCCTTCAAAATGGCTGAAGAGGTCGACCGTTTCACCCACCCTCAACCCCCGGCGCTCGATGTCGCCGGGGTTGAGCAACACCACCCGTCGCTTGTTGGCGATGCCCCGGTAGCGGTCGTTCAGATCGTAGACGGTCGTGTTGTACTGATCGTGGGAGCGGATTGTCATCATGATCAGCTGACCCTCGTCCAGCGCGACCGGCTCGATGGGGCTTACCACGAAGTTCGCTCGCCCGGTGCTTGTGTTGAAGTCGCGATCGCGCGCGCCGTTGGGCAGCAAAAAGCCCGTGGGGTATTTGCGGATCCGGCGGTTGAAACTTTCAAAACCGGGGATCACCGCAGCGATGGCATCGCGGATCGGATCGTAGGGGCCTTCAAAGCGATCCCAGTTCACCGGCGAGGTGTCGGCCTCAAAGGTAGCCTGCGCGATCTTCTGGACGATGCGAGGCTCGCTGAAGAGCGCGTCGCTGGCCGGGGGAAGATGCCCGCGGGAGGCGCGTACCACGCTCATCGAGTCTTCGACCGTGACAAATTGCGGGCGGCCAGCCTGCATATCGCGCTCGGTGCGCCCCAGGCAGGGGAGAATCAGCGCGGTCTTGCCGGTGCGCAGGTGGGAGCGATTGAGCTTGGTGGAGATCTGCACGGTCAGCTCGCAGCACTCCATCGCCCGTGCAGTGCGCTCGGTGTCGGGGGCAGCCATCACGAAGTTGCCGCCCATGGCCACAAAGACCCGCGCCTTGCCTGCTTCCATCGCCTCAATGGCGGCGATGGTATCAAAACCATGTTCGCGCGGAGGCTCAAACCCGAAGTGTGCGCCCAGGCGATCGAGGAAGTCCTCGGGCGGCTTTTCCCAGATCCCCATCGTGCGGTCGCCCTGCACGTTGGAGTGGCCGCGTACCGGGCAGGCGCCGGAGCCGGGGCGGCCCATAAAGCCGCGCATCAACAGAAAGTTGACGACCTGCTGGATGTTGGCCACCCCGTGTTTGTGCTGCGTCAAACCCATCGCCCAGCAGGCAATCAGGCTTTTGGCCTCAATGGCCACCCGGGCTGCGGCCTCGATCTCGGCGCGCTCAAGGCCGGTCTCTTCAAGGATCGTCTCCCAGGAGGTGGCCTCCAGGTCGGCCAGGTGAGCCTCAAAGCCGGAGGTCTGGGCGTTGATGAAGTCGTGATCGAGAACTTCGCCGGGGCGTTCTTCTTCGGCAGCGAGCAGGCATTTCATCAGGCCCTTGAGGAGCGCGATGTCGCTGCCGGTGCGAAGTTGCAGGTAGTGGTCAGCCAGGTCGGTGGGGCGGCGGTAGAGCTCTTTGGGGTGCTGAAATGCCACAAGCCCCGGCTCTTTGAGCGGGTTGATGGCCACGATGGTGGCGCCGCGGCGTTTGGCAGCCTGCAGGGCGCTGAGCATGCGCGGGTGGTTCGTCCCGGGATTTTGCCCGAAAATAAAGAGCGCGTCGGTGGTCTCGACATCTTCGAGTGAGACGGTGCCTTTGCCTACTCCCAGCGACTCGTTCATGCCCGTGCCGCTGGACTCGTGGCACATATTGGAGCAGTCGGGCAGGTTGTTGGTGCCCAGCTGGCGCGCGAGCAGCTGGTAGAGAAAGGCCGCCTCATTGGAGGTGCGCCCCGAGGTGTAGAAGATGGCCTGGTCGGGGTGATCGAGCTCGCGCAGAGCGTCGCCGATCAGCGAAAACGCCTCGTCCCATGCGATGGGCTCATAATGATCAGCGCCCTCGCGGCGCACCATCGGGTGGGTGATGCGGCCCTGCTTGTTGAGCCAGTGGTCGGACTCCTTACGAAGGTCGCTGATGCTGTGTGCTTCGAAAAAACCGGGTCCGACCTTAAAGCGCGTGGCCTCGTCGGCGACGGCTTTGGCGCCGTTTTCGCAGAACTCAAAGGTGGAGCGGTCGTCGGGGTCGGGCCAGGCGCAGCCCGGGCAATCAAACCCCTCGGTCTGGTTGAGGCTGACCAGGGCGCGGGTGCCGCGAATCAGGCCCGGCTGCTCCAGAACATGGCGGGTGGTGGAGATGAGCGCGTCGAGGCCGCCGGCGGCTTTTTTGTAGTCGCTCAGATCGGCCGACGTGATTCGGGCCAGCGAATTTTTGGACGAAGTGTCGTCGCTCATCGTGCTGCTCTCACTCGGTGGATGTGCTGCATGATTGAAGCCATCAGGTCAGGCGCGCCGGATGGGTGTAGACATTAAAGCGGGCGTCGCGCAGAAACCCGACCAGGGTCTGAGCGTAGGTGTCCGAGAGGTCGACGGCAAGGGAGGAGGGAGCGCCGACGGCGGCCACAAGCCCGATGCCTGCGACCAGCGACTTCTGGATCAGCTCGAAACTGGCGCGACCGCTCAAGACAAGGATACGATCGTTTAAGGGAAGTTCGCCTCGACGCAGCGCGCGGCCCAGAAGTTTGTCCAGCGCGTTATGGCGACCGACATCTTCGGCAAGATCGAGAAGTTCGCCCCGGGCGTTGAAGAGGGCGCAGGCGTGCAGGCCGCCGGTGCGATCGAAGGTGGCCTGAGCGGCGCGCAGCAGGTCGGGAAGTTGCAAAAGGAGCGCCGCATTGAGGGTGGGGCCGGGGGCCACGGGCATCACACCCTGGTGGTGGAGAGCATCAAGGGAAGCCTTGCCGCAGACCCCGCAGCTCGACGTGCTGTAGAAGTTGCGCTGCAGCTTGCCCGGATCAAACGTGCAGCTCGCCGCCAGCGTGGCGCGCCAGATGTTGGGGCTCTCTTCCCCCTGGCCGTCGGTGCAGCGTTTGAGGCTTACGAGATCGGCTTCGGAGGCGATGATGCCCTCGGTCAGCAAGAATCCCCGCGCCAGGTCTTCGTCATCGCCGGGGGTGCGCATCGTGATCGCCAGGCTGCGTGAGGCGCGTTTGCCCGCGATGGCGTAGTCGATGCGCAGCTCCATGGGCTCTTCGATGACGAGGAGGTCGTCGAGCTGATGGCGTCGCTGCTGATCGTCGCAGTGTTGCACCCGCTCAATGGTGTAGATGCGGGTGGTCGGGTCGCTGGCCATAAGGCCTCGGGGATAAGAGGGATGCGGCTCGCCGAAAGACGGCCGGGCGTCGGCAGGCTAGATAGGCCCGATGGAGACCCCGGGCAGACACAGCATAAACGCAATGATCAGCCCGGCGAAGAGGGGGCGCTCCACGGCACGATCGTCGGTGGCCAGCGCCAGATGCACCGCGGTGGGAAGAGCCCAGGCGAAGGTCACCGCGGCAAAGGCCGCCGGCACCTGCAAAAAGGGCCAGGCCAGCGCGGGGAGTGCCGCCAGCAGATACCAGCCCGGGTGGCGCGAGGCGTAGCGCATGGCGAGCAGTGCTGCGCCCAGCGCACAGGCCAGCAGTAAGATCTCCGGCGTCTTCGGGAGGCTCAGCGCGCCGAAGTCGCGCCAGGCCGCATCGCCATGAAGATGGCGCAGTTGGCCGGTATGCCAGGCCACAGCCATCCAGCCCGCAAAGGCCAGAGGCGGCACGACCGCCCCCAGCCAGGGGGTGTCTTGCGGATCTTTGCCGGGTCGATGCGCCTTAAAGCCCGCGATCATCATAGCCGGCCACATCACCACAAACTCCAGGCGAAGTCCCATCGCCACCAGCGCCGCAAAGGCTCCGCGGCGCGGCGCGTAGGTGACCATCGAGGCGAGGGCACCGGCGCCCAGGGCTGCGGCCATCGAGGTGGTCCAGTCGGTAGCGTTGAGCGCCAGCAGGGGATTAAAACACCAGAGCCACGCTGCCCGCTCGGCGACCTGCGGAAGCTCGGTGTTGCGGGCAAAACGGTAGACGCACAGCGCGGCCCAGAGCGTGGCAAGCTCCAGCAGCACCCAGGGGGCGAGCGTGAGCGCGGCGGTTCCGGCACCGGCCGGCGCGGTCTGCAGAGCCACCTCGAAGATGTGGCTTAAGACCCCGGAGAGAGGCGCCGAGTTTGAGAGGCGCAGCGACTCCCAGGTGCCCGTATGCAAGAGCGCCGCCCACAACGCCGCCCGACTTGTGAGCCAGGCCAGAAGTGCTGTGCGAAGGGCCGGATGGATATGTGCGAGTAAAGGATGCATGGCCCCGGCAGGGTACCGGGAGATGGGGGGAGGGCAAGAAAACAAATTGCGAGATTAGGCAGTTTTCAAGATTAACCCACATAATAAATTGACATTCACACGTCATTGGATAGGGACATTGATCCGTGGCCTTGGTGGTCCTTCACTCCACTCGGGAAAAAGCATACTGATTCTTTATCTGCGCAGCTAAAAACTTTCCTTTTGAGGGAGCAGTCATCATCTCCTCGTAAACGAATTCAGGAACCCCATAATATTGATAGACAGAACCGCCGTGAAATTCTACCTCAAGAATCATTTCCGACTCTGAATAGCCAACTGAAACGACATTTGATGAATGAACAAATTCTCTTTCCATTTAATCCTCCTTAAGTTCTGTATGTTCTTGGTGGGTAGGCGTATCAATTCCGTCGCTTACGGGCACCCTGACAATAGTCTGATTATGAGTAACCGCTCGTGGAGATTGAGCGTTCCATGATGCCACCACTCGACGGTAGTCTTCTTGACGTCGTTTTAGCTTCCATTTCTCAGAAACCAAGGGATCACCACTATCTGGACACATATCTTTGGCGGGTAATCGAACTCTACATCTCAACGGTAAGCGTGCTGCCTCTCCAACAACAATCGTTTCTCCAGTTCTTAACACCGGCAACATATCTGAGAGACTCGTTAAGTTATCGGGCATTGCTCCAGCTACTTTACCGCGGTCTGTTGGGTTCGACAAGCGCATGGAAAAAAATGTGCCACATTGGGAAAGAATTGTCTCGTCGACTTCTGATGGGCGTTGACTTACTATCATTGCACCTACCCCAAACTTTCTTCCCTCTTTAACAATTCTTTGAACAACTTCCTTTGCAAAGTTTTTATTAGACCCAGATAAATAGCGATGCGCTTCTTCCATAACAATTAAGAGTGGTCTTTCAATCCCGCCCTCGCTTTTCTCTCTACTCCAAAATATCGCCTCATAAATAATATTAAGTATTGAGCCGATAAGGCGTTCCATTATTGCACTGGGGACGCCAGATAAGTCTAAAATTGTAATGGGTTTGTTGTGGCCGAGCCAACTTTCTAATAGATCACTTAAGGTCTTGTTTGTTTTTCCGTTTAGATCAGGTGTCCAAGCCCCTGGTTTTAGCAAGAAGTCGAAGCGGCGATCTATAAGTTTAGAGCGTAATATGTTTAACTGTCTTTTGATGCCCAACGCATTTCGATTTAGATAAGGGCCTTTCGAACCCGCATTGTGAGGTTGGTATAAGGGAGGGGTTAATGTGAGAGCATTCCCATTTTTTATATGAGTAGACTGTGTTAAAGCGGTGTCATGAAAGGTCATTAATTCAAAGTCAATCAACTCATACCAAAGTTGATTAAGGCTAAACGGAATGGGGGTATTTATGTTGATAGGATGATTGCTTGAAAATAGGATTGGTTGGTGCTGAATAGTTTTTTCTTTTAACGAAAGAATTTTGTCCGAAATCGAGATTTCATGTTTTTCATCTACGCCGCCGGTTATGAATTGAATTAAATCGCTGGTTTCAAGTGCCCAAAATGGAACGTTCAGCTCTTCCGCATTATGAGTAGCGTTGATTTGGAATGTTTTTGCTATATCTTTTAAGGCATTTGAGTATTCACCATGTACATCAAGAAGAAGTAACCGGGAACTTGGGTAAGACTTTTTGTCTTCTCCTACAATTGAGCGGAGGAGGCTTGCGACGGTTGTTGACTTGCCTGAGCCAGTAGAACCTAAAATGGCAGAGTGTCGGGTTACTAGCTTGTCCAAATCTAAACAAACTTCGATACTCTCGGCGCCTGAAAGTTTACCAATAGGAATCTGTCCTGTACCGGGAGCGCCGTAAACTTTACGTAGATCTTCTTCGGTAACGACATGGACTTCATCATTAACATTTGGATATTGTCCGATTCCTCTTTCAAATAGATTGCCAAGTGCCTCGCCGACCAATTGGACTCGTAGCCATTTAGCACCACCGCTTATATTGTCTTCTGTTGTAGTGTTTATAACATTCATGCCAACTTCGCTGACAATTCCAAAGAGGTCTATATACCCTAAAGGAATCCGTACAAAACTGCCGACCTGGCCAATCCTATAAGTTGTGCCTCGAATTATAGAGAGGCCCGAAGAAATAAAGTCTGATATTTGTACATTAATGGCAGACCCATTAACTTCTGTAACCCGACCAATGAACGTAGGTAGTGCACTCATGTTTCCGCCTTGGCTAACGTAGCTATTGATGCCAGAAGTCCGCTAGTATTGTCTTTTTTAAGTGTTGGGGAATGCATAAAGTCTGTTGAGTTGGAATTTATAAGAAAGTTTGTGAGAGAAGTAAAATCTCCCAAGATAAAACCAGGTTGATCTCCGCTGCGCCAAAATGTGTCTCGAATAGGCTCCCAGTTCTTACTTGGATATTCTTCAGGTTTCCATTTGGCTGAAATTGTGTTAATGACAGCGCCGTCTAATGCATATACACTCATGTTTGGCCGCCGTTTTGCTAGGTCAATCGCGCATCTTTCGTGGTGCAATTCGCTAAATTGAAACGCGATTAGACTCGCCTTTGGATTCGCGGAAAGTCCTTCTTCAATCACGGCGGTTATGTGTGTGTCAAAAAATGAAAATCCAGATGTTATAAGAATAGAGTCGCTCGACGATAGAAAAGTGCGTAATCGGTCAAATAGTGTAGTGTATGGTTGTTTTTGTGTATGATCATATTTTAGGTGATCAGGGTAAATGAGTGTTGCTGCACTATTGTTACCTCTTCGGATTACCCTTCCTTTTGTATTTTGTTCCCACCCAAGTGAGCCGTGTAACTTCCACAGTCGAGCCCAACGACTTGGTAAAGCATTTTTTGCTACGGCTGTGGGGTCGAAGAACGGTTCCTTAGAGCCGACAAATCCATCGAAGTATGGAATACGATTTCGCTCCAATGCCGTCTCTATTAATAAATCATAGTTTGGGGTAAATATCTCAATTGGATAGGGGCGTTCTGTTCCTGAAATCCAAGCGGCTAATTGAGTATATGCATTGTCGCCAGCAGGAAGATCAACCTCCACAATGTCGGCAATGATTTTACAAATGTTTTCAGCTAAACTGCTGAAACGGGGTCCTGTGGCATTATGTATTTCGCCAGTTTTCAATAATTTTGCGAAAGCTCGTGTACGAGACAGAATTGCTTCTATGTTCGCAGGAGGATCGAGTTCCGATTCAATAAGTTCTAACAGATCTTTATCGTCCTTTTTGAGGCTTTGTTTTACTTGATTGGTTAATCCTGCAATTGCGGGGATTAATGGCGCTCCTTTAGTGCATATTTCGCCGTGTTCATCGGTTCTTACAGATACTGGGCCACCTGCGCCAAGTAGAATACCAATTCGTTTTCGACCTTGAGAAAGAATATGTCGTAAATCAGTCATATATCGATCAGGATTATGAAATGACACTACATCAGTCATTTTTGCTCCATAATTGCTTAGGTTTTGATGGATGAAACTTATCCCAAGATTGCAATTGTGGATTATTTAATCCACGTATATCTCACACCCGGATGCACAAATGAACGAGTTGTTACAATGCCGGAAATCTGTGCGTTTGTCTACCCCGAATGGGCGGAGGCGCATCGTAATGGATTAGTCGAAATGATTCTGGAAACCCAAACGACGTCCACCTCGCAACTTGTCCCCCCACCCATAAAGCTCAAACCGGTTTGTCACCCACGAAACGCGTTTCATGGGTGACAAACGCTATTGCCTCTCACCGGTGGGTGACAAAGCGGTTTGTCCGTCATATTTCGCGTTTCATGAGCGACAACGGAGTTTGTCGCTCATCCATGGAGGACAACGGGCTTTGTCCGCCACATTTGGCGAAATATGGGTGACAACATCCATCAGCTAAGCTGACAAAGCCTTGGATAGGCGGCAACGAGGATCTATGTATGGCAACGAAAAGGTGCGAGTGTTTGTTGATGGGGTGAGAAAACAAAAAAGCCCGCAGCTCCCGCCCGGGCTTTTCCAATAACTCTGCCTAGCTGTCTTACGCCCAACCATTGTTCGCTCGATCTCGATGTGCGCCTACAAATTCGCCGTGCGTAACTCCGGCCCTCGCATCATCGCGAAGCGTCACTCCGAGGCTTGCATCATCACCAACCCTCATATCGCCACCAAGCGTCATTCCGAGGCTCGCCCCGTCAAAAAGGCGCCACCCCCACCCGGTTTCGACCGCCGCGTTTGGCGTCGTAGAGGGCCTGGTCGGCCAGGCCGATGAGCTCCTCGGGGGTGCGGGCGGTGTGGTGGGGCAGGCCGGCCACACCCAGGCTGATGGTGATGGGGATGTGCGTGCCCTCGAACACGAAGTCGTGGCGCTCAATGACCATGCGCACGCGGTCGGCCAGGGCCTGGGCCTGATCCACCGGCGTGCCGCGGCAGACAATCGTGAACTCCTCGCCGCCGTAGCGGGCAAAGACGTCTTCGTTGCGCAGCACCCCGGAGGTGATCTCGGCCAGGCCTTTGAGGATCATGTCGCCGGCCAGGTGGCCGTAGGTGTCGTTGACCGGCTTGAAGTGGTCGACGTCAAACATGACCGCGCTCAGGAAGGTGCCGTGGCGCAGCGCGAAGGCCAACTCGGTGGAGAGGTGGTTGAGCAGGTAATTTTTATTGTAGATGCCGGTGAGCCCGTCGTGCAGGGCGGCGTCGAGCATCTGCTTTTGAAAATTCTCCTCGAGCTCATCGTGGTAGGTGAACTTGAGGATGGTGGTGGAGCCCAGCGTGATCTTGTCGCCGTCTTTGAGCTGCTGGCGGATCATCAGGCGGTCACCGTTGAGGTAGGTGCCGTTGGCGCTCTGGAGATCCTCGACGAAGACGTCGTCGCCGTAGGTGATGATGCGGGCGTGGTTGCGCGAGATGCCCACATCGTTGACGTGGAGTTCAGCGCGCGAGGAGCGGCCCAGAGTGGCCTGGTCCTTGTCGACTTTGAACATCTTGCCGGTGTGGGGCCCGGAAATCACGATGAGGTAGGCCTGGTCGCGCCCCTGCTTCTGCTGAGCGCGGGCCTGTCGCAACGTGTTCGCGTCGACGATCATCGTCGCCTCGGAGCTCTCCGAGAGATCGTCGTGGTCGTAGGGATGCTCGTCGGTCATCAGGTCGCCGTCAGCAGCGGGTTTAAGGGACGCGCCGGGGTTGCATGGCTCGCGAGCCCGTCAACGAGGTGGATGCGGGCGAAGATCACGTATCACTATGGAGGGGGACATCATCAAGCTGAAGGATACTGAACTTGCGCGGTGCAGGCAACCCGGGGGGCGGCGTTCTTGTGCACGCGTGAGGTGGGCGAGAGAGGGCGCTAAAAGTCGAGGTTTTCCGGGGTGTTGTGGGTTTATGGGATCCGGTGCGTGGGGGCGTGTTGGGTTCCCCCGAACGGGCGATTCAAGGCGCGTTGTACGGCGGGACGCGTGTCTTCGGAGGCCAGCTTTTCCAGGAGGGGCAGGGCACGCTCGGGGGCGTGGCGACGCAGAAGACCGATGGCGGTGATGCGAATCTGGATGTCATCGCTGGCGAGCGCCTCGCGCCAGATCTCAAAGGCCCGGGGATGCTCGTTTCGGGCCAGCGCGGTGAGCGCGCGGTGGCGAGCCTGCGCGCGGGTGCGGGCCGAGGCATCGAGAGGGTGGTCGTCGGCGAGGTGGTTGGCCGCGGCGATCCTGGCAAGCGGGGCGCGGGCCTCCTCGCTCACATAGAGGCTGAGGAGATCGAGGGCGCGCAGGCGGATCACGGTGCGCTCGGCGGGGTTTTGCAAGAATGCGTTGAGCCAGCCGACGACCTCGGTGGGAGTGCCGACCCGGTCGAGTTCAGGGCGATCGGGGACGTGCTCAAAGCCGGAGAGCAAGAACGCCAGACGTTCAGCGCCCTGCGCGTGGGGAGCGCCGTGCGCGTCAGGCGCGGGCTCATCGCGATCGGAGCGCGTGGGGAGGTCGTGGTCGCCATGGGTCGGTGAGGACTGCGCGGCGGCGGGGGCGGCCAGCAGGAGCGCGCCCAGAAAAAGCGCAAGGGCGACAGGTGTGCGTGGTGTCGGATGCATAACATTCCCGGGAAGGGCTGTGGGCAACGTAGAGGCGATTCAGGTCGCGCAGGGGTAAGACCGGCTGCGCGACCTTAAGATTCAATGGCGCGTGTCAGGGGCGCACCAGCGGGTTTCGTCGCAGCACAAAGGACTGGCCGGCGGTGGTCTGGCGCTGATCGGGCCCGAGCGAGAAGGGGAACATGAAGTTTTCGGCGTCGTCGCAAAAATAGCCCAGGTTAGGAAAGAGACAGCTCGGGGTGTCGGTGATGGGATCCTGGGCGCTCCCCAGGTGCTCGGTGGTATGGCGAAGTCCCAGATAGTGGCCGACTTCATGGGCGAGGATCTGACCGATGGTGGCGTTATCTTCGCCCAGGCCAGCCGTCGAGAAGACCAGGCCGGAGGCGGGGCTGGCGTGCAGGCCGGCCGCCCCCGGGAGCCCGGCTGAGATGCCCAGAAGGCCCGGGGAGTCTTCGACGGCAAAGTCGTCAATGAGGAAGACGTTGACCACAAGGTTCTCATCAAGCGTGGTGCCCGGGGCCTCGGAGAGCGCCACCAGATCGAAGGCGTCGTCCAGGGTGCGAATGATGCTGTAGGAGGCTGTGAGCTCATCGGAGAGCTCGGCGTAGGCGGCGACCTCCACCTCGATATTCATCGCGTCGTAGATGGTGGCCATGGTGGCGATGGCCTGCTGCAGATCCCGGTTGGAGGGAGCGGTGGCCGCGCTTAAGCCGGGCACGCCCACAAGGTAGAAGCGCAGGCGCAGGGTGCGGCCGGCCGAGGGTTGGGCGATGACGTAGTGGCAGGTTTCCGAGGCGTTGGAGGCCACGCCCATCTGATAGGTGCCGCCGCCAAACGTGTTGGCCAGGCTTGTATCGTTGGTGGCCGGGAAGAGCATCGGTGCAAGACTTGTGAGGATCGCCGGGTTGATGGCGTGAAAGGCGTAGTCGTTCTGAATGTTGAGCGTGGAACCGTCGGGGCGGCGCAGCGTGCGCGGCTCAATGGCCAGTCCGCCCGGGTTAAAGGGGGTGAGCAAGAACCCCACCGCGCCGGCCTCCACCTCGACCGGGTAGGTTTTCTGGGAGCCGCAGACCAGCTCGAGCGCCGGGGCGCCGCTGGCATCGATCTCGGGCGGGGCGGTGGTGGAGTCGCAGAAGGAGCGGCCCTCGCGACCGGTGCGGCAGCTGTAGCCCTGGCGGCAGTCCGAATCGGTGGCGCAGCCGGCCATGCAGGTGGGCTGGTTGTTCTGCACAAGGCAGATGCCGCCGTTGCAGTCCTCGTCATCGCCGCAGTAGCGCGTGGTGCAGTAGCCGCCCGGGAAGGAGGCCTCGCCCTGGTCTTTTTCGACCTCGCGAATGCAGCTTCCGCCTTTGCAGCCCAGGTTGGCGCCGCAGGGCTCACCGTCGTCGGCGCCATCGGGGTTTCGGGGGCCTTCGGGCTGCTCGTTTTCCTGGCAGTATTTCGGCTCGCTCTCGTCATTGGCCAGGCAGGTGTAGCCAAAGCGGCAGTCTTCGTCGCGCTGACAGGCGGCCATGCAGGCGAAGACCACGTCGTCGGCCGCGGCCTCCGGGTTGAGCGTGACGCAGGCGCCATCCTCGCAGCCCTGGTCGGGGTTGCAGCCGATGCGTGCGCAGGTGCCGCCGTAGAGGTTGGTCAGACAGGTCAGACCTTCTTCACACGCCACATCGCTGGTGCAGGGCGCGCCGGGCTTGCCGGGCTCACCTCCCACCGCGAGGTCGGCCGGAAGGCATACCGGCGTGTCGTCGACCAGCGTGCAGGTGTAGCCCTCGCCGGCGCGCTCGCAGGAGTTATCGCGGTCGCAACGCTCAAAGCAGGCCGCCGCGCCGCTGGAGCCTTCCAGGGGCAGCACCAGGCATTCGGACGAGAATCCCAGGCACCCCTCTTCTTCGCAGCTGAGCTCGGAGCAGTAGCCGCCGGGGAAGCCCCGCTCCTCCTCAAAACAATACCCACCCAGGCACTCCAGTCCGCTCTCGCAGGGGGCACCGGTGCTGATCGAGTCGACGAACTCGGCGACCTGTTGGAGCTGCTCACAGGCGCTCAAGGAGAGCAGCGCGATGAGCAACGCCAGAAGATGCAGAGGGGCAAAGGCAGGCCGACGGGGCGCATAAAACATAGGGGAAGCTCGATCGTCGGGGGGGGAGGTGTGTGGCGAGCCCGGTGGGCGAGAGACGTTGAGATGCTCGTCATATTCAAGCCGACTCGGTGCGCGGTGTCGAGGGAGAGTTGCCGGGTGCGGATGCGGTGGCGGTCTTTTCAGCGTGGGGGCGATGTCGTAGAGTTTCGCCGTCCCCACAGCTGTGTGGCGGCCGGGGGCCACGCGCTCGTCGCCGCTGGCAGCGTCGGGTGGGAGGCGTGGCTTCGCCCTTGAAGCGCGTGTCGTCGCAGTCGAAGGTAGAGGGATATGGTACAGCGCCCCTTGTACGCACACGACCCCGAGTCGAGTCTGTTCGCCATGGCGGTGGGCTCTTCGCCGGTGCAGATCTGGAGAGCCCGACCCGATACCGCTGCAGGGGAGGTCCCCCGAGAGGAAGAGGCCGCCGGCGAGTTGCGTCTCGACGGGGTAGGCCAGGTCGTGGGGCTTGCGCTTGAGGGGCAGGTGCTGGTCACGGTGCTCAGCGGCGGGGAGGTCGCTGGCTGGGATTTGAGTGAGCTGATGGAGGAGGGGAGTGAGGCGGCGGTGCGCTCGTTATGGCGCGTCGACACTGGCTTAAGGCTGGTTTGTGCCGCCCACCACCGGGGTAACTCGCATCGCCTTCAGCTCGCCATGGGTGCCGAGTCCGGCCAGGTGCTGCTCCTGGGACTCCGTGGAGAGAGCGCCCCGAAGTTGGCCCGTGGCGCGGTCCATCGCGACAAAATCGAAGTCTTGAGTTTTGCGCAGGACGGCACCTGCCTTGCCAGCTCCGCCCGCGACCGCCTCATCGCGATCTGGTCCACCCAGCTCGGCGAGGAGGGGGAGCTCAACCTTGTGCGCGAGCTTCGCGGCTCGGGGGGCTGGCCCCTGGCGCTGGCCTTCTCCGACGATCATCGTCGCCTGGCCAGCGGGTGTATGGATAACGGCGTCTACCTCTGGGATCTGGAGGCCGAAGAGCCCCTGGAGGCCGTGCGCTTTGACCACGCCGGCTGGGTCGACGACGTGTGTTGGGCCGGCGGCGACGCCGTCATCATCAGCGCTTCCTGGGATAATTGCGTGGGGGTTTTTGGTGCCACGCCGCTCAAACCGCGCTTTTTGATGGGCTTTCACGCCGACTACGTCGTGCGCCTGATGGCCGTGCCGCGCACCACTCTGGTGGTGGCCGCAAGCTACGACGGCCGCCTCACCGTGTGGGACTGGGCCCTGGGGCAGCTCGAAGGCGTCCTCAGCGGGCACGCCGACTGGGTCACCGAGATGGTGTGGCTGGGGCGCGGGCGCCTGGCGAGTCTTTCCAGCGACCGCACCGCCCGAATCTGGTCGCTGAAAACCATGCGTTGCGAGGTGGTGCTGGGACGCGCGCCGGTGGAGCGCTTTGAGCTGGGCGGCCGCTTTGACCTGGCCTCTTTCGGGGTGGGCACGGAGAGTTCTCACGCTGGCCTGGCGGGCGATGAGGCGGAGCTGGCCACGGCAACGGTGCGCCGCTTTGATGGCCGTGGAGAGCGCTGGCAGGATGGCGTGCACCGCACCGCTCTGGCGATGATGGACGACGCGATAGACTCCGCCCGCAGTGTTTTTGCGCAGGACTCCGAGGGGGCTCGGCCAGGTGCGGGCTCCGAGGTTTTAGAGCATTCGACGCCTTCCGGTGGCTCCGATGGCGTGTCTGCAGTGGAGCGCTTCGATGGGGAGGATGAGGCCGCCAGTGTGGCGGATGTAGAGGGGGGCGGTTCGGGTTATCTGTCTGAAAAGATAGGTGAATCTGTCGAGGGTGATGGCGAGTCTCAAAGCGATGCTCCGGTCGAGTCCGATTCCCTGGATGAACTCGACGCGGAGCTCGACGCGATCGAAGACGCCCTTGATGCGCTCAGTGAGGTGGGGGAGGTCGGCAAGGCGGACTCCTGGTTAAACACCTGGAGCAACGAGCACCCGGACAGCGGCACGTTTGATCGTCCCGCCACATCGCCCCTTGTGAGCACGATGTCCGCCGACGAACCCGACATCAGCCCGGGCGCGGCGATCCGTGAGTCCGGCCCGCTCAGCGAACCCGAAGGCGTCCGCGAGCTGACCGACGCGGGGCTGATGGTGGCGAGCGCTGACTCGGAGTCGATGCCGGAGCAGGCACCCGAGGACGATGATGGGGAGCTCGCTGCTCCTGCCGAGCCTCCGGCCTCCGCCCCGGTAGCGTCAGTACATGGTGCGGCACAGGCCGAGTCGGGACCTTCCGACGCTGCCTTCTCCTCGCGTTTCAAGCCAGCCGCAGACTCGCCGCTCGTCATGGACGCAGCGCGTGCCGGGCTCAGCGATCTGGTGCGTGACGCCATCTCGAAGATCGTAGAGACGGAGCCTTCGCAGCCCGAGGAGAGCGAGGAGAGCGCGGAAGGCGACGATGGCGGCGGCGTAGCTGCTGCCCGGGATGCGGTCGAGCCGGTGCTGACTTCGCCAGCAACCCTTCCTCCCGAGCCCGAGCCCCCAAAAGCCGTAAAACGCTCGCTGCGCGCGCGACTTAAGGCGGTCTCGCTGAAGTTGAAGCAAGAGGAGGCCGAGCGAGCTGAGCAGCAGATGAAGGGGGAGAGCGCGGCCGCAGCCGACTCCGAGAGTCGACTTCTGGATATTATGGGGGAGGCCTTCGACTTGCCCTCGGAGGCGGTTCGGGGCCCGGGCGCGAAAGCGGCCAGCCCGGCCGCGATGCCGAAACCCATGGGCGTGGATCCGAATTACAATCCGGTGCCTGTTAAGCCGGGGGACGCCATCGCCGATCTGGTGCCCGACGAGCTGGCTTTTGATGAGGTCTTCGGGGCCTTTGGGGGGGAAGAGGGCCAGGCGGTACAGCCTGGTCGCGAGGACTCACCAGGGGAAGTTGTGCCGGAGGCGTCCGCCAGTGATGCCGTCGAGGGTGGCCTGCCGGGCGGGGATGAGGCTGATGAGGTGTCTGCCGGCGAGGAGGCAAACGCGAGGTCGAAGGGGCGCAGGCAAGATGTTGTCTCGGAGTCGGTGGTGCCGGGGCAGCGCGTGGTGGCAGCGACCTCGCTGCAGGGGGATTCTGCGCCCTCCGAAGTGGACGAGGATTCACCGGAAGCGTCGGGTGCCGACAGTACCCATGAGCTGCGTGTGGCCGAAGTGGAGGCGCTGGCGGCCGCCGCGGAGATGGATGAAGACGGCGCGTCTGTGACCTCGCCAGGCATCGCGGCGCTGCAAGACGATGCGCTCACCGGTCGTGTTGAGGTGCACCCGGAGGTGGCCGCCAGTGTCAGTGGCGAGGAGGCTGTCGGCACGGACCAGCGTGATGGGAATGACGAGCGTGACGCCCGGATGCCCTTCAGGGAGGCGACGGGCGGGGAGAGCGCTGGTGAGCATGGCCCGGCCATGGAGCGCGCGGATGTGTTGGCGGTGGACGAGCGGCCTGGCGAGGTCTCCGGGGCGCGCACGCTGACCTCGTTTCTGGGCTCGGCGGTGCGTGATGAGGCGGTACGTGATGATGAGGACGTAGCGCGCTGGCCGACCGCCTCCAGTGAGGCTCGATGGGACACGGTGGATCCCCTGAAAGTCGAGCAAGAACAGGAGGATAGGGTAGATGCCTGGGAGGGGGCCACGCAGATGCTCGACGCCGATGCGCTGCCTCCGGTGGCCAGCTCGGCCCCCTGGGCCGAGGAGCGCAACTTCCACCGCACCGCACGCCGCGGTGCCCCGGCTCGCGAGGGGGCTGAGCCGGCGGTGTCGGGCGAGGAGATGACGCCGATCTTCGAGGTCGAAGACGATGATCCGGTCGCTCCGCGGGCGGATAGCATCGTCGAGGAGAGCGGGGCCGAGGAGAGCGGGGCCGAGGTGGATGAAGCCTACGGTAACTCCACGCAGATGTGGGGCGGGCTTTTTCATGCACCTGGTGGTGTGCGGGACCCGGGACCGGGTCAAGAGCTGACACAGGTGCAGGATGTGAGCGCGTTTGCGCGGCGCGAGAAGACCCACGGACGAGGACCCGGGGCCAGTGAGGCGGAGGCGCCGCGGCGCGACCGTTTTAGCGAACCGGTCCGCGGGATGTTGCGCAGCGAAGAGGCGCTGCCGGAGATGACCCTGGGGGATGCGTCGACCAGCGCGCAGAGCGTGCCGGAACCCCTGATGGGGCCGGCCGACTCGGAGGTTTCCTCGCGACTTCAGCCCGGGCGAGCGGCGCGCACCGATGAGCTTGTGGTGCCCGAGGTCGCGGCTGCCTCCCGCGAGAAGGGTGCGCAGCGGCTGAGCCTGAGCCTGGAGGAGTTCTGGGACAGGGCCACGGCGGCCGCACCGGGTATGGCGATCTTGAAGCGCAAAGTCGGCGCGCTGGGCGACTATGCGCCAGCCCGGCAGCTGCGGGTTGAGGAGCGTGGACCGCTGCTGTTGGCCAGCGTGGAGAGCGGTCGGCGGATGGCCCTCTGCGGCGGAAGTCGGGACCTGACGTTGTGGCAGGCCCGCGGTGAGCTTGAGATGATGTTCGAGGTGAAGGGGCCGCTGGTGGCGCTTTCCTTTCTGGGCGATGAAGCCTCGCTCTGCGGGGTGGCGGAGTCTGGCGAGCTGTGGATGTGGATGTTGCCCCGGGCCGCGCTGGGCAAGGCCTCGCGGGTGGCCGAGGCGACCATTGCCACGGGAGATACCGCGCTACGCTGTGCGGCCATCGATGTGGCGGCGCGCCGCGTGCTTACCGGCAATGAGGAAGGGCGCGTGCGCTTGTGGAACGTAGCCAGCGGCCAATGCGTGGGGAGGCTAGCGCCTCACGGAAGCCCGGTGACAGCGGTGGCCTTCGGCACGCGCGGCGCGATCAGCGCCAGCGCCGACGGACAGGTGCGCTTCTGGAACGCCCAGGGCTTTTTGATCGACCAGCTCGAAGGGCAGGGCCGCGTCACGGCGCTGGCCACGTTTGAGGGAGAGGTCGCCTGGGTGGAGGCCAGCGGGGCGGTCCGCGTGATGCGCCAGGGAGACAGTCGAGCGCGTAAGCTCAAAGGGCATCATGGTGAGGGGCGGGCATTGGCCTACCGCGAGGACGGGTATCTGGTGACCGGCGGCGAAGACGGGCGCATGCTCATCTATGCGCCCGGGGGCAGCGAGCCGGTGCAGGAGGTGCAGGTGCCGGCGCCGATTCACGCGTTGAGCCTCTCGGCTCGGCGTCTGGTCTGTGCCTGTGAGGGAGGTGCGGTGTACATCTTTGAGAGGGAGCGGCGAAGACGTTGAGACTGAATATGAAGCGATGGGCCAGTATGTATGCGGTTGGAGCGATGGTGGCGGGATTCTTGCTCGGGATGCCTCTGGCGTTCGCCCACCAGAGCGATGAGAGCACGCACCTGGTGGAGATCCACGCCGAGAGCGGGTTGGTCGAACAGCTGGTGAGCATCTCGGCGGGTGATCTGGGGCACCATATGGGGTGGGTGGGGCATGATGAGGAGCTCCAGCGCTCGCGGCTTGAAGAGGGGGCCGAGGAGCTGGAGTCGTACATGGTCAGGCGGCTGCGGGTGTGGGCCGATGAGGCGCCTTGCAAGCTGGAGAGCTCGCGTTTCGTGAACCTGATGGGGCAGGACGCCCGGGTGCACCTGCATGTGGGCTCGCGCTGTGAGCCGGGGGCGCGGGCGATCACCCTGGAGAATCGGGTGATGATGGAGGGGCCCGGAGGCTACCGACATATGGGGCGCGCGCAGGCCGGCGATCGGGTCTGGCCGATGGTCTTTGATGTGTCCTTTCCGACCTACGTGGTGAACCTTCCGTTGGAGGAGGGCGCGGCGGTGGAGTCAGTCGATGGGGCCCTGGACGATGCGAAGACCGGGGGCGATGACGCGTCAGACGAAGGCGGAGTTGCCGGGTGGCTGAAGGCCCTGTTTGTGCTGGCGCTGATTGTGGCGGGCCGGACGTGGGTGAAGCGCACGACGCGCTAGCCTGACGAAAGCGGGGGCGATGAACTCGCAGGGCTGAGCGGACCCGGCTGGAAGATCCGGGGGAGGGTGTGGGGTTGTGGCCAGGAGCATGCGCCAGGTGTTTAGAAACAGGCGGTCCGCCTGGCAGGTGCATGTAAGCGAGACCTGCGAAGTTCTATCGAGAGAGCGGCGATGAGAGTTGGCACGAGGGTTGGGGCGGTGGTGAGCGGGGCGCTGGTATGCCTCTGGGGCGCGACAGCGTGGGCGCAATCCGAAGTGACGTCGGGCGATGCGCAGGAGCTTGCGCGCCTGGTCGATGCGCTTGAAGAGGCCCGCTTTGAGGGGGAGGCGTTGGGGCTCGCCAACCGGCTCGAAGAGGCGCGGGGGATGGTGGTGCCCGAGGTGTATCAGGCCGAGCTTGAGCGTGCGTCAGGTGCGGCGTCGCGCTGGCCGGTCGTGGCGTTTGCGGTCCAACGCGAGCTGGCTCGCGCCCGCATGGAACAAGGGGATGAGCAAGGCGAGCTTCTGGCCAGTGAGGCCGGGTGTCTGACGCGTTGGTCGCTGGTCGGGCCGCTGGAAAACCCCTCCATGGAGGGGTTTTATAAGGAGATCGGACCACAGCATGAGCTGAGCGGTCCCTATGAAGGTCGCTTCGGGGAGGTGGATTGGCGCGAGCTTGCGCCGGCCGACTATTTTTGTGCCTTTAGCCTGGGGAGTTTCGTGACCCCTTCGACCTCCGCGGTGGTGTTTCTGGCGAGCCGCGTGCATCTCAATGAAGCCTTGCGCGGGGAGCTTTTGGTGGGGGCGGCGGGTGCCTACCGGGTGTGGATCGACGGGCGAGAGGTGGGCGGCGATGATGGGGAGCGGGGCGCGGGGCTCGATGTGCAGAGCTGGCCTGTGCGCCTGAGCCCCGGGGACCATGAAGTGGTGGTCAAGCTCGCTTCCACCGGGCAGGGGAGCCTGGCGTGGTCAGCTCGCCTGCTCGATGCCGGGGGGCAGCCGCTGGCCGAGGTGGAGCACCGGGCCGAGGCCCCGCGGGTGGCGCTCGGTCCGATGCGTGCAAGCGCGCCGGAGGCGCGCGCCGGCGCACTTTATGCCGTGCGCGAAGCCACGGCGTCGCGGCGCGCGAGCCCGCTGGCAAAGATCCGGGCTGCGGCCGCCTGGCAGCGCCTGCAACCCGCCGACAGCGCCGCTCCCTGGCGGGATGTGGCACGCGGGGTCATCGCCGAGCTAAAAGGCGGCGCGTCGAGCGCGGCGCAAGAAGCCGAGGTGCTGCTTGAAGCCGCCCCGCTCTTTGAGGAGCGCTGGCGGCAGGTCAGCCTCCTGGAGCGCGCCCGCGAGCTTGCTCCGGCCAACGATGCGCTGTGGGAGCGCGTCTCGCTGGCCCTTGCGGCGGCCTACGGCGAAGGCAGCGCGCGGGCTGAGTGGCAGCGTCAGCGCACCCTTCTTGAAGAGGTCGTGAAGGCGCGCCCTGGCTCGCTCAAAGCTCTCCTGACGCTCGCTAAACTCTACGAAGATCGTGAGCTTGATGGGCAGGCTCTAGGGCTTCTGGAGAGCTGGCAGGGGCCTCAGGAGGGCGATCGCGAGGAGGTTGTGGCCTGGGCACGCGCGATGATCGATGTGCAACAGGCTACAGGCGATCTTCGACGCTCTCGCGAGCTGCGCGAGAGGGTGCTCAGCCAGACGCAATTCTCCGGCGCGTACCGCTGGGACATGATGAAAGAAGCCCTGGCCGAGGGGGAGCTTGACCAGGCGCTGACGATCGCCCGGGAGCGCTGGACGACCAACCCCTGGTCGTCGGCCTGGGGGCTGCAGGTGGCCCGGGCGTTGCAGGCGTCCGGTGAGCTTGAGCAGGCCGGGGAGGTGCTGGAGACGTTGATCGCGCGCAACCCTGGCGAGTCGTCGTTGTGGGAGCGTAAGGCCGAGTTGCGACTTCTGCAGGAGGACCGGGCGGGGGTGGTCGAGGCGATGGAGCAGGCGTTGAGCCTGCGGCCTCAGGACAGCGCGCTGCGCGCCCGCGCCGAGCTGATGCGCCCGCCCGGTGCGAACTTCTACGATGCCTGGATCGAAGAGGATGTGCGCGCCCTGGCCGACGCGCACCCGCCTGGCCCCCACGACTACGACATCCTCATCGATCAGGCGGTCGTCGAGGTCGGGCCCACCGGGCTTGCTCGCCGTTTTGTGCAACAGGTGGAGCGGGTGATCGACGCGCGCGGCATTCAGAGCGCGCGGCAGTTGGGCGTCTCCTTTCAGTCGGGCGATGAGCGCGTGGAGGTGCTGGGCGTGCGCGTGCATAAGGCCGACGGCACGCTCAGCGAAGATTACGACGCGTGGCGAAGTGGCCAGGCCCGCAAGCAGTCGACGACGTATAACGATCGGGAGCAGATCAACCTGCGCGCCAGCAATGTGGAGGTGGGCGATCTGGTGGAGTATCGCTACGTGGTCCATCAGGTGGCCAATGAGAACTTCCGCGGCGACTATTTTGGGGCGGTGCGCTACGTGCAGCACGGCCGGCCGGCGGCGTTGGTGCGCTACGCGCTGCTCTATCCCGAGAGCTGGGAGCTCTATTTTCGGCCGCCGGCGCTGGCCCACGAGGTTCGCGATGGCGTCACTCCGGCCGGAGAGGCGGTCGAGGGCATGAAGTCGCGCAGTTTTGAGCTGCGCGAGGTGCCTCGGGTCTACACCGAGCATGACCAGCCCGGTTATACCGAGATCTACGACTACATCATGGTCTCCAACAAAGCCGACTACGACGCCATCGGGCGCTGGTGGTGGGGGCTCATCGAGGAGCAGCTCGTCGTCGACGATGCGATTCGCGAAGAGGTCCGTCGGCTGACTTCCGGGCTGGGCAATGATGAGGAGAAGGTCGAGGCGATCTACGACTACGTGGCCCGCAACACCCGTTATCTGCATGTGGGACTGGGCATCCACGGCTGGAAGCCCTACCGAACCTCGGCGGTGATGCAAAATCGCTACGGCGACTGCAAAGACAAAGCCGCGCTCCTCAAGGTGATGCTCGAAGAGGCCGGTGTTGAGGCCGAGATGGTGCTCGTGCGGACCCGCCGCTTAGGGGAGGTCGACGGGTCGGTGGCGAGCATGCACGTCTTTAACCACGCGGTGACCTATGTGCCCGGCCTCGATGTCTTTCTGGATGCGACCGCCGAGTACAACGGGGCCTTTGAGCTGACCTCGATGGATCAGGGGGCCCAGGCGCTGATTGTCGAAGACGGCGGTCAGACCCGCTGGGTTGCCATGCCGATCGATGCGCCGGAGACGAACCGCCTGGCGCAGCGTCTGGAGATCGATCTTCGTGGCGAGCGCCCGGTGCTGCGCGGTGAGGTCGAGGCTGTGGGGTCGCGGGCGGTGCGCTATCGCCAACTTCTCGAAGATCCCCAACGCCGCGATGAGGCATTCGAGAGGGAGCTCGCCAGGCGTTACCCGGGGGTCAGGCTCACGCGCGCCGAATATGAGGGCATTGAGACTCTGGGCGCGCCGGCGAAGGTGCGTTTTGAGGCCGAACTGGGCGACGTCGTGCGTGGTGAGGGTGAGGGCTATCTCTATCCGCTGGCCTCGCCGGAGGATGCGCTCGGGGCGTATGCGGCCGAGGGCACACGGCGCCAGGATCGGATGTTCCGCGTGCCTTTCGCCGAGAGCACGCAGATGCGCTACGTGCTTGGTCAGGGGCGCAGGGTGGAGCGGGTGCCCGAGGAGGTGGAGGTGCGCTCGAAGTTCGGAGATCTGCGCGTGAGCTACTCGACGGCCGGCGAGGACCTGGTGGTTGAGGTGGACTTCAGCGTTAAGGTCCAGCGGGTGCCGGTCGAGGAGTATGAGGCGTTTCGGGCCTTCGTCGGTGAGCTTCATACGGCGCTCAATCAGACGATTCGCCTGGTGGGTGAGGGAGGTGTGCGATGAAGAGTGCTCAAAAGATGGTACGAGCGCTTGTGCTCGCGATGATCATGGCTCTGGCCATCAGCTGTGCCGGTGGTCCTGGTCCTGTCCCCCAGGAGTGGAGCTTTGAGAGCGACTCCCCATCGGAGACGACGCTCAAGGCGTGGCTTTCTGGCGCGGAGGTCGATCGTCTTGAGGACGCCGCCGGGGTGGAGGCGTTGCTTAGCGCCGGGGAGATCGCGCTGTGGGAGGGCGATAAAGAGCGGGCGTTTACGATCTTCTCGACGATGCTTCGCGAGCATTCGCCTCACCCCTTGCAGCGCTACGCGGCGCTGCGCCTGGTGGAGCTGGTTGAGGAGGTGGTCGAGGGGCCACAGCGTCTGGAGGCCTGGTTGGGCCAGGTGCGCTACGAGAGGCAGGGGCTGCTCACGCGCTTGGAACTCAGTCGTTTGGCCCGGGCGGTGGCGTATGCGAGCTGGGAGCGTGGCGATGCGATGGAGCCCTTTGCGCTCCGCGCGGCCGGGGTGCCGCTTCAGTGGCGCGTCAGCCCGCTGATGTCGCCCTGGCGGCTTCTGGATTTCGACAAAGCCTATTCGCCGGAAGAGGGCGGCTGGCTCGGCGATCAGTACCGCAGTCCCCAGATCGCTCGGCCCTCACCGGCCAACTGGCAGCCCACGCGGCGCGTGGCTCTGGAGCGTCCGGGCCAGGGGTTGGGACTGGGGGAGAGCGGCGTGTATTACCTGGAGGCAACGCTCCAGGTCTCCGGAGCAGAGGCGCAGGAGGTGGCCATTTTTGGGGACTTCTCGGCCGCCACGAAAGTCTGGGTCGGCACAACGGAGGTGCTGGAGCATCGCGAAGAGGACTATGAGGCGGGGCGCTACGTGCGTCGGCTGCGCCTTGAGCCCGGCATGCATCGGGTGCTGGTGAAGCTGGCCTATGAGGCGGGCTACCGCGACAGGCTCGATCTGCGCGTGGTGCCTGCTGCCGGGGCAGTGTGGGGGGAGGAGCGTGTGCGTTTTGTGGAGACGCCGCCGGTGCGGGAGCGGCCGGAGGTGGGGCCGGTCGAGGTGATGGGGCAGGTGCAGCGAAGCTGGGAGGTGGAGCCACTTCGCGGGGTGGCGACGATGCCGGAGCAGGCCGGTGTCTCCGGGCTATGGTGGGCGGCCGCCAGCGCGTTGGAAGCACATCAGCCGCAGGCGTTTGAGGCGATCGTACGTGAGCTGGAGGCGCGTTTTGACGGCGTGTTACCGGCGCCCGCCGAGCTTTTGAAGGCCGAACAGGTGCTCACGCGGTGGGATCTTCCCGGCGATCTGCGCGAGGCCCAGGCGTTGATGGCGGTGCGCCGCGCCCACACGCTCCGACCGCAGCTCTTAAGCGTGCTTGTGGCCCTGGAGCAGAGGTTGCGCCGCGGCGGAAGCGATGAGGAGCGCCGCCGGGTCTTGGAGGCCGCACGTGATCAGGCCGTCGATGCGCAGGGGAACCTGCGCGATATCGGCCCGCTCAAGGCGTGGGCTGCCTACGTGGCCGGCCAGGGCGTGCGCGCGGTGGCCGAGGAAGCCTGGCGCGAGGTCATCGAGGTGGCCCCCTCCGACTGTGAAGGTGCCTCCAGCCTGCAGGATCTCTATGCGCTGCGCTCCTATGCGCCACATCCCTCGCAGATCTCCGAGGGGTGGGAGGCCTGCCCCGCGCTTTATGGCGCGTGGGTTCAGGCGCGCGGCGAGGCGTTTGAGGAGCGCCTGGCCTGGGTTGAGCGTCAGGCCGCTCGCCGGCCGCTGGAGGTCGCCCGCCAGGTGGAACTCGCCCGTTTTCTACGCGGCATCAACGACTCCGAGCGGGCGCTCAGCGTCGTGACCAACGCTCGCCGCGTGCAGCCCTGGGAGACGCGCCTGTGGCTGGCTGAGGCCGACCTGCTCTTAAGCCTGGGGCGCAACGAGGAGGCGCGCGCGGCGCTCGCCAGGGATCGCGAGCGCTACGGCTCGACGGCCCGCGTGGACTGGATGATTCACGAGATCGACGGGAGCCTGCCCCTGCAGGAGGCGATGCCCGACGGGCTTGTCGCGGCGCGCGCGGAGTTTGCCCGCGCGCCGGTTGCTCCGGCCGATGAGGGCCTCGATGTTGGCTCAGAGCGCGGGGCCGAGGCCGGTGCCATGGCGCTTGATGAGGCTTATTACGTGCTCGATTACGCTGCGCGCCGATACTTCCCGGACGGATCGAGCTGGACGTTGACCCATACCGTCGTGCGCCTGATGACCCGCGGGGCGATCGACCGCTACGCCGAGGTGGAGCTTCCGCGCGGGGCGCGTCAGGTGCTCGTGCGCACGATCAAAGCGTCGGGGGCGGTGCGGGTGCCCGAGGAGGTCGCCGGCAAGGGCACGCTGAGCATGCCCGGGCTGGAGCCGGGCGATATGATCGAGGTCGCCTACCTGCAGCATGCCGGGCCCGGGACGTTTCGCACCCATATCGAGGGCATGCGCTTTTTCTTTCGGATGGCGGACATCTCCACGCGCCACAGCGAGTACGTGCTCCTGGGCACCGACGATCTCGGGTTTATCTCGGCCAACGGCGCACCTGGCCCTGAGCCGGTGAAGATCGGCGGGATCAAGGGCGTGCGCTTTGTGGCCACCGACCAGCGACGTCCCACCCCGGAGCCCCTCAGTGTGTCGAGTGAGGAGTTTCTGCCCTGGGTGCAGGAGTACCACGTGGGCGTGGAGGGCGGGGCGATCGAGTCGGACCGCCGCTACGTGGTCAACGCGATGATGGCCAGCGATCGTGTGGGGCCGGCGCTTGAAGAGCAGGGCGCGCGCTGGCTGGGACGCCCGCTACGCGCCGGGCAGAAGGCCTCCGATGTCGAGGTGCGCGAGATCTTTTATCAGGTGTCTGAAGCCTTCGCGCAGCCCAGCCCGCTGGCGCTGACCACTGACGCGAATCACGCCGTGCAACTGTGGCGAGGCAGCCCCCTGGTGGTGCTGCGCACGCTCTACCGGCGGATGGGGGTCGACGCCGAGTTGTATCTGGCGCGGGGCCAGGAGCAGCCCGATGCTCGCCATCCGGTGGGTGACTTTGGCCGCTACCGGCGCCCACTTCTGCGGGTCGTGTTCCCCGAGAGTGAGGCTGTGGTGTGGCTGGAGGCGGCCGGCCCCGATGCGATGTTCGGAGCGGTCGACGGCGATGTGCAGGGCCAGCCGGCGCTCTGTGTGAGCTGCACCGAGTACGAAGAGGTACGCGTTGAGGGGGATGACGGTCGCCTGCCGGCGCGTGCCATCGCCGTTGAGGGCGCGATCGACCCGGAGGGCACCCTGCGTGCGGAGGCGACCTACACCTACGGGGGCATGAGGGCGGTGCGGGTGCGCGGGGCGTTGCGGGCCAGGAGCGATGAGGCCGATCGCGATCGTTATGTCGATGCGATAGCCCAGGAGCTTTTCAGCGGTGCCCGGGTGGATGCGTACGAGGTGCAAAATGCCTCGGAGGTCGATGCTCCCCTTCGGTTGAAGATCACGCTGAGCCGCGAGGATTTTGCGCGGCAGGTCGACGCCACCTGGCGCATCGATACCACGCTCTTTCGCGAAGAGCTCGCCAGTGTTTACGCCTCTCGCGACCGACGCGCGCTGCCGATGCGCGTGGGGTATGAGCGCTATCAGACCTACGATCTTCGCCTGCGCCTGCCCGATGGGGCCAACCTCAATGAGGCCACGTTGCGCGCGACCGATCTCAACCTGGAGGGTGCGTACGGCAGCTACAGGCGTCGAAGCTGGCTGGAGGGTGGGGAGCTACGGGTGGAGGCCGAGGTGGCGCTGCCGCGCCAGCGGGTGATGCCCGAGGACTACGAGGCGTTTCGGCGCTGGGCCAGTGCCGTGGAGCAGAGCGCCGGGCTTGTGCTGCGCTATTGACGCAGTCCCTGGCCCTTCGTTGATCGCTGGAGGATCAACGAATGGTCGAAATGGCCTGATCGAGCCCTTCCAGCGTGAGCGGGAACATCTCGAAGAGACGGCCAATCTGGCGGGTGGTGTAGCTTCCCCACCAGCGTGGATCGTCGGGGTTGATCCAGGCGGTGCGGGGCACCCGCTCGGCCAGGCGATTGAGCCAGGTCCAGCCTGATTCTTCGTTGAAGTGGTAATAATCGATCGCCCCGCCGGGAGCGGTGAGCTCGGTGGGGGCCATGGCCGCATCGCCCACGACCACGCAACGCCAGGAATCGTCGACCGCTGCCAGAACTTCGGCGGTGGGTGTGCCCTGGCGGCGCTCCATGTCGGTGTAGAGCGTCTCGTAGAAACAGTTGTGGAAGTAGAACGCCTTAAAAGCCTGAAAGTGGTGCGCGCGGTTGGCCGCCGAGAAGAGCAGGCTCGTGAGGTGGGTGTGCGGCGTCATCGAGCCGCCGACGTCCATTAAAAGCAGCAGCTTGAGGCGATTGTGACGCGGAGGGCGAAAGACCAGTTCGATGTCGCCGGCGTTTTTCCCGGTGGCCTCAATGGTGGCGTCGAGGTCGAGCTCGTCGGCGCGACCCTCGCGCGCCAGGTCGCGGAGTTTGCGCAGCGCCAGGCTGATCTGGCGGGTGTCGAGCACCAGGTCGGTGCGCAGGTTTCGAAACCGTCGCTCGGTGGCGACCTGCACCGCCGAGCGGTTCTGGCTTGCGCCGCCCACGCGAATGCCTGCCGGGTGATGGCCAGAATGCCCAAAAGGGCTTGTGCCGCCGGTGCCGATCCAGCGGTTGCCGCCGTCGTGGCGCTCGTCCTGCTCGGCCAGGCGATCTTCGAAGGCCTGGCGAAGCTCGTCGAGGTTCATACGCTCCAGCCGGGCCAGCTCCTCGGCGGAGGGCACCGGGAGGTCGGCGGCCTGGTCGAGCCAGGCCAGCAGATCGTCATGAAGTTCGCTGCTGGTGCGCTCGGTCTGGAAGGGGCGATCGTTGAAATAGGCCGCAAAGACCTGATCGTAGAGGTCAAAATGCTCGGCGCGCTTGATCAGCGTGGCGCGCGCCAGCACATAGAAGCCGTGGAGGCTCTCGCGGGCCAGCCCGGCGTTGAGTCCCTGGCAGAGGGCCAGAAACTCGGTGGTGGAGACCGGCACCCCGGCGCGGCGCAGCAGAAAGAAGAAGTCGATGAACATCGCGATCGTGTGGCGAGTGGGAAGTCGTTGCTGATGGCGGGCGAGCAGGCAGGCGCGGGCGCTCAGCGGCCCCGGGTGAAACGCGTCAGGTCGGCTTCTTTTTTCAAAAGCACGCCAAGAAAGGGGATCTCATCGTCGAGGACATCGGCGCTGAGTCCGGCGCGCAGCATCGCGCCGATCCAGTCGACGAGCTCGCTTGTGGAGGGGCGCTTTCGCAGCTGGGGTTGGTCGCGCAGCCAGTAAAACTTCTTGAGGCAGGCCTCCAGCAGTTGGCGATCGAGCCCGGGGTGATGAACTTCAACAATGGAGCGCATCAGCGCCGGGTTGGGGAAGTCGATGTAATGGAAGATACAGCGGCGCAGAAAGGCGTCGGGCAGCTCTTTCTCGGCGTTGGAGGTGATGATGATCAGCGGGCGATGGCGCGCTACAACTTCGCGGCCGGTCTCGCTGATCGTAAAGCGCATCTGATCGAGCTCATGGAGAAGGTCGTTGGGGAATTCGACATCGGCCTTATCGATTTCGTCGATGAGCACCACGGTGCGCTCCTCGCTCTCAAAGGCCTGTCCCAGCGCGCCGGGGCGAATGTAGTGTTCAATATCGCTGACATCGCCCTCTCCGAATCTCGAATCGTTGAGGCGTTGCACGGTGTCGTAGTGGTAGAGGCCGTCCTGAGCGCGGGTGGTCGATTTGACGTGCCAGCGCACCAGGTTCAGCCCCAGGGCTTCGGCCACGGCGTAGGCCAGAAGGGTTTTACCGGTGCCGGGCTCACCGCGGATCAACAGGGGCTTTTGCAGGGCGGAGGCGATATCGACGACCTGACGAAGCTCGGGGCTGGCGATGTAGCTCTGGGTGCCTTCAAAGGAGGTGCTCATAAGGCTCTTTGGGGAGGGGAAGGGGAAGCGGGGTTGAATCGCGCCGGGGCGCATGGCGTCTGAACTTTAGCGCAGCCTTTGCGGTGGGCGCCAGCCTCCCGAAGCGGATATGCCATCGAGCCCGGCGGTCTTGACCTCGGCCGGGCTCATGTTAGGGTTGGCGAAGCTACGAGACGTTGTACGAAAAGGACTTTTTGCGCATGACAACGAGTCGACACATCGCCGCCAGTGCGCTGGCGCTCTTTCTGTTGGTGGGCTGCTCCGATGAGGAGCCGGGCGCTGAGATCGGCGCTCCGGTCGAAGATCACTTCACCGAAGAGGTGCGCTACGGGGCGTTGACCGCCGAGTTCCTCTACCCGCGCGCCTGGGAGAGCGAGGGCGTGGCAGTGCAGGCCCACTTTATGGACGCGCGCGGCGTGGCCGTGGGCCCGGCGCTCGACGCCCTGGAGATGTGGCGACCGGTGCGTGGATTGCGCTCGGGGAGCTGCGAGCAGATCGATGTGAGCCGCGTGCCGATCAGCGGTGAGGCCGCCTCGCTGCATCTTCTCGATGTGGGGGCGATCGCGGTGGAGGCCCCGGTGACTGATGCGAGCCTTCCGCCCCGGCGTCTTCCCGATCTTCTCAATGCCTTCTACGGCGTGGTCTACGGCAGTGAGTACAGCTGGGAGAGCGACGCCGAGTTGCTCGACTACTTCCCCGGCGCCATCTACCGTTTCGTCGCCCCCGGAGGTCCGCTGGCCGGGGCGTTTGACGTCACCCTGCAGGCGCCCGATCCCATGGTGCTCGTGGGGCTTAACGGCCAGGAGCTGCGCGATCAGGCCGGTGCCAGCGTCGACGGGGAGCGCCCCGTGGAGCTTGTATGGGATGTCGCCGCCAACCCCTCCCAGACCGATGTGTACATCGACATCAGCGCCGGCTACGGTCCCGATCGCCTGCGCGTGCAGTGCCGGACCGGCGATGACGGCGCCTTCAGCGTGCCGCAGGCCTCGCTTTCGCCCCTCTGGCAAGAGGCCGGCACCCTGGAGATGGTCGTGCGTCGGGTGCGTCACCAGCCCGTTCAGCTCGAAGGGCTCGATGAGACGGACTTTTTCTTCACGACCGCCGATCGTTTTGAGATCAGTCTGCGCTGAGTCGGTCTGGCGAGATGAGGCAGAACAACGCGATATAGAATGATTGAAAAAAACCGGCCGGAAGGCCGGTTTTTTTTACGCAGGGCCTGTCTTGGGTTGGTGGGAAGTTGAATGGTTTCAAGGGTTTATGGTGGTTTTGTGTGGCCCCTGTGTCGATTGTTTCGCGCGTGAGGGCGCTGCCCGAGAGGTGGTGGTTTGATGATGATCCGAGAGGGATGAGATGGCTTTTGAGCTATGTATCAACGGGGTGGGCGACGCGTTCTCTACCCGGCATTTTGGCACCAACTTTCTCTTGCGTCGCGACGACTTCGTGTTGGCGGTCGATTGCCCCGATCTCTACCGCCGTGCGCTGGCCGAGAACCGCTTTGCGCCGCCGAAAGGTGCAGATGGGGAGTATCTGGATGTCGACGGGATCAGCGCGATGATCCTCACCCATCTCCACGGCGACCACGTCAACGGGCTGGAGATGGTCGCGGCCTACCGGCGTTTTGTGCGCGGGGGTGTGCTGCCGCTGCACGCGAGCGAGGCGGTCCTAAAGGATCTCTGGGAGCGTCGCCTCGCGGTCTCGTTGGGGGTGATGTGGGACGGCAGCGCGTACGTGAACTACGGGCCCGAGACCTACTTTGATCTCTGCGAGCTCGTGGCCGAGGCGCCGAGCGCGGTGGGGCCTTTTGATGTGGAGACGCGGCTCACGATTCACCATCTGCCTACTACGGCGCTGCGCATCAGCGACGGGGATGTGACCCTGGGGTACTCCTGCGACACGGCCTTCGATGAGGGGTTGATCGACTGGCTCAAAGACTGCGATGTGATCTTGCACGAGACGAGCCTGGGGCCGGCGCATACGCCGCTCTACAAGCTGATGGAGCTGCCGGCCGAGGTGCGCGAGAAGATGCTGGTGGTGCATTACCCCGACGATCTGTTGGGGCTGGAGATCGAGGAGCTTCGTTTTGCGCGGCAGGGCGAGGTGATTCAGGTGGGGTGAGGGGTGAGCAGGCCGATGAGCATCTGACGCGCGGCGTGCTGGGCGCTTCCCTCGGGAACGAGCTCGGGGGCGGCGCCAGCGAGCGCGAAGTAGCCCTGTACCTGGGCCACGATGGCGGCAGCGGCGCCCGAGGGGGTGAGGGGCTCGGTGAGGGCGAAGAGGTTCCGGGCGACGCCTGCCTCAATGACCTCAATGAGGGGGCGCGTGATGCGGGTGAGCGCGTCGCGGAAGGCTTCGGCGATCTCGGGTTCGCGGCGGGCCTCAGCGCCGATGGCGAGCCAGGCGGCGACGGCCTCGCGGTCTTCGGAGGCACCGCGCGCAAGGAAGAGCTTCAGCGCGCGATCGAGGGCGTCGACCGGATCGGAGGCTGCGGCGATGCTCCGCTCCAGCGCCTGAAGTTGGCGTGTGGCAAGGAGCTCCAGGGTGCCCAGCAAAATCGCCCGCTTTCCTTTGAAGTGATAGTGGATCAGCCCCGGGGTCAGATCGGCCTCTTCGGCGATGCGGTTGATTGTGGCGCGGGCGTAGCCCTGGCGTGCCATGACGCGCAGCATGGCGAGGGTGATCTGGGCGCGGCGCTCTTCGGTGGACTTATGGGCCATGGTCGGGGCGGGGCTCGGGGCTGAAGGTTGCGTGGCGCTGGCGCTGATGGCGCTCGATCAGGCGCAGGGTGCTCGGGTGGCAGAGCTGATGAAGGCTGAGGGTGGCGTTTGAGGGGGCGTCGGTCAAGGTGTCAGCGAGGTCGATCACGCAGCCGGGGTGCGTCGGAGGTCGTGGATGGGCCTGACCTTGATTCACCTGATCTAAAAGTTCGCGCACGCGGGTGGAGCTGACTTCGGAGAGGGCCGGGGGGGAGGGGAGGATAAGCGTTTCCAGACCGGGGCAGAGCTGGCGGTTGAGATCGGCCAGGCGGCACTCCTCGATAAAATCACAGGGGGTGCGTGCGCCGCGCACCAGCCAGAGGGTCTCGGCGTCGATCTGGCGAGCCAGGTCGATGACCAGCGCGTCGGTGGTGGTGACCTCAATGGTGGAGCTGGCGCGGTGTATGGAGGCGTCGGGTGGGGCGGTCGTGGCGCGCACAAGCTCGCGAAGCATCTCCTGGCGAGTCTCCAGCGAGAAGAGCGGGGTTTTGAGGGGGTTGATGGCGATCACGACGATGAGACGATCGACCAGGCGCGCCGCGCGTGTGATCACGGAGTGATGCCCCAGAGTGGGCGGGTCGAAGGTACCGGCGTAGAGGGCGACACGGGTCATGGGAGCCTCGGTGTGGGAGGGGCTTCGGGCGCGTTGACGGGCCCGGTGCTTAGAAAAGGATGGGAGCGAAGCAATATGACCGCTGCAAGGCCTCCTAGGGCCGCGCAGAGGCTGGCGAGGGCAAAATGAGAGGGGTAGCCGAGGTGGGCTGCGCTTAGCCCGCTAAAGGCTTGTGCGGCGCCGGTGGCGATCACCACGACGCTGGCCATCAGGGTGTAATCGGCGCCGGCGTGGCGGGGGCGGCAGGCGTCCATCATGCAGGTAAAGAGCACGACGGTGGCCACGCCTCCGGTGAGGTGGTCGATGACCACGGCGGTCGCCAGCGACCCGCCCGGGCTCAGGGTGCCGGCGGCTGCGATCCGGGCCAGGGGCACGTAGAGGGCGACACCTGTGGCCTGCACAAGCGCCCCCAGAAGCAGGGCGCGGTGGCGGGTGAGGCGGTAGGCGGCAAAGGCTCCGAGCGCGGCGCCGAGCAGACCGGCGCCAAAGCCGAAGCCTCCCAGGAGTTTGCCCAGGTCACCGGTGCTCAGGCCCTGGTCGACGAGCCAGGGCCTGAGCATGCCGGCGGCCAGGGCGTCGCCGAGCTTGTAGAGGGCAATCGCCAAAAGTGCGCTCAGCGCGCCGGGGCGACGTAAGAAGTCGAGCAGCACGCCCAGGTGTGCCGGGGTGTCTTCGGTGGAGGGCGATGTCCGAACTGGCGCGTTCTGGCGCGTCGGGGAGGGCAGCTCGCGGACGAAGAGCAGGGGTGAGAGCGTCAACAGCAACAGGAGCGTGGCGAGTCGCAGCCCGGTGCTCCAGCCGGCGGCCTCGATGAGCACCAGCACCAGCGCGCCGCCGACGATCATGCCCAGGCGGTAGGCGCCGACCTGAAGGCCGTTTCCCGGGCCCCGCTCCGAGGGGGGGAGCAGGTCGACGGCCAGGCCGTCGGTGACGATGTCCTGGGAGGCGTTCAGGAGGTTGATGAGAAAGACCCCGCTAAGGAGCAGCCGGAGCTCGGTGGTGGGATCGAGGGTGGAGAGCCCCAGCAGCGCCGCGGCCGCCAGCAGGTGCAGGGGCCACAGCCAGCCCAGGCGTCGGGGCACGGCGGCGCGAAGCCCCCCGAAGGCGGGGGCGCGGTCCAGCCAGGGGGCCCAGAGAAACTTCAGCGCCCAGGGCAGCGCCAGCAGAGAACTCAGCCCGATCGCCTCCAGCGAGACGCCCTGCTGGCGCAGGATCACCGGAAGCGCCTGCACGAAGAGCCCGAAGGGCAGTCCCTGGGCCATGTAGAGCGCCGCCAGCAGCAGGAGGCGGCGATGGCGGGGGAGGTGGTCGATGTCGGTGCGTTCAAACATGAGCGGTCCGCTGTGAGTTGGTTGGCCAACCAATTTTATGATCGAAGGCTAAGTTGGTTGACCAACCAGGTCAAGGGTTTGCGCATGCGTTTTGTTGCGTTGCGTAAGTTTCCAGGCGTCGATGGTGTCGATCGCCTGTGTTTATGCGGAGGTTTAGGGTGTCGTAACCTGACCCACGGTCGTTTTGACGCGCGTCATAAACGACCGTGGGTCGGGTTGAGGGTGCGTCATTTTCGGGCGACACGCGCGATCAGGCAGCGTTACGCGAGCACAAAAAAAGAGGCGCCGGAGCGCCTCGTTTCTGACATCGATGGATCGGCCGCCTCACCAGGCTGTCTTTCGCTCCAGCGACGAGACTTCAAAGACATAATCGGCCACCAGATCGCGCCAGGGCACCCGCGGGGTGAAGGTGCGCAGGTGGTCGTAATAGCCACCGACCACGCGGTTGAGATACGCGATCTGCGCCGGGAGTTGGAAGCTGTTGATGTATTTGATCGACGCGCGCAGACGTTTTGGGGCGCGCTCGTGCAGATCGGCGTTGGCGAAGTCGTAGATCGCTTCGCTCACGCAGGGGGTCATCATGTCTTCGCGCCAGGCCACGTAGAAATCTCGCGGGACCGGGGGGCCGTCGACCTGGCGGGCGCCGATGCGCACCATGGCGTCTTCCATCGCGTCGTAATCTTCGTTCATGCCGGCGGCGATGATGTCGGCAAAGTCGCGGGCGACCTCCTCGGAGACGTGTTTTACGCAGCCGAAGTCGTAGAGCACGATCGTGCCGTCGGGTCGAAAGGCGTAGTTCCCCGGGTTGGGGTCGGCGTGCACCGCGCGGTGGCGGAAGATCTGCGAGAGCGACATCCGGTAGAGTCGCTCGCCAATCTGATCGCGAACGTCCTGCGGGTAGGTCGCGAGCTCTTCGAGGCGGTCGCCGCCCTCAAAGGTCAGGGTGAGCACGCGCTGAGCGCTGCGCTCGCCAACGACCTCGGGCACCACGATGTAGTCGTCGTCTTTATGAAGCTCGGCGAAGAGGCGCACGTTGTCGGCCTCATTGCAGTAGTCGAGCTCTTCGTGGAGGCGGTCGCGGATCTCTTCAAAGAGGGCGTCGAAGGAGCGTCGGTGGTTGCGGTTGATGCCGCTCATCTTCAGCACAAATTTGAGCTGCTTTAAGTCGGAGTCGCAGGCCTCATCGACGCCAGGGTACTGGACTTTGACCACGACGTCGCGACCGTCGTCGGTGATCGCGCGATGCACCTGGCCGATGGAGGCCGAGGCAAAGGGCTCCTGCTCAAAGCTCTTGAAGAGAAGTTCGGGAGGTTGGCCCAGCTCGCGCTCGATCTGCTCGGCGATAACCTCGTAGGGCATCGGCGGGGCATCTTTTTGCAGCGCTTTTAAAGGCTCGGAGAGCTCTCTGGGCAGAAGATCGGAGCCGGCAGAGGCCATCTGGCCGATCTTCATCACCGCGCCTTTAAGTTCGCCCAGCGTTTTGGCGATGAGCTCGCCATTGGCGAGGTTCGCCGTCTGGCGGGCCTGCTCGGTGGCCTCTTCGTCGCGAAACACCGAGGTCACCCGCTCGCGGGTGTAGTTTGTGGCCACTTTCGCGGTCATCGTGGCCAGACGCGCGAAGCGTTTGGTGCGGGAGACGGGGCCTTTATGTTCAGACATGGTACGGCTCAATCAGGGGAGGTGCGGTGGGTGCAAGGTGCGGGCGTCGTCACAGGGCGATGCGGCGACAGTAACGGGTAAGCGCGCGGGTTTCATCCGCCGGCGGTGATGATCGCCTCGATATGGCGGGTGTCCTCGATGTGGCGGGAGTTGCCGCGCGCTATGCGCACCTTGAGCGCGCGCTGGATCTGGGCGATCGCCGCATCGCGTCGGCCCAGCGCGTGGTAGCAGCGCGCGCGGGCCTCGGCCAAAAAGTCGGTGTAGATAGCAAAGCCCTGATCAAGCTCATCTTCCAGCGCTTCGAGCGCGGCGGCGGCCCGTTCAAACTCACCGGCCTGATGGTCGATCATCGCCAGTTTCATCCGGCATAAAAATCCGGCCTTCGCGCGTCCGAGTTTTTGCCAGATGGCGATGGCTTCGCGTTTGGCCGCGCGAGCCTCGTCGAAGCAATCGGCAAGGCGCAGGGCCTCACTCAACTTCTGAAGCGCGCGGCCCAGGTGGGCTGTGTTCTCGGTGGTGGGCTCGGCGGCCAGCAACGGTCGGAGCGCGGCGGTGGTGGTCTTGAGCTCGTCGAGAAGTGCGTGCAGCTGCGCTTCATCGCGGGGCTTTTCGCGAAGATCGCGAGGTTCAAAGAGGGTGGGGATCGGCATAGGCGGGCTCTATAACGTCGCGAGGCCATGTTGACGCCTTGGGATGCGAGATTGAGAGTGACCTGAGCAAGGCGCAAAACGCAGGCGATGCTTTTGCACCGTCGAGGATTTGCAACGCAGCTCAGGGTGCTCTCCATGCAGCAGACGTGGTGTCAACTTTGCCTCACGGCGTAGTAGGGTCAGGGTAGGGATGAGCGTCTGGAATAAAAAAGTGCGGTGTCGAAATTACGCGGCCTGCACACCTCCAGCGCGCGGCAAAATGTCGCGCCAATCGGCGTCCGGGGCAAGGCGGGCGCCCTGAAAAAACATCGACGAACGCGATCGTTTCATGGACCTGTAAGTATTGAGGATGATGATGGAGACGAGCTCGACGAGCGGCGCCGCCAGCGCCGAGAGTATCGTGGTGGAGAACCTGCACAAGCGCTACGGCGACTTTGAAGCGCTGGATGGCATCAGCTTCTCGATTAAACCCGGGGAGATCGTAGGGTTTCTGGGGCCAAACGGTGCCGGAAAGACGACCACGATGAAGATCCTGACCTGCTTTATGTCGGCCACAGGCGGCAGCGCGCGTGTGGCCGGCTTCGATGTGCAGAAGGACTCAGCCGAGGTGCGCCGGCGGGTGGGGTATCTTCCCGAAAATGTGCCTCTTTATGACGAGATGATCGTCTTTGATTACCTGCGTTTTGTCGCGGAGTTGCGAGGGGTTGCCAGGGCCCGCCGTCAGGAGCGCATCCGCGCGGTGGCTGAGCTCACCGGCCTGGAGCAGGTGATGGGGCGCACCATCAGCGAGCTCTCCAAGGGTTACCGCCAGCGGGTGGGGCTGGCGCAGGCGATCATCCATGAGCCCGATGTGATCGTGCTCGACGAGCCTACCACCGGCCTCGATCCCAATCAGATCATCGAGATCCGCGACGTGATTAAGACGATCGGCAAAGAGAAAACGATCATCTTCTCCACGCACATCCTGCAGGAAGTGACCGCGGTCTGCGATCGCATCATCATCATCAACCGCGGGAAGATCGTGGCCGACGGCTCGCTGCACGAGCTTGAGGTGCGGGTGGCGAAAGCTGAGCCGGGTCTTGTGGTCAGCTATGAGGGGGAGGCCAGCGATGCGCTCAACGCCTGGCTCTCAAACCTTGCCGGCGTCGAGGGGGTCTCGGAGGTGGGCGGCCGGCCGGGAAGCTCTACCTACCGGCTGAAAACCCTCGACAAGGCCGCCACCCGGCGCGCGCTTCTGGCCGGAGAGCCCGGCGTGGCCCGCGAGCTTTTGAGCCTGCGCGAAGCCGAGCCCACTCTTGAAGCGATTTTCAGGCTCTACACCGGTGGCGAGACCGAGGAGGGCGCACGCGTCGAGGTCTCGGTAGCAGACACGTCGGTGATGTCGTCCGGTGGCGAGGATGTCGTTGCGCAGCAAGGCGATGCGCCGGTTGAGGCTTCGTCCGAAAACCTCAACGCGAGCCCGTCGGAGGGTGCTGAGAGCATGGTCGACGAGGCGGCGGCCATGGACGAAACATCGGAGTCGGAGGAGGTCTCCCGTGGATAAGATCTGGATGGTGACCCGGCGAGAGCTGGGAACGTATTTTAACTCGGTGGTGGCCTATATTGTGGTGATTTTGTTTCTGGTCATCACCGGGGCGCTCTTCTGGCTGAACTTCTTTCAGGAGATTAGCGTGGTGTCTCTGCGCGGCTTTTTCTCGCAGGCGCCGCTCTTTCTGGCGTTCTTTGCGCCGGCGATCACGATGGGGCTTCTGGCCAGTGAGAAACGCTCGGGCACCCTGGAGCTTTTGATGACGATGCCGGTGAGCGATCTTCAGATCGTGGTCGGCAAGTTCCTGGCGGCGGTGGTCCTGCTGGGCGTGGTCTTTTTGATGACGCTGGTCTACCCGCTGACCCTCTCGATGCTCGGGGATCTGGACTGGGGCGCGGTGGCCGCGGGCTACATCGGCCTGATGCTTCTGGGCGGGAGTTATGCGGCGGTGGGTCTGATGGCGTCGAGTTTTACGCGCGACCAGGTCGTGGCGATTCTCGTGGCCTTTTCGATCTGCTTTTTTCTCTACCTCATCGATCAGCTTGTGGGGCAGGCCTCCGGCGTCGGGGCGCACACAGCGGAGTACCTCTCGACGAGCTACCACTTTGAGAACATCGCCCGCGGGGTCGTCGATGCGCGCGACGTCTTTTACTACCTCTCGCTGATGGCGGTGAGCCTGGGCGTGGCCACGCTGAGCGTGGGCGCCCGTCGCTGGTGAGCAGCGCTGGTGAGTGTGGTGAGGACTGCTTTTTAAGCGACTTTGAGACGTGTGAGGAGCGATACGATGCGTGAATCCAAATCCAATACCCCGGGCCAGCGCCGACGTGCGGTGCGTGGAGCCAACGCGGTGGTGATGGGCGTGCTGTTGGTGCTGATCGCCGTGGCAGCCAATGCCCTTATGAGTCAGACCTTCTGGCGGATCGATCTGACCGAGAATCAGATCTACACCCTGAGTGAACCCAGCCTCGCCGCCGTCGAAGACCTCGACGAGCCGGTGGAGGTGCGCGCGTTTATCTCGCCGGATCTTCCGGCCCCTTTTCATAACTTGAGTCAGGATGTTGCCGATCTGCTCTCGGAGTATGAGGCCGCAAGCGGCGGGCAGCTCTCCTTTAAGATCATCGCGCCCGAAGACAGCGCGGAGAGTGAGGAGGCCGCCGCAGGCTTTGGGATCGAGCAGGTGGCGATTGGCCAGCAGAGCGAGTCGGAGATGTCGCTGCGCGCCATTTATAAGGGCGTGGCCTTTATCAAAGGCGATCAGAGCGAGGTGATTCGCGATCTTCAGACCACCGGCCAGCCCGAGCTCGATAACTTCGAGTATGAGTTCACCAAGGCCCTGCTGAACCTGCAGCGGCCCGAACCTCGGCGCGTGGCCTTTGCCAGCGGGGCGGGCGGGCCGGTGGCGCAGCCGGGCTTTGTGCAGAGCCTGGAGCAGGTGTTTTCGCAACTTTACGGCAGCCTCATTGAGGCCACGACCTACGACCTGAGCGGTGGCGAGCTTTTGCCCGAGGATGTGCATGCGCTGGTGCTGCTCAATGTGCAGGGGGATGTGAGCGAGGAGGCGCTCTTTGCCATCGATCAGTTTTTGCAGCGGGGGGGCAGCGTGGGGTGGTTCCAGAGCAGCTCGGTGGTTGATGAGGCGCTGCAGCGTCAGCTGATGCAGCAGCTGCAGCAGAATCCGCAGTTTGCAGGTCAGCTGCCCACGATGCGGAAGCGCTTTGAATCAAACCTCATTGAGCTTTTTTCGCATTACGGCATCACGCTACGCGCCGACACGGTGATCGACCGGGAGCGCGCGCTCTCGTTCAGTCTTGTGGCCACGCCTCAGGGGCTGGCGCGGGTGAGCCACCCGGGGAGCTTTTCGATCACCGACATCGATACGAGCCTGCCCTTTATGCGCGGCTTCTCGACGATGGCGCTTCCGGTGCCTTCAAGTCTTGTGGTCGACGAGGCCTTGCGCGGCAAAGACGGGCTTGAGTTTCATGACGTGCTGCGCACCTCCCCCGGCTCCACGCGGCTGCCTTCGCCGCCTGGCGATATGAGCTATGAAACCTTTATGGAGCCCGCGGCCAGCGAGGAGCCCGGGCCTTTTGTGGTGGCGGCTACCGCGCAGGGGGAGCTGCCGAGTTATTATTCGGATAACCCGCTGCCGCAGGGACGCTCTGAGTCGGATCTTGTGAGTGAGACGCAGGCGGGGCGCGTGCTGGTGGTGGGAAGTGGCGACTTCTTAGGGCCGCAACGCGAGACGGGTTTCGATGAGCGCCTGGCCGGGCTGGGGGCGCAGTTCTTTTTGAGCTCGGTGGAGTGGCTGGTCCAGGACAGCGCGCTCTCGGAGATTCGCGGCAAGGCGATGCCCAGGCTCATCGGGGAGGTGAGCCGGGAGCAGCAGCGCTCGATTCAGTTTGCCAACATCGTGATTGTGCCCTGCTTCTTTGCGCTCCTTGGGATCTACATGATGGGGCGGCGTCGGCGTCGCAAAGAGGCTCTGAGTCAGTGGATGAGCTCCGGAAAGTAAGGGAGGTCGATGATGGTACAGAAACATGTGTGGATCGCTGCCGGCGTGCTGGCGCTCCTGGTGGGGGCGTTTTTCGTGACGCGCGACGCGCCGCCCAGCCAGATGGACGCGGCGCTGGTGCTGGAGGCGCCCTCGACCCTGGGGCGTCTGGAGTGGGAGCGGCCCGGAGACGAACGCGTGGTGCTGGAGTCGCGGGCGAGCGGCTGGTGGCTGACCTCGCCAGTGGAAGCACCGCTGAGCCGGCAGGCTGGCGATGAGGTTGAGCGGGCGTTTGGTCAGACGCTCAAGTCCGATGATCTTCGTTTTGAGATGAGCGAGGATCGCACCTTCGGACTATCTGATGACGAAGTCGTTAAGGTCGCGATCTTTGAGGCGGGTAAGAGCAGTCCGACGACGCGATTGAGGGTCGGGGATACCGTGCTCATGATGAAGGACGGTACCCACAGTACCTTCGTGCTGGCGGAGGGTGACGAGCGGGTTTATCGCCTTTTCCATACGTCGCTCGGCGATCTTGTGCGCCGCCCGGTCGACGATCTTCGCTCGCGCAGCATCGTCTCTCTGGGCGATGAGGCGCTGCGTTCGGTGCAGTGGTCCCATGCCGACGGCCATCTTCTGAAGATCGAGCCGGCAGCGGATAGCAGTGAGACCCGTTGGATGCTGGCCAGCCCGCAGGTCGAGATGGCGCTGGATGCGGCGACCGTGGGTCGTGTTGTGAACACGCTCTCGCGGCTTAACGCACGCGACTTTGTGGATGAGGGCGACGCGCAGCTGGAGGAGCTGGACTTCGACGCGCCGGCGGTCACCGTGACGCTGGAGACGGGCTCGAAGAGGGTGGAGCTCGCTGTGGTGCGCCAGGGAGAAGGCGACCAGGCAAAACTCTATGTTCGCCGCGCGGGTGATGGGCAGGTCTTTGAAGTAGCCAGCAGCGCGCGGACAGCGCTTCTGACGCGGATGCTCGACGTGAAAGATCGGGCGGTGATGCCGATTGCCTCCGACGCGATGACGAGCATTGAGCTCGCGGGCGACGATCGCGTGCGCCTGGTCAAAGGCGAGGAGGGCGTGTGGACGATGGCTCGCCCCGTCGGGGTGGAGGTCGACCAGGATGAGGCGTCGGCGATGGCCAGCTGGCTGGGGGCGCTTCGCGCCGAGCGCTGGGTGGAGGATGTGGATGAGTATCGGGCCGGCCTGACCCCGGGAGAGCGAAGCTCGGTGCGGGTGAGCGCGGCTGATCGCGAAGACGTTCTTTATCTGGGCGCTTCGGTTGAGGATCTGAGTGGTGGGCGGTATGCGCGTCTGGCTTCGAGCCCGGCGATCTTTGTGTTACCCGAGAGCGCCCTGCGGCGTCTTACGCAAAACGCCGACGCCTTTGCAGCGCCGAGCGATGGTCAACTGAGGGGCGAGCAACGCCCCGACTTCTGAGGCGCCCCCCGGAGCGGGGGCCCGATGCGCAACTACGAGGATCTATGAAGATCGCCTATGTGATGGACCCTTTGAGCCAGGTCAACGTCTTTGCGGACACGACCTTTGCGTTGATGCTGGGCGCTCAGGCCCGCGGCCACGAGGTCTTTTATGTGCGCCCGGAGTCGCTGGAGGCGCGTGGCGATGAGGCTTTTGCCACGATTCAACCGGTGGAGCTTCGCCAGGAACCGGGCAACGCGGTGAGCTTCGGGGAGGCGCGCCACGTCTCGCTCGATGAGGTCGATGTGGTGTGGATGCGCAAAGACCCGCCCTTTGATGACACGTACCTCTATGAGGTGATGCTTCTGGAGTTGGCCGAGGAGCGGGGCACGCTGGTGCTCAACCGCCCGCGCGGGCTTCGCGACGCCAACGAGAAGCTCTACGCGCTGCATTTCAGCGCGCATACGCCCAAAACTCTGGTGTCGAGCCACGCCGAGGCGATTAAGAGCTTTGCCGAGGAGGTGGGCGGGCGCGCAGTGCTCAAACCTCTGGATGGGCACGGCGGCTCGGGGATCTTTGTGATCGGCACCGAGGATCGCAACCTCAACGCGATGATCGAGGTCTCCACCGCCGGGGGCACGAAACGGGTGATGGTGCAGGAGTATTTGCCGGCGGCGCGCCAGGGCGATAAGCGCGTGATCATGCTCGACGGGGAGCCCCTGGGAGCCATTTTGCGCGTGCCGCTGGAACAGGAGCATCGCAGCAACATTCATGTGGGAGGTCGGGTGGAGAAGACGTCTCTCAGCGCGCGGGAGCGCGAGATCTGCGAGGCGGTCGGACCGCGACTCAAGCGCGACGGGCTCTATTTTGTGGGGCTTGATCTGATTGGCGAGCGTCTTACCGAGGTCAACGTCACGAGCCCCACCGGCATTCAGGAGATGAGCCGTCTCGACGGCATCGACGGACCTGGCGTGGTGATGGCGTGGATCGAGAACGAACTCGCGAAGTGAGGCGAGCCCGCGATCGTATAACTTGCTTTATGTCTGTGGGCGTTTAACTACATGGCCGCCCGCAATCGTTGATGATGAACCATCGAAGTACCCATGACCTGGAGAGGTAAGTATGAAGACGATGCGACTTTTGATGATGAGCCTTCTGAGCGCCGGTGTGTTTGCGAGCGCGGCGTGCAGCTCTTCGCAGCCCACTGAAGATGAGAGCGTGAGCGAGCAGACCGCCGCCGAGGAGAGCGCGGAGGCTGGCGAGATGGAGCACGCCGAGGGCGACGATCATGGCGCGATGGCGGAAACGCCTGCAGCCGATGAGGCCGAGCTGCTTGAGGCCACCGCTCGTGTGATCAATGGCGAAGGCGAAGAGATCGGTCAGGTGATGTTCAAAGAGGTCGCCGGTGGTGGCGTGCAGGTCTCGGGCATGGTCAGCGGTTTGACCCCGGGGCTTCACGGCTTCCATGTGCATGAGAACACGGTGTGTGAGGCGCCCGACTTCACCTCGGCCGGTGGTCACTTCAACCCGGCCTCGCACGAGCATGGTGGGCCGGCCAGCGAGCATACTGCTCGCCATGCCGGCGACTTTGGCAACATCACCGCCAACGAAGAAGGCGTGGCGGAGTTCAGCTTTGTCGACACGATGATCAGCCTGAGCGAAGGCATGAACAACGTGGCCGGTCAGGCGCTGATCGTGCACGTCGGCGAAGATGATCTGGTCAGCCAGCCCACCGGCGCCGCCGGCGCGCGTGCGGGCTGCGCGGTGATCACGCTGGTCGACTAAGCGCTGGCACCTTCGAGGGGGATGCCTCTCGATGCTGCCTGTGACACGCAAACGCGCCCCACCCTGCAAAGGGGGGGCGCGTTTGCATGTGGGGAGGGAGCATGGGGCGAGCTACCCATGGTTTGACACTCTGATCACCAGCATGTTATCCACACGGCCTGTAAGTCTGCAGTGTTTGGGAGTCGAAGGCGTCTTGCTTCAGGTCCAGGGACCGACGCGGCGTCTTTTTATGATGTTGAAGTTGGATCGAGCCTGCTCGATCTGTTGTCCACGTTGAAATGAGGGCACCATGAACCGACATGTTCTGATGATGGTGGCGATGCTGGCGCTTTTGCTCGTCGGCTCCACCGGGTGTATTAGTAACACCTTTGATTACCCCAGCCGTCAGGCCGACGGTCGCATGATGGAAGAGTCGCGGACCTTCTTTATTTACGGTCTGGTCGATGGAAACGATCGTCCTGTGGTAGCTCACGAGCTCTGCAACGGGCCTGTGAAGAGCGTGGAGACGGTGCACACGTTTGGGAATATGTGCATCAGCTGCGTGACGATCTCAATTTACACGCCGAATACGGTGCGGGTGACCTGCGCGTCGGGTACCGCGCACAACTTCTACCTCGATGAAGACGATGCCGTCGTCGGACATGAGGTCGTCGATGGGGACACCGGCGAAGTCGTGCAGAGCGAGTTCAAGTCGGACTTCATCTAACCCACCATCGAGGAGGTAGTATCATGGCACGTTTTGTTATGCTTGCGCTTGTCGCTGCACTCGCCCTCCCCGCTATGGGGTGTTACCACAATCGCATCGTGACCTCGCCGGATTACAATCCGTCGAAGGTGACGCCGGATGCGGAAGAGCTTCGTATTCACATCCTGGGGCTTTTTCCCGTAAACAGTCCGGTGAACCTGGAGGCGACCTGCCCTAACGGGGCGGGCGTGTTGGAGAGCCGGATGCTTTTTGACATCAGGCTGGCAACGTTCTCCCAGACCCGCGTCTACTGCAACACGGTGGCGGCGGATGCCGGCGCTGACTCGGCCGATACGCTGGCGGCGTTGAAGAACTGAGCAACGTCTGCGTCGAAGTACAAGCGGGCAAGCGGCGAGTTTCTCGCGGGCTTGCCCGCTTTTTTTTGGAGCATTGAGGCTGAAGTTGCGCTCGATAACGTGGATGAGAGCAAGGCGGGGGGCGGTGATCGCAGCGTTGGCGCTGGTGGCGCTGTGGGCGTTGCCCGGTGGCATTGCCGAGGCGGCGGAGCCGGGAGAGCGGGCGCGCTACCGGGTGAGCTACGGGCCGGCGCATCTGGCGGATCTAGCGCTGGAGGTCGGTTGCGAGCGTGAGGCGCAGGTGCAGGGGAGGCTTTTTGCCAGGAGCCGGGGGATGGCCAGTCAGGTGCATCCCTTTCGGGTGCAGCTGGATACGGTCGTGCGCGTGGGTGAGGGGGCGGTGCGGGCGCAGACGTTCATCGAGGAGGATGGGGTGCCGCGCCGCTACCGAAGCCATTTTGGCGGGGAGCCCCGGGTGCGCACCGAGTGGGAGTTTCGGGGGGTGACGCGGCGCGAGCAGGCGCTGTTGCCGGGACGCGGACACGACCTGTTGAGCTGGATGCTGGCGTTGAGGGAGCGGGTGGGGCGTGGCGAGTCGCTGGAGGCTCGGCAACGTTTTGTGGTGTGGGACGGCTGGAAGCTGGTGTACCTGGACGCGATTCCGGCCGAGGTGGAGGAGCGCTGGACGCCGGTGGGGTCGGTGCGGGCGCAGCGCTTTGTGTTGCAGCGGACACACTTAAGCCACGGCGTCGATCAGGCTGCGCGGCCCTCGGGAGAGGGGGCGGAAGAGCTGGGAGCGATCTGGATGGAGCTCTCGGAGCGTGCGTTGCCGGTGGAGATGGCCTTTCTGGCACCGATTGGCCGGGTGCGCATCGCGTTGCAGGCGCATCAGGCGGGAAGCTGCGAGTAGCTCCTGGACGCTTAGATGCTGGCGAGCTCTTCGGGGAGGATGGCACCGGGTTGCAGCCGCTCGCTTTCCGGGACGCGCAGCGGGGGCGCCCCTTTTTTATGGTCGCGGATAGCGCGCTTCCAGGCACTGTAGCCCGCGCCGTTGGTGTAGGCGGCCTGGGCGGCGTCGGCCATGTCGAAGCCTCCCTGAGAGATCGCGTGCTCGATCCAGGACCAGCGCACCGAGGTGGCCCGGATGTCGACCTTACGGCCGAGCTTTTTGTGCACGTGTTTGATCTTGGTCTCCAGGCTCTTGTGATCCTCAAAGGGTGAGCCGTCGAGGGGGGTGTTCTTTTTGGCGACCAGCGGGCTCATGCCCAGGGCGACTTTGCAGATCGATGAGAGCTCGAGCATGAAGTCGATCATCTCATCCATATCGTCGAGGGTTTCGCCGGGGTAGCCGATGACCATGTAGAGCTTGAGCAGCTTCATGTTGTGGTCGCGCACCAGCTCGGCGCAGCGGCGAAGGTGCTTCTCTTTGATATGCTTTTTGGCAAAATCGCGCATGCGCTGGCTGGAGCCGTCGCTGGCCACAGTGAGGGTGCGAGCGCCGCCTTTTGCGAGCAGGCCCACGAACTCGTCACCGAGGCGATCGGCGCGCAGGCTGGAGAGGCCAACTTCGCGGCCGGAGTCGACAAGTGCGCGTAAAATATCAAGAATCTTGGGGTGGTCGCTTGTTGCGGCTCCCACAAGACCCACGCGGGTGGCGTAGTCGGGGACGGTCGCGAGCACACGCTCGGGGGCGACGGCGCGCATGCCGCCGTTGGTGGTGCGGCGCATCACGCAGAAGGAGCAGCCGCGGTGGCAGCCTCGTCCGTTTTCGACAAGGTGCATGGAGCTGAGCTCGGTATGCGGGGTGATGATGGGGCTGTAGGCAGGCAGGCAGGTGTCGCGGGCCTGGGCGACGGTGCGGAAGGTCTCCCCGTGGATCGAGGGCACGTAGACGCCCGGGAGCATCGCGACATCGCGCAGGTAGCGCTCGCGATCGTCATAATCCTTCCACCAGTCGATGAGCACGTTGATGAGCTCTTCGCCCTCGCCCATCACAATGACATCGGCAAAGGGACCGGCCGGCAGGGGGTTGGAGAAGGTGATGGGGCCGCCGATGATCACAAGCGGCCAGTTCTCGCCGCGGTCTTCCGCGCGAAGCGGGATGGCGGCGAGCTCCAGGCAGGTCATGATGCCGATGAGTTCGAGCTCATAAGAGAGCGAGAAGGCGATGACGTCGCAGTCGCCCACCGGTGTCTCAGACTCGTAGGTGAAGAGCGGAGTGTTGGACTGTCGGTAGAGGTCGGGATCGTCAGGCAAGAAGCTACGCTCGCAGACGATATCATCGCGCTGATTGAGCACGCGGTAGATCGTCTGAAAGCCCAGCGAGCTCATGCCGACGCGGTAGGGCGATGGGTAGACGAGCGCGACGCGGTGGGGCGCCTCTTTGAAGATGGTGCCGCGCTCGTCATCGAGGAGGGTTTCGACGTGTTGCTTAAGTTCGTAGCTGGTGGCCATTAAGCGTCCAGGACCATGTGAAGCTCACAGCCGTCATCGCTGGCGCGCCAGCCCGGCGGGATCAGCCAGGCGCGGCCGCCCTCCTGAAGATGGCGCGAGAGGCGTCCCTGCATCATCTCGTTGTTGGGATCGAATTCCCAGCGCACGCCTTCGGGGATGTTGCTCTGTCCGAAGACATCATCGCCGCGAGCCATGTTGATGAGTACCTCGCGCGAGGGCAGCTCCAGGCGGTAGACGAAGCTGTCTTCGGGGTAGGTGTGCACGCTGGGGCGGTGAATGGTCATCTCCATCGCGCCGAAACGGACATGCACGCGGATGGCCGGGTTGTAGAACTGGGTCACACCGACCTGGAAGCGTGCTTTATAGATGGCCAGTGCCAGTGCTTTGGTACGAGTGGCGATGCCCTGGCCCATCAGGTGGCTGTGCAGCGAGAAGCCGCTCACGCAGTCGGCCTCGACGGTGGGGCAGGCGCAGTATTCGGAGATGGGGACAAAGCCCTCGTAGTCATCGTCGATGTCGAGCTTTTCGAGGATGGAGGGTGGGGTGTCGGCGCGGGGCAGCATGAAGCCGATGACGGCCGAGGGGAGGATGGCGCAGTCGAGCATCACCCACAGGGGCATGCCCATGGAGTCGGGCCCGCCAAAAGCCTCCTGGTTGGAGCGGTTAAGGATCGAGCAAAATTCGCCATTTTGATCGTCTTCGACACGGAGCACCTCGAGGGGGCGACCGATGTCGACCTCCAGGTCGAGGAAGGGGAGGTTACGCGCGGTGGTGAGCACGTAGGGGATGAGCTTGTGTTCGAGCTGATCCTGATTCATCGGGGGTGCTCTCAGGTCAAAACAAAAGGAAACGCCGCCGTTAAGTTCGGAGACGAGGGGGCAACATCATGGCGAGGATCAAGGGGTGGCGTTAGACCGTTGCGGCGACCGGTCGTCCCAGGCGTTGGGAGGTCTCGGTGGCGAGCTCGCGCAGGCGCGCGGCCAGATCGGGGCGCTCATCTTCGATGAGGGCAGCGATTTTGTCAAAAGCGTCAGCGAAGCTCTCTTCGGCCAGGGCAAGCTCGGGGGCGTCATTGAGGAGCTGATCGACGACGAGCATGGCCTCGCCATGGACCCCGTTGCGCAGCAGTCCCAGGGCGTAGAAGGCGCGCGCGCAGCTCACCAGACGTCGCTCGCCGATGCGGTCGAAGTGCTGCACGGCGTCGGTGAGTGTCTTGAGCGCGCGCTCCGGCTTATCGACGGCAAGTTCCAGGCGTCCGAGTATCAGGCGAGCACAGGTCAGGCCGTGGCGATCGCTTAACGCGCGGTAGCCTTCCATCGCTTCGGTGATCAGGGTGTGCGTTTCGCGGTGACGATCCACGGCGAAGGCGAGCATGGCCAGGGCCCGGTTGCAGTGGGCGATGCCGTGGCGGTCGCGCATGGCTTCAAAGGTGGTGTGGGCATGGCGCAGGTGTTTGGCTGCCGCTTTGAAGTCGGCGCGAGAGTAGGCGAGTTTGCCCAGGGTGAGCTGGCAGTAAGCAGCGTCATGGCGCTGACCGAGGCTCTCAGTCTGCTCCAGGGCGCGGGCGGCCAGGTCGAGTGCTTTTTTGGGCTGGCCGACCTCACGAAGGAAGTCGGCGGCCAGGCGCTGACCAAAGGAGATTGCCTCGACATCACCCAGGCTCTCTTCGAGGATGGCAGCGCGGCGGAAGAAGACCTCGGCACGACGCGCGTTGCCCTGGCGCCAGAAGACGTCGGTGAGCAGGCGGAGCATGGAGGCTTCGAGTACGCGATGTTGGATCTTCTGGGCGCGCTCCAGGCCGTCTTCAAGAAGACGCTGGGCTTCGGGCAGAAGTCCCTGGGCGTGAGCCAGACGGCCCAGGCCGAAGAGGGCGTAGGTGTCGACCACCTGCAGGGTCTGGCGAATGTCGCGGGTGCGCAGGGTTTGCCAGATGTCTTTAACCTCGCGGCGCGCAGCTTCAAACCAGGTGCGAGCGTCATCGAGGTCGCCCTGCAGGCGGCTGAGCTCGCCGAGGCCCCAGCGGGCCCAGAGGGCGACGGCGGGGCTCTGCTCGCCGAGCAGGCGCCTGTAGTGCTCGCGGGCGGAGTCGTACTCACCGACGCGGCGCTCCAGGTGGGCGACTTCCAGGGCGACCTCTTCGGAGCTTAAGACCCCGGAGACGTCCTGGATGAGCGGACTCTCAATGGAGACCTGATCGGTGTCGGCGAGTTGCTTGGCGTCGCGGTAGAGGGCCATGGCGCGTTTGAGGTCGGCGCCTTCGGCGGCGGCACGGGCCGCCTTGACGGTAAAGGCGTAGACGCCGGAGGGCTCGCGGGCATGGCGATAGTGGTCGACGAGCTCCATGGCGCGCTCGCGGGCGCGCTTGCCGTAGTAGGTCTTTTTGGCTGCGGCGGCCAGGCGGTGGAGGTGTCGCAGGCTTCGGCGCCCTTCCATTTCTTTGAGAAGGACGTCGCGCATGACCACGTGGGCAAATTCGAGGACGTCGCGTCCGCCTTTACCGACTTCGCGCAAAAATCCCTGTTCGACGAGCGCTTCGAGGACTTCATCGAGGCGGTCGAGCCAGGGGGCGTTGTCTTCGGCGCCGAGGAAGGCGCGAAGCAGGGCGTAGTCGAAGCCGGAACCCAGGATTGCGGCGCGGTCGAGGATGGCGCGGGTGGCTTCGGCGTCTTCGCTGCGATTGGCCAGGCGATTGAGGCGGTAGCGCATCAATTCGGCGAGCTCTTCGGGGAGCTCATGCTGGATGTCAACGCCGGGGGCCAACTTCCACTCGCCGCTCTCCCATTGCAGTTTGCCGCTCTCCTGGAGGTAGCCCAGAATTTGCGTGATGTGCAGGGGGTTGCCGCTGGCGCGGCGGGCGATCTGGCGGGCCAGAGCGTCATCGACCGGAGCGATCTTGAGCACCAGGGAGCTGGCGTCGGAGGGGTCGAGGTGGGTGAGCGGGATGCGCAGGACGTTTTCAGGTCCCAGGCGCTCCAGACGCTCAAGCGCGTAGCGCATCTCGGGGATCTGGTCGACCTCTTCGGCGCGCAGGGTGGCGACGATGAGTACAGGCATCGGATCGAGGTGCATGCCGACTGCGAGGTGCTGCAAAAAGGCAAAGGTCTCATCGCCGCTGTAATGGAGATCTTCGAGGACGATGAGCCAGGGTTTCTCTTTGCCGGCTTCACGCAGTACGCGTTCGATCATGGCGAAGACGCGCTCCTGGACCGAGAGGCGGCGCTCGCCGGAGTCGCGTTCTTCGAAGATGGCGCTCTCGCCGCCGGGGCTCATCAACTGCAGGCAGAGGTCGGCTTCTTCGGCCGAGAAGCCCCAGGGGCCCAGGCGGGCTGCGAGGTGTTCGGCGAGGTTGTCGACGTGGATGTCAGTGGTCTGCAGAATGGTTTGCAGGATCTGACGCATGCCGCCGAAGTTGGTGTTGCCCCGGGCGTGGGAGCCGGAAGCGACGCGCATCACGCCGGCTTCTTCGATGCGTACGCGGGCCCACTCGAGCAGGCGGCTTTTGCCGATGCCGGCTTCGCCTTCCAGAAAGAGGACGCCGCCCTGGCCGACGCTCACGGTCTGGCGGACCTGGCGCTCAATGAGACGTCGCTCGCGCTCGCGGCCGACGAGCGGGGCCTGGGGCACGCCTCCGGGGCCGTGGTGGGAGGTGTCTCCGGCGAGCAGATGAGAGGGGGGGATGGTCTGGCCCCCGTAGCCACTTAAAAAACCGGCGTGGGAGAGGTTGCCGGGGTGGGCGCCCAGGCCCGGATCCCCGAGCCTCGGGCCGGTGACCATCCAGGGCACGTAGCTGAACTCGTTGATGACCGCCTGCAGGGCGTCACGCACCTCGGCGGCGGTCTGGTAGCGCTCGGCGGGGTTTTTGGCGAGCAGTCGGTAAATGGCGCGTTCAAGCTCTGCGGGGAGGTCGCCTTCGCGCGAGCGCAGCCGGGGGATGGGCGCGCGCAGGTGGCCGCGCATCACCTCGCGGGGCTCATCGCCGGGGTAGGGCGGCATGCCCGAGAAGATCTCAAAGAGGATGATTCCCAGCGCGTAAAGATCGACGCGGGGCTCGACCGGCTGGCGGCGGAAGAGCTCGGGAGCCATGTAGCGCGGGGTGCCCAGGATGACGCGTTTTCCGGCGCCAGCCTCGCTGTCTTCATCATCGAGGCCGCCCGGGGCGCCGGCCAGGCCCAGGCTGCTGTCGTCACCGGAGCGGGTGGCGGCCAGGCCGAAGTCGACCAGCTTGATGATCTCGCGACCGGCGTCATCGCGGGTCACCAGGATATTGGAGGGCTTAAGGTCGCGGTGGATGATGCCGCGGGCGTGAGCGGCGCTCAGAGCGCTTAAGATCTGATCGCTGAGCGAGACGATGCGCAGGATGTCGATGGGTTCGCGTTTGAGTGGCGAGAGCCCGTGGCCGTCGACCAACTCCATGGCCAGCCATAAGGTCTGGTCATCGTTGTCGGTGCCGAAGTCAAACACGCTGGCGATGTGCGGGTGGTTAAGCCGGGCGACCGCCCGGGCCTCTCGACCAAAGCGGCGGCGCGCACGCGGAGTAAAGGCCGCATCGGAGTGCAGGACTTTGAGCGCGACCTCGCGATCAAGCGAGGTCTGCAGCGCGCGGTAGACCGCGCCCATGCCGCCCTCACCGATTCTCTCGGCGATGACAAAACGTCCGGCGACTTCGGTTCCTTCAGTGAGAATGGCCATGAACGTCGAGCATGCCGCGGTTGGTGGCTGACGCACCGGTGCACAGGCGTCAGCTCAAGTGGAAACCATGTTGGAACAACCCTAACCCATCGCCGAGTTTTTTTCACCCGTAAAGAATGCGCCGCCGCCAGCGCCCACGCGGGCAGAAGCGGCGGCGTTCAAGTGCGTAGCGCTCAGGAGAGGGTGGCCGACTCGCCATCGGCCAGGATGTAGACTTTGCCGCGACGCTCATCGAAGACCCAGCCCTCAAAGAGGCTGTCGAGTTCCTCGCGGAGCACCGACTTTAGATCCTCATCAAGCTCGTCCAGATCTTCGGGCAGCACGATGTTGTAGACCCAGAACTCCTGGGAACGATCCGGGTCAATGTCGCCACCGTAGACGCCGGTGAGCATCAGGGATGTGAAGGCGTCCTCGTCGGGAGTGGAACGGTAGCGCGCTGCGCCCTGCGGGCCTTCGAGTTGTTCGAGCAGGGCGAAGCCCACGTCGAGCTCCAGCTCGTAGCTGTTTTGATACGTCATGGTCGAACCTCCGTAGGAGACGATGGTAGGACGCGATGACTGCTGGACCTCGCGCGGTGAAAAAGCAGTGTGCCGCAGGCGTAACGCTCAGTCGGCGCTTACCTCCTGAGTGTCGACGGGGGGGATGTGCTGGCGAAGCGAGAGTCGATCGCTACGTGCGTCCACCCGATCGGCGACGACCTCGATGCGATCGCCGACGGCGGCCTTCTGCTTCAGGCTACAATTGGATCTGTAAGCACACTCCTCCATAAAGACAGAAGCTCGTCCGGCCCGTTCGTCTTTTATTTCCAACACGATAGCGTGCATGACCTGTCCGCGTGTGGCTTTGAGGTGTTCGAAAAGCCAGTAGCGTTTGGTCTCGCGCTCGGCCAGGGAGGCTTCGCGAATCGAGCTCTCGACCGCCGCCAGCACCTGGAGCATCTCCTCGGCGTTATAAGGCAGTGGCTCGCCGGAGAGGTGGGCTTTGAGCTGGCGCTGGCAGATCAGATCGGAGTAGCGACGGATCGGGCTCGATGCCTGCACGTAGGTATGCAGTCCCAGGCCAAAGTGGCTGTCGGGGCGGGTGGAGAGGTCGCCTCGTTTCATGCGCCGCAGGGTGGCGAAGGTGCGTGGGAGCCCCTCGGGAACGCTCAGGATCTCGTCGTCGTCCAGGGGAAGATCGGGCGACTCCTGGATGCGGTAGATGGTCGGGATCTCGTTGCGCTCGCAAAAACGCCCGATCTGCTCGTTGCAGAGGACCATCAGCTCGCTCACCAGCTGGCGGGAGGGGGAGTCCGAGGGGAGCGTTTCGATCTGAACCTCGGGAGGCTCGGCCCGGGTGTCGACGCTGATCTTGGCTTCGGGGATCTCGAAGTTGGTGGCGCCCTGGTCGGCGCGCCAGGCGTAGCGCTCACTGGCGATATGCTGAAGGTTCGTGAGCACCTGGCTGACATGGTCATTGCCCTCGCCGGCGAGCAGTGCGTCGGCCTCGTCGTAGGTGAGACGACGTTTGACGCGCACAAGCGAGGGGATGACCTGTGTGTCGACGATCGCGAGCTCGGCGTTGAAGATCACCCGGGTGGTGATGGCCGGGCGAAGCTCTCCTTCGACAAGGCTCATGCGATCTTCGCTGAGCTGGAGGGGGAACATCGGAATGGCGCCGGTGGGCAAGTAGACCGAGGTGGCGCGGCGGCGCGCCTCAACGTCGAGCAGCGAGTCCGGGGGCACAATCGCGGATGGGTCGGCGATGTGCACGTCGAGCTCCCAGCCGCCATCTTCGGTGGAATTGATGGCCAGGGCGTCATCGATGTCGCGGGTGGAGGCATCGTCGATGGTCAGACTGAAGCGATCGCTCAGATCGACGCGCCAGCTCTCGGGTTCAAAGGGGGTGTCGGCAAGGCGCTGCGCCTCGGTAACCACCGCTTCGGGGAGCGCCTCGTCGATGCGGAAACGATGCAGCGCCAGATTGTAATGCTCATCCCAAAGGCCGAGGTCGCGCATCAGCGTAAAGGCCTTGAGGTGGCTGTAGCCGGCGAGTCCGCGGCCGGCGGCTTTGGCCAGCTCATCGAGAGCCTCATCGGCGCGGGCGCGGTGGGTGAAGTCTTCGCCGTGGGCGGCAAAGTCTTGCAGCAAGAAGATCGTGTCGCGCAGAGGATCGATGCGCATGGCTTCCTGCATCATCGCCGGGCGGTCGTCTTCGGGGGCTTTGAGGACTTCGGCCAACTTGTCGAAGACCAACGCACGCTCGGCCTCTTTGCGGGCCTCGGCCTCCACTTGTTCGCGGAGCTGCGCGACCTGGGAGGCGTCCCGGGCCTCATAGGTGCCATCGCGCTTTGCTTTGAAGTAGAGCGAGTCTTCGCGCAGCGCGCGTACCAGTGCCAGGCGGTGGTTGGGGCTGTTTTCGGCAAACATCAGCTCGGCCAGCGCGCCGGGGCCCTGGGCCTCATCGAACTCCCCGGCGAACTCCCAGAGCATGGCCACGTCGACCTCGGTCTTGAGCTCAGCGAGCGCCTCGGCGGTGCTCTTGAGCCTCTGGCCGGCGCGGTGGGCGTCGTCGGCCGGGGCGCGTCCCAGCTCGAAGGTCACATCGCTGCGGGCCGGGCGCATCTCGTCGCCGCCCTCACTCAAGACGATGAGCTTCTTTTTGCCCAGGGTGCCGGTGACCACGCCCAAGCGGTGGTCGTTGCCGGTGGAAAACTCAATCAGCGCGCCCGCTTCGATCTCAGTGCTCATAAACAGGGGTGTCCGTGGGGAGGGGAGGTGCAGGGAGGATGAAGGAGGTGAAACGACGCCGCCTGCTGCGCTGCTGGTCCGCTACGAGGAGCGGTGGCTGGCGCGCGGCAGGCGGCGGTGATGCAGGGGGCTTAGCTCAGGCTGATGGTCTTGAGGTCGTCGGCGACCTCGAAGCGGGCCTGGGTCTTCTCTTTGACCTCGTCGAGGGTCACGCCCTCGGCCAGCTCGCGCAGCACCAGGTGGTCGCCTTCCACATCGAAGACGGCAAGATCGGTGATGATGCGGTCGACACAGCCCACGCCGGTCAGAGGAAGATCGCATTCGGCCAGAAGTTTGGGGGAGCCGTCGCGGGCGGTGTGCGTCATGAGTACGACGACGCGTTTGGCACCGCTGACAAGATCCATCGCGCCGCCCATACCTTTGACCATCTTGCCGGGAATCATCCAGTTGGCCAGGTCGCCGCGCTCATTGACCTGCATCGCGCCCAGGATGGTCACGTCGATGTGGCCGCCTCGGATCATGGCAAAGCTCTCGGCGCTGTCGAAAAAGGCCGAGCCGGGCACGGTGGTGATGGTCTGCTTGCCGGCGTTGATCAGATCCGGATCTTCGTCGCCTTCATAGGGGAAGGGGCCGATGCCCATCAGGCCGTTTTCGCTCTGCAGAACGACGTTGACGCCCTCGGGGATGTAGTTGGCCACCAGGGTGGGGATGCCGATGCCCAGGTTGACGTAGGAGCCGTCTTCGAGCTCCTGGCTTGCGCGCATGGCGAGTTGTTCGCGGGTTAAGCTCATCGTTGACCTCGTAAAGATCGTAGAAAGATGGGTGGAAAAGCCGGTTCGAGGAGGCGCGCCTTATTCGGGACGCGGGCGCGTGGTGCGCTGCTCGATCCACTTCTCGTAGCTCTCGCCCTTAATAATACGCTGCACAAAGACCCCGGGGGTGTGAATCTGGTCGGGGTCGAGCTCGCCGGGCTCCACCAGCTCTTCAACTTCGGCGATGGTGATGCGCCCGGCGGCGGCCATCATCGGGTTGAAGTTGCGGGCGGTGGCTTTGAAGATGAGATTACCCTGGGTGTCGCCCTTCCAGGCTTTCACAAAGGCGAAGTCGGCGGTGAGCGCGGTCTCCAGCACATAATGGCGGCCGTCGAACTCGCGGGTCTCTTTGCCGTCCGCGACCACGGTGCCGTAGCCGGTGGGGGTGAAGAAGGCGGGGATGCCCGCGCCGCCGGCGCGAATGCGCTCCGCCAACGTGCCCTGGGGGTTGAGCTCGACCTCAAGCTCGCCACTTAAGAACTGCTGCTCGAAGTTCTTGTTCTCACCGACGTAGCTCGAGATCATTTTTTTGATCTGGCGGTTCTGCAGCAGGATCCCCAGACCGTAGTGGTCGGTGCCGCAGTTGTTGCTGATCACGGTGAGATCGCCGGTGCCGCGCTCGGCCAGGGCCCGAATGAGGTTCTCCGGGTTACCGCAGAGGCCAAAGCCCCCGCTCATGAGCGTCTGGCCGTCTTCGATGTCGAAGATCGCCGCGCTTGCTGATTCGTAGACCTTGTTCATGCAACACTCCTTAAGTGCTTAGGGGCGTGAAAGGGTGGATGTTAAGTATCTAAATGAAATCAAAGGCTTACCACTGTCCGCCCAGCGAGAGTCCGGCGAAGACGTAGGTGTAGAAACCGGCTTCGAGTTTGAGTACGGCGTGCGGGCCCAGGTTAAAGCGCATGCCACCGCTGATGTTGATGATGGGCACCACCGGGGGCACGCGATCTTCGATCTCGGGGTTATCAAAGTCGATTGCGTTGGGGTCGGGCTCTCCATCGGCCGTGAGGCATTCCGGCGGGGTAAAGGACTCGCCGGCGCCCCCACCGAGGTTGTTGTAGCAGGGGGAGTTGCGGCGAGGCTGGTAGCGCACGATGTCGCCCAGGATAATGCCCGGGCCGATGCCGCCGCCGACAAATGGCGAGAACCACTCCTGCACATCCCAGTACCAGTAGGCCGAAAAGACCACCGAGGCCACCTGCATATCGAGCTCCGTCCACTCGGCCTGCTGGGCGGTGTCGCCGGACTCCTGCCAGAAGGCCTCCGGCATGGAGAGGTCGGCGTAATCAAAGGCCGCGCTCAGCTCGTAGCGGCGGTCTTTGCGCCACACAAACTCCGCGCCGTAGCTCAAGTTGCGGTTGCCCTCGGACCAGTGGGTGGGATGCTCGTCGAAGAAAAGCCCGAGTAAGAATCCGGGCACGGCCACCGCGCGGGCGCGGGCGGTGAGCATGAACTCATCATCGGAGAGGTCCGACTCAAAACGAACGCTGTCGTTGGGATCGACGTACTGCGCGCTGGCAAGGGCAGGCAGCGTGAGCGCAGCGATAAGCGTGGTCAGAAATACATTGCGCAAAGCCATGGCAGGCTCCAGGTTCAGGGGCTGGCATACACAAGAAAAAGAGGCCAGCCGGTCGTTAGGGCGACGTCGGCCGGAGTATAGGGGGCCGACCGCCCCAGGACAACGCTGGAGGCGTCGTCAGGGATTCGCGGTAGCTAAAGCTACAGCTTCATCCCTGCTCCTTGTCAGACGTTGCCCTGGATGCGGTCGGGGGCCGACCGGCAGGACAACGCTGGAGGCGTCCCCGGTCCAGAAAGGGCGGCGCCGGCGGTGTGGGGGCGATTCGTGGCCAGGAAAAGGGTCTGTACGGCGGTCGGGGTCGATTCGTGGTCAGGAAAGGGGGCAGTACGGTGGTTGGGGTCGATTCGTGGTCAGAAAAGGGGGCAGTATGGGTGGGGTCGGGGCAGGAGTGATGCGATCTTCGCCGGGGTTGGTGATGGGAGGGGGAGGTTGGGGCGTGGGGAGGGTGAGGTCTTCGGGGGCGGGGGGGAAGGCGTTTCGGAAGGGGCGGGAGGTTCGGTCGGAGTGGGGGGAGCAGGCGGTGAGAAGGCCGAGTGTGCTGGCGAGCAAAGCCACCGGAGTAAGGAGCGTCATCGGGAACGCTCGGATTGCGAGGGGAGCAGTTGGCTATTCGGTTTGGGCGTCGGTGACATCCGAGCAGTAGGAGAGGTCGCCGTAGTCGCAGGCTTTTGCCTCGTAGGTTGTGGCGTCGTGGCGTGTGACGGGCTCGAAGTTCTCGGCTTTGAGAAGTTCTGCAGCCAGAGCGCAGCTATCAGCGTCGCGCAGGTCGCAGCCTCGTTGGGCAATATCGAGCGCCTGGGAGTGAAGGCCACGGTCGGCGTGGCTCTGGGCGAGCCAGCGGCAGGAAAGGGTCGAGGCGCGGTGCATATCTCGTCGGTGGGGGAGGGCGTTCACGCATATCGAAGTCAGGAGCGGGACGGCACGCTCGTCCCATGAGAGGTTATTGTTGACGCCGTCTAACAGGTATCGCCCCAAATGCACGCAGGCGATGGGATCGTTGAGTCGGCAAGCCCCCGCCATGTGTTTCATGGCGAGAGGTGGATTGGCCTCGAACTCGCTGCGGCCGGTTTCATAGATGAGTGCGAGGTCGAAGCAGCCGCGGGGTTCATCAAGGTCGCAGGCGCGTTGGTGTAAACCGAGGATGTAGCGTTGGTCTTCTGGCGAGGCGTGGGTTTCCAGCCAAAGCGCCAACCAGTTGCAGCTGTTTCCAACGCCACGATCGCATCCTTCGGTGAAGATCTCGAAGGCGCGTTCAGGTTCTTCGTGCATCACTAATGCGCCGGCCCACTGACATCCTTTTGGCTCGCCGTTCTGACAGGCGCGCTCGTAGGCTTCGAGTGCGACGTTCAGGTTGACTTCGCCACCGATGCCCTGTTCCACGAGGTGACCATATGCCACGCAGGAATCATCTGCGTGCCGGCGGCAGCTGCGCTCCAGGGTGCTGCGTGCCGCGTCGGGTTGAGCGGGCCAGTCTTTGCGTGCGGATAGATAGAGGTTGCTCAGCGCGACACAAGATTCGGAGCGACCTCGGAAGCAGGCGATTTTATAGGCCTCCTCCAGTCGTGTGGGGGGCTCGAGATCAGGAAATGCGAGATCAGCGATTGTGGCCCACAAATGACAGGCGCGGGCGTCCCGCGAATCGCAGGCATAGCCGAAGTACTCCAACGCAAGCTGGTAATCAGATGGTAACGACAACTCCGTTGAGCCCAGATAGAGGTCGCCCAGACGTTTACAACTCATGGGGTCGCCAAACGCACAGCCACGTCTGTTAAAGGCAATCCCTTCCTCAACGTCGGTGTCACCCCCCATGCCGAGGTAGAGCATTTCACCGTAAACGCCGCAGGCCCATCCAATGTGCTTCTCACACCCTTCTTGAAAGTAAGTGCGGGCGATGTGTTCGGTCAGCGTGTCTCCTCCCCGGGTCGTGTGCCCCGCAAAAAAACCGAGGTTGGCGCAGCTGGAGGGGTCGCCGAGCAAACAGCCACGCTCGTAGGTGCGTAGCGCGTCTTCGACACGTCGTTCACGGTCCGAGCTGACGGTGTCGTTGTGCAGAGTGCGGGCCATGTTGCAGCCCCACCCTACGCCTCCTGCACAGCTTTGCTGAGCGAGGTCGCTGCCCCGTTGGCGGTCACGTTCAAAACCAGCTGATCCGGTGCCAACCAGGTGGGCCAGGCAGCCGCATCCGGCCGGGTCGCCCGCGTTGCAGCGCTCTTCGCAAAGTTGACCGGCTCGCTCCGAGACTTTTTCCCAGCCGCCACGGCGCCAGGCCCACACGCTCCATGAGGCGCAGGCGAGCATCGACTCGCGTTCTTCGCAGGCCTCGATCATGGCCGGTAGCGTGTCCAGTGACGTGTAGTGAATGCTGAAGGTGTAGCGGCAGTCTCCGAGCACGGAATCGAAGATCTCATCGTCGGCGCAGGTGGGGGCTGACGTGTCTTCGGAGTCTTCGGCGAAGGTGGTGCTGGCAAAGGTGAGGCAGAGCGCCAGGGTGGCGGTCCAGATGACGAGGTGCAAACTGAAGATAGGAGGTCTGGCAAACATCGAGGGCTCAGGACATGAGTGCGGCGTACGCGCGTCATTTCAAATTAACATCACCGGTTGAATAGGCCGAAGAGTAGCATAAGGGTGAACCGGGGTCAGCGCTGGAACTCGTTGTGGGACATAAGGTGTGTTGGCGCAGTGAGGTCAAGAGGTTTGATTTTGTGGTGTGTACAAGATGCGTTGGCGTTGAGGTGGTGCTCGGCGTAGAGAGAGGACGTGGGCTTCACACCTTTGATGTTCGGATATGAATCATGACGTTTGAAACACTCTACCGCGCAGACGGCACCCCCTACGATCGTTATGTGGTGGTGGGGACTTCGGGATCGGGGAAGTCGACGCTGGCCAACCGGCTGGCGTGGCAGACAAGTAATCGCCACGTGGAGCTCGACCGGTTGCATTGGTTGCCGGGGTGGCAGGAGCGGCCGTGGGATGTGTTTTGTGAGGACGTTGCAGCGGCCACGGCCGGGGAGCGCTGGGTGGCGGATGGGAACTACTCAGTGGTGCGGGATGTGGTGTGGGGGCGCGCGGAGGCGGTGGTGTGGCTCGACCTTCCGTTCAGGCAGGTGATGTCGCAGATCGTGGTGCGCACGCTGCGGCGCGGGGTGACGGGAGAGGTGGTGTGCAACGGCAATGTGGAGAGTCTGGCGCGGGGGTTTATGAGCCGCGAGTCGATCATTTTATGGGCGGCGAAGACCTGGAAGAAGCATCGGGTACGCAATGAGCGGCTGTTGATGGGGCAGCGGGAGCCCGCGTGGCAGCATCTGGATGTGTTTCGGGTGCGGTCGGGGGATTTGCGGGATGTGGAGATCTGGCGAGGGGGCGTTAAGGGGCGCGTTTTTTCGGAGGGAGTGATGGGGTTGGAAGGGTAAGGGGTTGGCGAGTAGCACCACACTCCCTGATTCAAAGAACCACTGTGGTTTGGGCGTGGTGGTTCTTTGAGAAGTCTGGTTTTCGAATGAGATCAAGGGCTTATGTGGGCTTTGCGCTCTTGTTCTACTCGGTCGCCGATATGAGCGAACGCGCATACGCGAGCGCCGCCTCCTGGTCGGAGAATGCGCGGCTCTGGCAGGAGGGGTCGGTCCCGAGACTCTCCCAGCTATCGCGCCAGGGATCTTCAGCTGAGTTCCCACGATCGACGTAGACCGGGTACGCATGAAGGACGACGTAGGGTGCGCTGAAGAGCTCATTGAGTTGTTTGCACAGATCGGTACCGAATGCGTCGTGAGTCAAAGATGGCTGATTCGTGAAGGTGAGCGGTGAGAGCGCGAACGCGACGCGTGCCGCTGTGGCGGTGACTTCCTCAATGGGGTGGGTATGGTGCGGTGTTGCCTCGACACCGGAGGGGTTCTGGATCGCGATGACGTCGGTGAAACTCACCTCGTGTCGTGTGGGAGAGTCGGTTGTGTCGTTCATTGGCCGGGAACGGCGGCGGTGGGGGGCCTCAGGACTCTCCCAATTCGGACAATCGAGCATCTGCGCATTTTGCGGGCTGGCGACAAATACGAAGTGCGATGGCTCGACGGGCGTTTTCGGGATTGGGGCTGCGTTTTCTTTCATCGTTTCGCTCCGCTCGGAGGGAGGTGAAAGGTGCGTGGGTGAGTTCGCCTCAGGGCTCACCACCGACGTCGGTGAGTCGGGTTTGGGGTTGCAGGCCGCGAGCATAAGGCTCAGGCAAAATAGGTAGGTGCGCATCAGCATCCTTGAGCAGTGACGAGCTCGGGCATAAAGACTTTGATGTATGTGCCTATCATATCCTGATCGGAGTGTCTCCGAGGATGAGGGTGACAAACCTTGTAAGTCATGGTGAACAGTGGGATGTCGTGCTCAAAACAAAGGCAAAAACTGCACCGCTGCAAATGCGCTTACGCCTTCGCGTGCGTCGCCTCGTAGCGCCTGTATCGCCGGGAGACTGACGCCGCCCAGAAGGTGAAGTCGGTCGGTGAGGGACCAGCGCAGGCGGGGCTCAATGCTCAGGAGGGTGCCGCCGGTCAGGGGCAGGGTGTTGCCGGCGGTGCGGGTGGCCCACTCGTGGCGCAGGGGCAGAGCCAGGGTGATGGCGAGTCCAGCGACGGTCTGCAGGGTAGCGGCCGGAACGAGGCGAAGGGTAGGGGAGCGTTGTACGCCGGCGAGGCGTTGGTTGCCGCCGTTGGGGAGCCGGAGTGCGCGACGTGCGATGGGGAGGCTTGAGCCTACGCCGATGGCATTTGGCAAGTCGAGGTGGGCGTCGACGAGTAGCGCGCGCTCGCTGAGCTCGGCCCCCCCGGGTGTCGTCGCCAAAGCGTAGAGAGCGAGTCTGGGCGCTGAGCCCCAGCGCAGGTTGTCGCCGGCGCGCCAGGGCTTCTCAGGGAGGGTAGTGCGACGCTTGAGAGCTTCGGAAGTGCTGCCATCGCCAGTATCTATGCGGGCCTCGTCGGTCTCTCGGATGGTCGAGTTGGCGGATGCTTCGGGCTCAGCACTCGCATCGGGGGGGCCCTCGATCGGGGGCATTATTTCGGTGCTCTGGAGGTGCATGGGTGGCGAGGCGCTATGCAGAGAGCAGGCCCGGGCCTGGGAGGGGAGCAGGCTCAGAGCGGTGCTTTTTATGGCGAGCTCCGCGCTAAGGGTTGAGGCGAAGGTGTGCAGCTCCCACTTTCATCTCACTCGCCAACCTGCGGCTCAAAGGGAGGAAGGTCGGCCGGGGGGCCGAGCGCGGGGTCGGTGAGGAAGTCGTGGTCGGTGAGGCTGTGCAAGAAGGCTTTGAGATCTTCGCGCTCCTCGTCGGTGATGAGAAATCCGGGGACGAAGAGGCTTAAGTTGGGGTTGAGGTAGCCGACGCCGGCGTTGGGGCCGTCGGGGATGGTGCGGCCGCCGGCGGCGTAGTGGTCGATGACGGCGTCGAGGTCGGCGACGCTGCCGTCGTGCATGTAGGGCGCGCGCACCGCGATGTTGCGAAGCGTGGGGGCTTTGAAGCGGCCCATGTCTTCGGGACGGCCGGTGACTTCGTGTACGCCGGTGTTGGGAGCGGGGTAGGCGCCCTGACCGTCGATATTGTAGAGCCCGGTGACGTGGAAGGGGGCCGAGGAGGTGGTGAGGCCATCGTGGTCGATGGCGTCGGAGAAGTTGAAGCCGCCGTGGCAGTGAAAGCACTCCAGGCGCTCGGAGAAGAAGAGGCTCATGCCGCGGCGGGCCGATTCCGAAAAGTCGGTAGCGTCCCCCTCGTACATGAAGCGATCGTAGGCGCTGGAGCCCGAGATGAGCGTGCGCTGGAAGCTTGCCAGCGCGTAGGTGATGTGGGTGACGGTGATGGGCTCTTCGGCGTCGGGGAAGGCGGCGGCGAAGCGTTCGCCGTAGAAGGGCTCTTGCTGAAGGCGCGCGATGAGCTCGTCTTCGCGGCCGGCCATGCCGAGCTCGACGGGGTGCTCGCCAAAGAGCGGGGTCAGCGCCTGGGTTTCGAGGGTGGTGACCAGGGGGTTGGCCCAGTTGTAGGTCTGGTTCCAGGCGACGTTGGTCAGGGTCATGCTGCGGCGAGGGTGCTCTTCGCCAGTGGAGCCCACGGCGCGGGGGAGGACGTCGACAAAGGCGCGGGACTGAGGGTGGCAGCTGGCGCAGGACTGGGTGCCGTTGCCTGAGAGGCGCGTGTCGTAGAAGAGGGCGCGGCCGAGCTCGGCTTTTTCGGCGCTCCAGGGGTTTTCAGTGGGGATGCGCGGGGTGGGAAAGTAGGAGGGGATGGGGGGGGAGGCCACCTCCGGGGAGGTGGCCTCCGAGCAGCCGAGCGGAGCTGTGAGTGCGCTGGCCAGCAGCATGAGGAGGGCGGGAGTGAGGCGTAGCGCGTGAATCACAGGAGGGCTCGGCGTTGAGGATGTTGGCTTGTGGTGCGGGTTTCAGCGAGCCTGGATGCGCACGACCTGGCGAGGCTCGGGGCTTTGCTCGCTGTGAGGAAGGTTGAGCGCGGAGAAGATCGGCTGGCAGTCGCTGTCGGTGGGGCCGGACATGCAGCCGGAGGGCGTGCTTTCCTGGTGCTGGTCGAGGTTGGCACCGGCGACAAGCTCGGCAAGGTCGAAGATGAGGGTGTCGGCGTCGAAATCGACGTCGCTCAGCTCGACCCGGGCGCGGTTGGGGTTGGCGCAGGAGGTGGCACCGCCGCCTTCAGCCGGTTCGCAGCCGGTGCTCCCCAGGTGGAATTGCCAGCCGGTGTCGAGCCCGGTGGTGGCACCTTCGATGCGCATGAACTTGTAGCCTCCCAGCCAGCTCCAGAACATCGCGGTGGTGTTGAGAGGGCTGGGAGCGGTGGCCGCGTCGATGTGGTTGAGCTCAAAGGGCACGCCGATGGTGAAGCGAAGGGCGTCGTAGGTGCCTTCGGGCAGCGTTCCGGTGACGATGTCGCGGGTCTCGGCGCTGCCGTTCTGGCAGCGGCCCGTGGCGTCTTCGAAGTCGAGGAGGGCGAGGTTTTGGTGCTGCCAGATGCCGTCCTGATCGAGGTTGAGAGGCTGCCACTGGCCCCCGTCGTCGCGCAGCTCGATCTCGCTGATGAAGACGCGGAAGTCGAAGGGCTCAAACGTTGTCTGGGTGCTGCCCAGGCCCTCGTAGGTCTGACCACAGGCAAACGCCTCCTGGCCGACCTGCGCTGCGAAGTTGAGGGTGAGAGGTTGCGTGGTGGCGTCGTCTTCGGCGCTGCCGCAGCCGGCGATGAGCAAGAGGAGGGTCGGCAGTAGAAGAGTGCGGGTCAGCGGGGAGGTGTTCAGGGGCATAGCTCAACTCGGTGATCAGGGGGGAGGTGCATGGATGTCTGTGTGGCTCGCGCCTGCAGCAGGTACGATGCGGGACATCTCCCCCTTTCGAGTAGGTTTTGACAAGAAGACGAAATGTCGCACCCGGAGGCGCTGAGGCCAGCGGAGCGTGCAGATTCAGGGGGCCGCTGCGGGTGTGCCGAGGTCTTCGGGGCGGTCGCGTTCAAAACGGTAGGCGTGCAGAAGATCGTCGAGATCGTTAAAGATCCTGTCGGGCATGCCATTGAGTGCCGAGAGGATTAACTCGCCAGCGTAGGCGTCGGTGACGTGTTGCAGCATCGCGTCGCGATCCACCGGGTAACTCAAACCTCGGAGTGCGCGGGCGATCGTGGTCGGGGAGGGCGTTACACTGATCCGATAGTCTGTCATGCGGCGGCCTCGGCGCTGGCGGAAGCGGGTGGCAGGGCGAATGGGGCCTCACACTAAAGTTAGGGAGGGGAGGCGATTCACCTAGAGGATTGCCGAACCCGTGGCGTCTGCGAGGATTTCGTATGACCCTCGGTCATCTTTTAGACGACCGAGGGTCATGATTTCGGGAGGCGTTGGTGCCACGTGCGGGGTGTGCTGTCGCGCGAGGGTCATGGCCGTCTCAGGCGCATAGAACATCGACTTCGGGCGACCCTGGGTCATCCTGGGGGATGACCCAGGGTCATCTCTTTGCCCGTTTTTAGCCATTGCATGAGCGTTACCCGGTCACCAACTCGGCCGCGGGTTTTCGGTGAGCGAGGATCATCTTTTAGACGACCGAGGGTCATGATTTCGGGAGGCGTTGGTAGCCACGTGCGGGGTGTGCTGTCGCGCGAGGGTCATGGCCGTCTCAGGCGCATAGAACATCGACTTCGGGCGACCCTGGGTCATTCTGGGGGATGACCCAGGGTCGTTTTTTGGGGCCGACGATCAGCGCCACACGTAGAGTTTGAGCGCGACCTGGGTCGAGGGGAGGAGGTCGACCGGGGAGGTGTTGTCGTACTCCGTTCCGTCGGCAAGCAGGATGTCGAGGGCGAGCGTGTTTTCGCCGGGTTGCACGGCGTCGGTGAGGTTGATGCGTTCGCCCACGGAGACGGCGCCCGGGCACCAGCCGTTGCGAGGATACTCCCAGGTGCCGGCCTGGGGAGAGACGGGATTCAATGCGCAGTCGCTGCGCCAGGGGTTCACAGAGAGGAGGGCGTCGTTGTTGAGGAGAAGATCGTGGCGCATCTCGCAGAACTCCGCGCAGTTACGCGTGTTGCCAAAGCTGTGGCCGGTGGTGGTGAGGTGGGCTTCCACCCGGCGGAAGCTCTCGGGAAGTGTGAAGCTCAGCTCGGGAAGCTGGGAGGCGACGTTCTGGTCGGGCTCGACCTCGCCAACCGTGATGGGGCGGCGCGCGATGAGGTTGATGACCTCGTCGGCGGCCTCCGGGTAACCCGGCGTTAAATAGAAGGTCGCGCTGACCTCCCAGCCTTCGCCCTGCTCATGGCCGGGGCCGACCCAGGTGTCGATGAAGGAGCGCAGCGCGCGTTCGCCCCTTAGCAAGCCGGCCATGGGGGTCAGGTCGATGTACTGGCACATGCCGCGGCGGTAGGGGGTGATGTGGCGGGCGACTTCCACCCGCGTTTGATCTTCGGGGGCGGCGTCGGGGTTGGTGATGAGCTCCAGGCTTGCGGTGCGGTCCCAGTGATCGCAGACCATGCCCTCCGGGCAGGCCAGCTCCAGTTTTAGCCCCACCTGTGACCAGTCGCCTTCGGGGAAGGTGACGGGGGATTCGACCGTACGACGGTCTTCGTCGCCGAAATACTGGTGGACGCGGTCCATGGCGACGACTTCCACCACGCGTTCGTCGAAGGAGGCGGTGTCGGGGCAGGGGTACCAGGGAGCGGCGTCGTCGAAGTCGTAGAGGGGAATCTCCTCCTCGACGACCAGAGGGGCTTCGGGGTCGGGGGCGGAGCAGGCGCAGAATGTGGCGAGGAAGAGGATGCTGGCGAGGTGCGTGCGGGGAGTGGGGAGGGGCATGGCTGGGCCTGCGGCAAGGTGGGAGGGGGAGGGCCGGTGGGAGTATAGAGGAAGGGGGGGCGAAGCGTCAGGGAGGATTGCCAGGAGGGCAGAGCAATGAGAGCCCGCGCTTCGCGCGGGCTCTCAAGAGTGTCTGAAATGCCTTTGGAATCAAAGGTTTATTCGATGGGGTCGTCAAGGGGTCGCGCCCGAAGTTGCAAGACGATCTCACCCTGGGTGGGGTCGTTGGTGGTAAGGGTGAGCTGCCCCAGGGCCTCCTGCTCGACGTTGAGGTTGGCGTCGACGGCGATGGTCTCGGTCTGAGCAATGCCCAGCACCAGGGGGAGGGTGGGCAGGGCGGGGAGGCTGAAGACGCCGCCGCCGTCGTTGGTGAGTTCGAGCGTGTGGATGGTCAGGGAGCGGTCGCGGCTGCAATTGAGCACAATGAGGTCGTCGCTGGTCTCGGCGCCGGGGAGAAGCTCGCCGAAGTCGAGGTCGCCGCTGGTGCGGATGCAGGGGGCGGGGCCGTTGCCCTGAAGCTCCACGATGATGTCGGGGCCGTCGGGGAGGTTGGAAGCGATGGTGAGTTGACCGCTGGCGAGCTCCTCGGTGGTGGGGGAGAAGCTCAGCTCAAGATCGATCTTGTCGTTGCGCTGCAAGAAGGCGGGGAGCTGCGGCTCCAGCGCGCGGGCGCTGAACTGGGAGGCGAACTCCTCGTTGCCGGTGGAGGTGAGCGCGGTGATGTTGAGCGGGTCAAAGCCTCGGTTGTAGACGGTGATCTCGCGGGTGGCCGTCTCACCGACGCTGACCGAGCCGAAGTTGATGTAGCGCGGTGCCTCGGCCTGGGCGTAGGCCGAGGTGGACTGGATGGGGATGATGACTTCGGGGGTGTCCGGGTCGTCGCTGCCGATGATGAGTCGGCCGCCGATGCCGGTGTAGAGGGTTGGCACCCAGCGGATGGTCACGTCGCGGTAGGTGTTGGGCGCAAGCTCAAAGCTGTCGGTCCAGCCGTCGCCGGGGCGAAATTGAGGCGTGGTGCCCGGGAGCTGGAAGTGCTCAATGGTCAGGCGAGTGACGATGAGCGGGCTTTCGCCGGTGTTGCGGATGGTGACGATGGCGCTGGCTTCGTCGTCGAGACGCACGTCTTCAAACGCGATGGCGATGGGACTGATGTCGATGTTGGGTGGTCCGGCGACAACGTCGGGCCCACTGCCGAGGTCGGGCTCGGCGTCGGGTCCGGTGTCTTCGGAGGCGTCCTCGATCGTCGTGTCGGAAAGATCGACCGAGTCGGCGGTGTCGCCCTCGCCGGAGCAGGCCAGGAGCAGCGAGGTCAGAATAAGTGAGGCGGCACCGCGAAGGGCGAGGGTGGAGAGGAGGGAGGCGTCCATCATAAATCCGGGTAGTGCATCAACGTCAGAGGAGCATCGGGCGTGCGCAGAGAGCGCACGCGGGGGGCATCGTAGCCGCAACGGGCTTAAGGCGCTACTTGCACCGGGGTGACATGTTCGTTGTTGGTGTCGCCCTGGGTGCCGTCGCCGAGCTGGCCGTTTTCGGCCGCACCCCAGCAGAAGGCGTCGCCGGAGATCGTCAGCGCGCAGCTATGGTAGCGGCCTGCGGCCACGCGGTAGACATCCGTAAGTTCGGGCACGAGAACTGGACTCGTTTCATCGGCCGCAGTGGGGGTTTCTCGCGGTGGGGAGGGTTTGCTGAGTTGGCCACGTTCGTTGGCACCCCAGCAGTGGGTGGTGCCATTGACCAGCGCCGCGCAGGTGTGAAGCCAGCCCGCGGCCACGTCGACGGCGTCGGCGGGGAGGTGGACGCGTTGGGCAAGCCCTGCCAACCCTGTGCTGCCGCGACCGAGTTGGCCGCGGTCGTTGCGACCCCAGCAGTAGACGTCGCCGTCGAGGGTCAGCGCGCAGGTGTGATCGTAGCCCGCGCTGATGCGCCGAGTGGCCGGGAGGTTGAAGACCTGTCTGGGGGTGGTGGCGCCCTGGGTGCCGCTCACACCGAGCTGGCTCTTGTCATTGAGCCCCCAGCACCAGACCTCGCCAGAGGTTCGCAGCGCGCAGGAGTGGTTGTTGCCCAGGCTGATGTCGACGACCTGGTCGAAGTTGCCGCCACCCTGGTTCTGCACAGCGATCTTCGAGAGGGTGGAGGTGAGGTTGCCGCCACCGAGTTGTCCCTGGGCGTTGAAACCCCAGCAGCGGACAAGGCCCGGGGAGGTGCGTGCGCAGGTGTGGTTGCCCCCCGCGGAGATGTGCGTGACGTCGACAAGGTTTGAGACGGCCATGGGCTGGTTGGCGTTGCTGGTGTTACCGGTGCCGAGTTGTCCCTGGGCGTTGAGTCCCCAGCAGCGCGCGCGGTTGTCGCCCATCAGCGCGCAGGTGTGGAAGTTGCCGGCGCTGACCTGAAGGGCGCCGTCGATGTTGAAGGAGGCGGTGGGGAAATTGCTTCCGGAGTAGGCGCGGTTGCCGAGCTGACCGTTGTCGCCACGTCCCCAGCAGCGGACCTGGCCGTTGGGGCGAAGCGCGCAGGTGTGTTCGGCGCCAGCGGTGAGGTCGACGTTGAGTTGATTTGCAACGCAGAGGTTGTTTGGCGCGCAGCGCTCGGCGCCAGCGCAGCTCGCGCAGCTGTAAAGGGTGCCGTCGATGTAGAGGTCGCCGCATTCGGCGCCGACCTCCCCGCAGACGTCGACACATTGTCCTTCCTGACAGGCGCCCAGCTCGCAGGTGCCGCAGCTCACCGCCTGACCCGCCAGCGCATGCTCGCCGCAGGCAAAGCCGGCTTCCACGCAGAGGTCGACGCAGACATCGTCGCGGCATTGTTCGTTGGGGCCGCAGAGGTCGTCGCAGGGCGGCGGGGGCTCGGTGGTGTCGGCGTCGTCTTCTGGCGCGACGTCGGCGTCATCGCCAGCGTCGGCCGGGTCGACATCGGGGAGGCCCATGTCGGGCTGGTCGCTGTCGGGCGCGTCGACGTCTGGTGAGGACGCATCGGGGTCGATGTTCCAGTCCGGCTCGACGCTGGCACAGCTCGAGGTGAGCAGCGAGACCAGTAGCATGGCGACAAAAGGGGTAGCGTAGGGGCGTAACACCGTCGGATCCCTGGCGAAAAAGGGGCGTTCCAGTATCACGCCGTGAGCTATCGTTGACGCTGTGTCTGCTGCATTGAGAGCAACGCAGCCCGCGTCACTCTCAATCTCGCATCCACCAGCGTCAACTTCTGCTCACAGCGTAGCAGAGCGTTCAAAACGAGATAGTCACCTACTAAAACGAAGCGGCGGGCACAATGCAACTGCAGCGGTAGTAGCGCGTGGCCCGCGTGGGATGGGAGCGGACGTGCGGGCATTGTTTGGCACTGGCGAGCAGGTGTATGGTCCGCGCGCTCTCCTGCCGGACAAACACCGGCTGATGCTCAACGTACGATGATTGCGTGGTAGACGACCGATGACCTCCCAGCCGACTTCAACGCCCCACTCCGAGATGACCTCCTCCCCCCAGAGCACTCGCCGCGTCAGCTGGCAGTGGATGGTGGGGATCTTCTTGCTCTCGCTTGCCGTCTTTGCTGCGTTTAGCGGCAACCGCCTCAAAGGTCCGAGTCCGGACAACCACTTTGTGTATCTGGCGCATACCTACAACCAGATGATTGCGGCGACCTTCAGCGATGAAGCCGCCGCGGAGCGCGAAGGGTTGGTGGCGTTCGAGCTCGATCGGGAGCCGCACCATCGCAATGATTGGGCGAGCTACCGAGAGATTACGCTGCGCAGCGGAGAGGTGGTGAAGGGGAACTGGGCGGGGCGAGCGCAGCATGGGGAGTTTAAACTGCTGAGCGGGGAGGTGATGGAGATTCCGCGTGGGGAGATGCGGGGGGCGGAGCAGACGCAGCGCTACTTTGTCTCCTTTCCGCCGGGGCCGGGCTTTTTGATGATGCCGCTGGTGGCCATCTGGGGGTGGGAGACCAACGATGTGCTCTTCACCATCGTGTTCGCGGCGCTCAATGTGCTTTTGATGTTTTTGTTGCTGGAGCGTCTTTCGACGACGGGCGTCACCGAGCGCAGTCGCAGCGATAACCTCTGGCTCACCGCGCTCTTCGGCTTCGGGACGGTGCATCTGTGGTGCGCGGTGCTGGGGCAGGTGTGGTTTACGGCGCTGGTGGTCGGAATCACGTTTACGCTGGGCTACATCTACTTCGGGCTGCACGCCCGGCGGCCTTTTCTGGCGGGGGTGTGTCTGGCGCTGGGCTTTGCGACGCGCACGCCGCTTGTGTTCTCGGCGATCTTTTTCTTTTTAATGGTCGCCTTCCCCGGGGGGCGGTTGGTGGTTCCGGCGCAGTATAAGGAGCAGTTCAAGAAGCTCGTGCTTTTCTGCATCCCGTGTCTGGTGGTGGGGTTGAGCCTGCTCCTTATGAACTCCATGCGCTTTGAGTCGTTTACGGAGTTCGGGCACCGCTATCTGGCCGAGGGGCGTATCGGGCGGATTGTGGAGTACGGGCTCTTCCACTGGCATTTTCTGGGTAAAAACCTCTCGGCGGCCTTTACGCTGATGCCGGAGCTGCAGACGAGCTACCCCTTTGTTGTGGTGAGCCGGCATGGGATGAGCCTTCTGTTGACGACGCCGGCCTTTGCCTACCTGTTGTGGCCCAGGGAGCGGCGCGATGCGAGAGAGCGCTTTTTGCACCGGGCGTTGTGGGCGACGGTGGCGGCGATCGCGATCCCGGGCTTTCTTTATCAGAACACGGGCTACGAGCAGTTCGGGTATCGCTTCAGCCTGGATTTTACGGCGTATTTGATCGTGCTGCTGGCGGTGGGACGGCGGCCGCTGACGCGTTTCTTTAAGGCGTGTGTGGTAGCGGGTTTTGCGGTCAACGCGTTTGGGGCCATCACCTTTAAGCGGATGGCGGAGTTTTACAGCAACCGCTTTTTCGTTTAGGCCGGAGAGGTTGCGAGCGGTGGTGTGTGGCCGCTTTTTCTAAGAAGTTGAAGTGCTTAGCCCCCGGCGTGTGAGAGCGTGTGATGTTCAAGTTTCCGATGCCCCCTCGTCCCCGACCGCTGCCGGAGGGGGAGCGGCCGAAGTTGCAGAAGCTCTTTGGTTCGTATGCCAACGGCACGCTGGCGTTGATGGGGGTTGCCGCCGGGGTGATCGCGCTGGCGACGCTGGGGCTGGAGATCTTTTTTGAGTCGCCGCTGACCGCAGCGCTGGGGCTTCCGATTCCTTATATGAGCATGCCGCTGGGGCTGGGCACCGTGGTGCTGGGCGGACTGATGGCGCGCGCGAGTTGGAAGTTGGCGTTGCCGGCGCTCTTGATGGGGGCGGCGTACTGGGTGATGGTGGCGCTGGCCTGAAGGGCAGAGGCAGACGTCGGAGCGTAGCGCTCGCGGTGGCTGTTCTCATGATGAAAACCTCGCATAGACCCGCTGGAGTTCGCATGACCCCTGTTGATCCGGAGCGCGTGGAGCGCGCCGCGCAAGTGCTCTGGGATGCCCAGTCTGGCACGACGCCCTGTGCGCCCTTGAGTCAGAGCTTTGAAGGGCTGAGCGTGCAGGAAGCCTACGCGATTCAGGCACTGGTGGGACGCTGGCGGGAGCTTCGTCACGGGCTTAACGGGGCTCGCCCCGCGCGCCTTGTGGGGCATAAAGTCGGGCTTACCAGCGAGGCGATTCAGAGCTGGCTGAAGGTCAGTGAGCCCGACTTCGGGCTTTTGTTGAGCGATATGGTGGTGAACGACTCGATGGTGGCGTCGACCTCGACGCTCTTGCAGCCGCGGGCGGAGGCGGAGGTGGCTTTTGTGCTCGGGTCCGATCTGAGTGGTCCGGGGGTTACGGCCGCGCAGGTGGTGCACGCCACGGAGTATGTGATGGCGGCGATCGAGATTATCGACTCGCGCATCGCCGACTGGAAGATCACCTACGAAGATACGATTGCCGATAACGCATCGAGCGGACTCTTTGTGCTGGGCGGTCGGCCGCGCAAGATCGAAGACGTGGACCTGCGCCTGTGCGGGATGGCGATGCGCAAGAATGGTCGGGTGGTGTCGACCGGGGCGGGGGCGGCGTGTCTGGGGCATCCCGTCAACGCGGTGGCGTGGTTGGCTAACAAGCTCGGGGAGTTCGGACAGGGGTTGAAGGCAGGTCAGGTGGTTCTGAGCGGGGCGCTGGGGCCGGTGTGTGATGTGGCCGAGGGTGATTTTGTCGAAGCGGAGATTTCGGGGCTGGGGCGAGTGACGGTGCGTTTTGGGGAGTGAGCCTATGAGCAAGGTGAAGGTGGCGATTCTGGGGTCGGGCAATATCGGCACGGACCTGATGATGAAGGTGCAGCGCTCCGAGGTGCTGGAGCTGGCGATGCTCGTGGGCATCGATGAGGCATCGGAGGGCTTAAGGCGCGCCGGTGAGCTGGGTGTGGCGACGACGCATCGGGGGATTGAGGGGCTGATGGAAGACGCCTGCTTTGGGGAGGTTGAGCTGGTTTTTGATGCGACCAGCGCCTATGCGCACGCAAAACATGCCGAGCTCTTGCAGGCCGCCGGAAAGCGGGTGGTGGATATGACGCCGGCGGCGCTCGGGCCCTATGTGGTGCCGGTCTGCAACCTGGAGGAGCATCGCGAGGCGCCGAACGTGAATATGGTGACCTGCGGGGGGCAGGCGACGATTCCTGTGGTGTGGGCGGTGAGTCAGGTCGCAAAGGTCGCCTACGCCGAGATTGTGGCGGCGATCGCGAGCCGCTCGGCCGGTCCGGGGACCCGCGCCAATATCGATGAGTTTACGGTGACCACCTCGCGGGCGATTGAAGAGGTGGGCGGGGCGGCGAAGGGCAAGGCGATCATCATTTTGAACCCGGCGGAGCCGCCTCTGATCATGCGCGATACCGTGCATGTGTTCTCGGAGCTGGCCGATACCGAGGCCATTCGCACGGCGGTGGAGGAGGTTGTGGTGAAGGTTGCTGCCTATGTGCCGGGCTATCGCCTGGTGCGCGAGCCGATCTTTGAAATCTTCGATGAGGCCCATCCGCTGCGGGTTCCGGGGGAGGCGCCGAAGACCGGTGTGCATACCACGGTGCTTCTGGAGGTGGAGGGGGCCGGCGACTTTCTGCCGGCCTACGCCGGGAACCTCGACATCATGACGGCCGCCGCGTTGAAGATGGGCGAGCTTCTCGTTAGCTAAAAACCTTCGCGATCAGGTCTGGAGACTCGTTATGACGACTTCTACTTCGTCGAAAAAGATCCTTGTGAACGACTGCACCCTTCGCGATGGGATGCACGCGCTGGGCCACCAGTATTCGGTGGCGCAGATGGTGGCGATCGCCCGCAAGCTCGACGAGGCCAGGGTCGATATTGTGGAGGTCAGTCACGGCGACGGGTTGCAGGGGAACTCGTTCAACTACGGGTTTTCGGCCCATAGCGAGCGCGAGTACATCGAGGCGGTGCGCGCGGAGCTCAAGCACGCGAGGTTGGCGGCGCTCCTGTTGCCGGGGATTGGCACGCGCGCCGATATCGATGAGGCCAAAGCGATGGGGGTGGACACCATTCGCGTGGCGACGCATTGCACTGAGGCGGATGTGGCGCGCCAGCATATTGAGCACGGGCGCAGGCTGGGGCTCGACACGGTGGGGTTCTTGATGATGGCGCATATGACGCCGACCGCCGAGCTGGTCCGTCAGGCCCGGCTCATGGAGAGCTACGGGGCGCATTGTGTGTACGTGACGGATTCGGCCGGTGCGCTCCTGATGGAGGAGAGCCGCGAGAAGGTCGGGGCGCTGCGCGACGCGCTGGACTGCCAGGTGGGCTTTCATAACCACAACAACCTGGGGCTGGGCGTGGCCAATACGATCGTGGCGATCGAGGCCGGGGCTGACCGCGTCGATGGCTCGGTGGCGGGCATGGGCGCCGGCGCCGGCAACTGCCCGCTGGAGGTCTTGATCGCGGTGTGCGAGCGCATGGGCATCGAGACGGGGCTTGAGCTCTATCCGCTGATCGACTGCGCCGACCAGGTCGTGCGGCCCTTGCAGCGTCGACCGGTGCAGACCGATGGTAACGCCCTGATGCTGGGGTATGCCGGGGTGTACTCCTCGTTTTTGCTCCATACCGAGCGAGCCGCCGAGCGCTTTGGCGTGGACCCGCGCGATATTCTGGTGGAGCTGGGCCGGCGAGGCATGGTCGGCGGTCAGGAAGATATGATTCTGGACGTGGCCATGGCATTGAAATCTGGCCCTTCGACGTAGTCGCATTGTCCTTTTTCCCATGAGCAGGAAGACGTTATGGCGCTTAGTGAAGAGACGATTGAAGCGTTGGCCGCAAAGGTCGATGAGGCCGCCCGCACGACCACCCCGCTTACGATGCTCACCGCGGAGCTCCCGGAGCTGACGCTGGAGGAGGCGTATACGATCCAGCGCGCCTCGATGGCCCGGCGCTTTGAGCGGGGGGAGACGCCGGTGGGCATGAAGATGGGGCTGACCAGCCGGGCGAAGATGGAGCAGATGGGGGTGCACGAGCCGATTTACGGGCATCTGACGAGCTCCATGACGCTTTCCGACGGGGCGATGATTGCGCATGGCGACTACTGCCATCCGCGGGTCGAGCCGGAGATCGCGTTTGTGATGGGCGAAGATATCAGCGGGACGCCGACGCCTCAGGAGGCGCTGCGGGCGGTGAGCGGGGTGTGTGGCGCGCTGGAGATCATCGATAGCCGCTACAAAGACTTTAAGTTCACGCTGATCGATGTCGTGGCCGATAACGCCTCGTCGACGGGTTATGTGCTGGGGACGAAGCTCGCCCATCCGGCGACCCTGGAGCTGGGGAACCTGGGGATGGTGATGAGCGTCAACGGTCAGGTGGTGGAGACGGGCTCCTCGGCGGCGATTCTGGAGCATCCGGCGCGCTCGCTTGCCGCGCTGATTAAGATGCTCAACGCGCGTGGTGAGGGGCTGAAGAAGGGGCAGGTGGTGCTTGCGGGAGGGGCGACCAAAGCGGTGGCGCTCAAGCCCGGCGACCAGGTGACCCTGGAGGTGGAGGGGCTGGGGCGAGTGGAACTGGGTGTGGCGGGGTAAGTTAGCGGTAGAGATTGAGAAAAAGCCCGCAGCGCGTACGCGCTGCGGGCTTTTTCATTTCAAAATGGTGCTGCTCCAGCCCTCGTGTGAGGCGTCAGGAGCGATTGCGTTCTGCCCGAGGCGCTTGTTGGGGCAGCCCTCGAAGCCGATGCCCTGCAGCGGGTTGCGCAAGGCAGTCCGAGATAGGAAAGCGCACCGTGCGGGCCATGGGCCGCCGAGGATGAGAGCCTCGACGAGAGCCTTCGGTTGCATTCCGGGCATGGAATTCATGCCGTCCGGCATGCCTGCCGGGTCAGCCGAACGATGATCGTTGTGCGTTAGAAGGGCGAGTGCAGGGAGGTGGGGCAGGGGGGCTTCGAGCTGCAGAAGATAGCACGGGCTATCAAACGCGTGGCGAGGGGGGCGGGATAGGGTGGGTATCGTCGCCGCCTGGGAGCGACATACAACCCCTGTCTACGAGGAGACATCATGAGCCTTGAATTCTGTCGAAAAGAAGAGAGCGCCCGCACCCTGATTGGCCTGGAGATTCGCAGCAGTCACGCCACCGCCTGGGAGGATATTCCGGCGTTCTGGGAGCGGGTGATGGCGGAGAATCTGCTCGCGGAGCTAGGTGATGTGAGCACGATCTATGCGGTGTACACCGACTACGCTGGCGACTGGCAGGCGCCCTACACGATGGTGTTGGCGGTGGCGTGCGACGCCGAGCGGGAGGTGCCCGGGGGGATGCGCCGGGTGCAGGTTCCGGCGCAGACCTGGGCCAGTGCGACCTTGCTCGACGTGACGCCCCAGGCGGTGTGGGCGGGGTGGACCGAGGTCTGGGAGCGCTGGGAGGATCGCGACCGGCGCAGCTACGAGGTCGACCTGGAGATCTACCGCTTCGGGGGGGAGGTCCCGCAGGTGGAGCTGCAGATCGGCCTGGAGGAGGGGGCATAAGACCTCGTAGCTTCGGGGGCCCGGGGCGAGTGAGGGGGGGCGCCCTGAGGGTGGGGGCTTAGAGGTGGGCGGAGGTGGGTTGGAGGCGCGCCCAGACTTCGGTCAAAAGGTCTTCGGGTGGGGTGTGGGCGGGGTGGTTTAGGTAGCGCTCGATGAGCGGTTCGGCGACGGGTTCGTAGCCGCTGGAGGGGAGCCAGTGGCCGATCAGGCGCAGGTAGGTTTTATAAAGCGTTTCGTAGGGCCCACGATGCAACACCACCGCGAAGGTCCCCCCCGGAAGCTCCGAGGCGACGTACTCCCCGGTGCCCTGCAAGTGGCCACGATGCACCACGCAGGCGTCGGAGCGCAGCTGTTCGGCGGCGGTGATCTCGGGATCGTCGTGGTAGGCGCCGCAAAGCTCGATGGCCTCGGGGTCGAGGCCGCGCTCCAGCGCCCAGGCCAGGAGGCGATCAAAGGCCGGCCCGATCTCAAGGTAGGGGCCCCAGTGGCGTAGCATGATTATTGGTGAGGCGGGTCGGTGGCGTAGCTCGACATCGAGGGGGGCCTCGGGCAGGGTCGGTCGGAGCTCGGAGCTCAGGCGGCGGTCGTAGTGCGGGGGCAGCGCTTCGCGAAGCTGGGAGGGGGTGAGGTCGAAGTGGCTCTTGAAGGCGCGGGTGAAGGCCTCATGGGAGCCGTAGCCGGCGTCGACGGCGATGCGAAGCAGGGGGCGCTCGCTGCGCCGCACCTGGATGGCCGCGCGTTCCAGGCGCAGGCGGCGCAGGTGCTCGGCAACCGATTCACCGAACATGCCCCGAAACACCCGGTGGAAGTGGTGTTTGGACATCGCTGCGACCCTGGCGAGCGTGTCGGGAGCGAGGTCGTCGTCGAGGTGGTCGGTGATGTAGGCCTGCAAGTTGGCCATGCGGGTGAGGTAATCCTCGGTGGTGGTGTGACGCAGGCCGGGGATGCGCTGCGGGGTGGTGAATTCGGAGGTCATGGGAGAGCCGGGGAGGGAGGGAAGCGGAGTATGTCGGGGGGAGGAGGGGAAGGCGCCTCGGTCGCCGAGGCAGTCTCTTACATCGTCGCTGCACGCCAAACCATCGATGCAGGTGACGTGGCGGAAGGGAGAATGAGAGGTCAACGTGTGGAGTCGCGGATCTCGGTAGCGAGAACGCCAGGTCAACGTGTGGAGTTGTGGATCTAGCTGGCGAGAATGGTAACTCGGGCATCCGAGTTGTGGATCTAGCTGGCGAGAATGGTAACTCGGGCATCCGAGTTGTGGATCTAGCTGGCGAGAATGGTAACTCGGGCATCCGAGTTGTGGATCTAGCTGGCGAGAATGGTAACTCGGGCATCCGAGTAGCGGATCTAGCTGGCGAGAAGTGATGTTAGGGAGGCCAAAGTGCAGTTCTTGCTGGCGAGAATTGCATATTGGAATGTTATGTGAGGGGAGGGTAGGTGCAGTTTTGGCGAGGGGGGGGAGTTAGCCAGCGAGTATTTTGACGAGGAGTCCGGCGAGGATCAGGGCGAGGAGGGCGGGGAGGAGGGTGCGTTTGAGGACGTCGGCTTCGTGGCCGGAGATGCCAACGGTAGCGCAGCCGGCGATGATGCTGTGGGGGGCGATGGTGTTGCCGATGGCAGCGCCAGCGCCTTGAGCGCCGATGAGGCGGAGGGGGTCGAGGCCGAGGTGATTGGCTGCGGCGAGTTGGAAGTCGGTGAAGAGGATATTGGAGGCGGTGGCGGAGCCGGTGACGAAGGTGCCCAGGGCACCGACGAGGGGGGCGAGGAGAGGCCAGGTAGCGCCGGTGTGGGCGGCGGCTTCGGCGAGTGCATCGACCATGTGGGCGTGTACCATGAGCCGGGAGATGCTCAGCATGGCGAGGAGGGCGAGTGTGATGGGGAGGATCATGTGCAGGGCGGTGATGGCAGCGCGGGCGGTGGCTCGCCATGAGGTTGCCTGAATGCGGGAGGCGGTCAGGAAGGCGAGCAGGAGGATGGTGCCAGGGTGAAAGAGGGGTTCGACGTGGGCCTGGAAGTGGTCGAAGAGTTGCCAGGAGAGGTCGAGGGAGCGCAGTAGCGTGTTGAGGGGGGCGACCTGACGGGTGAGCAGGACCAGTAGGATGACGATAAGGTAGGGGGATGCGGCCTTGTAGAGTGGCATGGTGGAGGGCTGAGGGGCGTCGCCTTCGGGGAGAGGTTGTGGCGTGTCGGAGTCGGAATGTCTCCGGAGTTTGAGGGCGATGATGAAGAGGGAGGCACCAACCACGGCACCGCCCAGGGTGGGGAGTTCCGGGCCGAGGTGACGCGCGATAAGCGCCATGGGGAGAAGGCATCCGCAGGCGGCGAGTGCGTACCAGCTGGCGATGGAGCGTGGACTGGTTCTGTGCGAGGGCATTGAGGCGGCGCATCGATGGGCCTGCCAGAGCATCAGCGCGAGGAGGAGTGCGCCAACCGGAACGCTCAGATCGGAGGTGACCCGACCCAGGTTGAGGGGGGCGACGTCAGTGCTGGCGAGTTGGACCATGATGGGGGTGCCGAGGGCACCGAAAGAGACGCCGACGGCGTAGCCTATCAGGGTGATGGCGACGGCGTGGACGGCGGGGAAGCCGAAGGCGACGAGAAAGGGTGCGGTCAGGGCTGCGGGTGTGCCGAAGCCGGCGGCGCCTTCGAGAAAGAGGGCGAAGAACCAGGCGATGAGGATGGCCATCAGCCGGGGATCGTCGGTGAGGCGGCCCAGGTGTGCGCGGAGGGCGTCGATGGCGCCGGAGTGGAGTTGGAGGCGGTGGATGCACAGCGCTCCAAAGATGATCCAGAGGATGGAGGCGGCGGTGAAAGAGGCTTCTGCCAGGGAGCCAGCCAGGCCGATGGTGAGAGGAGCGTCAACACCGGAGAGGGAAGGGAAGCCGAAGTGGAGGAATGTGAGTGCGAGTGTGAGGAGCAGTCCGAAGGCGCCGGCGGTGGCCGCGGAGCGTTTAAAGAGGAGCATCGCCACGAGGATGAGGGCGATGGGAGAAGCTGCGAGGAGTGCTTCGAGCCACCAGGTCATGGGGAGGGGGCCGGGGAGGAGGGGGGAGGTGTGACGTGAGGGGGGATGGTAGCGTGATTTGAGGCAGGCTCAACCTTCGGTGATGGAGGTCGCTATGGGGGGGCGTGGTGGTCTTGCGAGTTCGTGCGCTTCTTGCTAACCCACAACAATCTATCATTGCTCATGGATGAAGAGGTTGCGCGTCGGAGTGCTGCCCGTGGTTTGTGAGCGCAATTGCGCTACGTGAAGAGGAGATGTCGGATATGATGATGATACGGAAGAGCACCCTTCTGGCCTTAGTGCTGATGATTTCGATGGCTTTCTCTGTGATGGCCTGCGGCGAAAGCGCCGACGACACCACGGGAGACGAGACTCCCAACGCCGCCGCGAGTTTTACGCTTGAGCTGAATACGGCGGGTAGCACGCTCAGCGTCGACGAGGGGCAGGCTGTGGAAGTGGCCTTTAACGTCGAGAATACGGGCGACGCCGACGGCACGGCGACGGTGACGTTCAGCCTGGGTGATTTTACGGATACGGCAGAGATTGCTGTGGCGGCCGGAAGCACCGAGGCCGGGAGCTTTAGCTGGACCACCGCTGCGGGTGATGCCGGCAGCTACAGCGCGGAAGTCACGCTGGGTGAGACGACGGTGACCGCCGGTGTCGAGGTCAGTGAGGTGATTATTGACGAAGCCAGCGCGTTCTTTGAGCTGAGCATTGATACTGAAGCGAGCACGCTGACTGTTGTTGAGGGCGAGTCGCTGAAGGTTGTGGTTGTGGGGATGAATACGGGAGATGCCGAAGGGATTATCGAGCTCACCGGGCAGATCACGATGGAAGGTGGGGCCGTGGGCGCGCTGGACATTCGGCCGCAGGGCGAGGAGGCGACTACGCCGATTGCTCCGGGTCAGGGCGTTCAGATTCAGGCGACGCTGCCCACGGGGCCGGGCGAGCAGGAGCTTTCGGCGGGAACGCATAGTCTGGAGATTTCGTCGCTGCATGATTCGGTGACGACCGAGATCGTGATCACCGCGCCTCAGTAAGGCTACGAAGGCAACGATCGAGGAAGGTGTCAGCAGCAGCCCCGCTTGAGTCAAGCGGGGCTGTTTTTGTCCGGGGGATGGCGTGAGGGCGATTTAGCGTATGTCATCTTCGGCGTAGATGATGATGACACGGTAGATGGACCAGGGGTCGGCGGGGTGGCGGTAGGGGGCGGCGATGACGGCGGCGCGAAGGAGGCGCGCGTTGACGAGCCTGTCGGGGACGTGGAAGTCGTCGAGGTCGCGGGCGGTCAGGGTCCACCAGACCACGCTTGAGTCGAGGTTTCGAACCATGGCGTCGACGACGCGCTCGGTGGCGCGGGCGGGGGTGACCTGACCTCGGGCGATGGCACCGGAGAGGAGGACGGCGGCGCGCTGGTAGTTGCCGGAGTCGAAGATGGGGCGGTTACCGGCGGCGTCGCGTGCGGTGTTGATGGTGTTGAGGGCGCGGGCGACGAGCTCATCTTCGGAGAGGTCGGGGACGCGGTTGTAGCCGGCGATGAGCAGGCTTGTGGAGGCATCTCTTTGAATCGCGGCCAGGGCGAGGTGGCTGAGGCGAGGATCGAAGAGCATATCTCGGGCGGTGGGGCTGGTGAGGATGAGGGCCATGGCTTTGGCCGGGTTGTTGGTCGGGTGATGTCGGATGGAGAGTTCTCCGTACAGGATAGGCTCACCGATGTCCCACCCGGCGGTGACGGCGCCCTGGTAGAGCTCGGCTGCGGCGGTGTCGCGGTCTTGTTGGGCTTCAATAAGGTGGGGGAAGACTTTGCCGATGGTTTGGGACTGGGCTTCGGAGAGGACGACGGGTTGCATGCCGGAGAGCGTGCGGATGCGGTTGAGCTGGGCGGTGAGTCGGGAGAGGGCGTCGGAGGCGTCGCGCACGTCGGGGACAGCGACGGTGGCGCTGACGTAGCGGGGATCATCGAGGTCGGTGAGAAAGAGAGCCATGGTGCCCAGGTCTCTCCAGGGCAGGTCGCTCAGGGAGAGGGCGAACTCGACGTAGGCGCGGCCGCGGGGTTCGGTGGGGGAGTCGCCGCCGCAGTGGAAGCGGAAGTCGGGGTAGCGCACGGCCTGATCGCGTTCGCAGCGGCGGGAGCCGAGGTTGCCGACGGTGATGTAGGCGCGGACGTAGTCGTAGCGTTCGTCGAGGACGCGGCCTTCCAGGGTGCCCTGCTCGTCGAAGGTGATGGGGCGCGGTGTGACGGTCATGGTGCGTCGGCCGGCGCTCATCATGACGGCAACGTGTTGGCCGATGCGCTCGACGTGCATGCCGAAGTCGACAAGGCCGGTGTACCGGTCACGGTGCTCTTCAATGAAGTTGAAGTGAGCGTCATGGAGGGCGCTTTCGACCTGGTCGAGGGGGGTGTTGCCGTCCAGGTATTTGACGCTGAGTCTGTGACCGGGGCCGATCCAGCCGCAGCGCGCGCCGATGTAGGTCTCAAGCTCGTCGTCGGGCCAGCGGTTGTTGGCGACGACGTAATGGGCGGTCTGGCGCGCGACGCAGTGGCTGGCCTCGGAGCGGGCGGTGTTGTCGAGGCTGTCGACCTTTTGGGCGAAGGCCTGCTCCCAGACTTCGAGGTTCTGGCGGGGGACGTGGCCGAGGGTGTCGGGAAGCGGGGCGACCAGGTTCCAGCGCTCTGCGGGCTGAGGGCCGACGAGCTCTTCGAGGGAGAGGGAGGGGGCGGGCGAGGCGACGATCTCCTGGATCTTCTCTCGGGAGGGAAGGTCCAGTGAGGGGGCCTCGCCCATGCGGCTGCTGGGCTCAGGGGTAGCGCAGGCGGCCGCGAGGAGGATGGCGGCGAGGAGGAGGGCCCGGTGGCGTGGCGAGGGGAGAGCGGCGGGGAACTTCATAGTGAACGTCCAGTACTACAGCGCGTGAGAGCGACGCGCTCGTCGGGCCTGACGAGCGCGCCGCCGAGGGATCAGCGGATGTCGCCTTTGGCGTACATGATGACGACGCGGTAGATGCTCCAGGGGTCGTCGGGGTGCTGGTAGGGCGCAGCGAAGACGGTGGCGCGCAGGGCGCGGGCGGTGATGAGCGCATCGGGGATGGAGAAGTCTTCGAGGTTGTCGGTGGCAAGCGTCCACCAGAGGACTTCGGTTTCGAGGTTGCGGCTCATCGCGCGGGTGATGCGGTCGGTGGCTTCGGTCGGGGTGCCCTTGCCCTGGGCGACGGCGCCGGAGAGCAGAGTTGCGGCCTGCTGGTAGTTTCCGGAGTCGATGACGGGGCGGTTTCCTGCGGCTTCGCGGGCGGTGTTAAGGGTGTTGAGCGCGCGCTCGACGAGTTGTTCGCCAGTGAGCCCGGGGACACGCTTGTAGCCAGAGAGCAGGAGGCTGGTCGCGCCGTTTTCCTGAGAGGAGGCCATGGCGATGTGGCTCAGATCAGCGTTGAAGAGCATGTGGCGGGCCGAGGGGCTGGTGAGCAGGGTGGCCATCGTGCGGACCGGATCGTTGTGGGCGGTCACGCGCATGGTGAAGTCGCCGGAGAGGATGGGCGAGCCGATGTCCCAGCCGGCGATGGCGGCCAGCGTTAAGCGGGAGAACAGGTCCTCATCATCGTCGTTGTGGGCAGCCAGCATATGCGGCAGGAGCTCGCCGAGGGTTTTTGACTGGGGTTGAGAGAAGGCCACGGGGGTGAGTTTGGAGCGTTCGCGGAAGGCGTTGATTTGTGCGGCGAGTCGCTCGGTGGAGGTGGTGCCTTCGGAGGTGGTGGGGACGGCGGCGGTGGCGCTGACGTAGCGCAGGTCGGACGGGTCGCTCACCAGGAGGGTGGTGCCGCCAAGCTCCGAGAAGAGCTGGTCGCGCACGTCGAGGGTAAGCTCGACGTAGGCGCGGCCCTGGGGTTCGGTCTGGGAGTCGCCGCCGCAGTGGAAGCGGAAGTTGGGGAAGCGCGCGGCCGGGTCGCGTTCGCACACCCGGGCGCTCAGGGAGCCTTCGCCGATGTAGGCTTGAACGTGGTTGTAGCGGGGGCCTTCCACACGTCCTTCGATGGTGCCGCGCTCATCAAAGGTGATGGGGCGAGGCTTGAGCGTGACGGTGCGCTCCGCGGCGACCATGGTGGCGATGGTGGCATCGCCAATGCGCTCAATGTTGAGGGCGGCGTCCATCGGTCCGTCGATGGCTTTGCGGGAGCTCTCCAGGAAGCTGGTCATGTGGTCGCTGAACTGCGCGGCGATCTGGTCGAGGGAGCGGTTGTCGGTGATGCGCAAACCGGTGGTGGCGAAGTCGCCGCCGACCCAGCCGCAGCGCGCTGCGATGAAGGTCCGGAGCTCCTGGTCGGGCCAACGCTCGTTCTCGGCGTAGTAGTGGCCGTACTGGCGGGCCACACAGGCGGAGGCTTCGGAGCGCACGGTGTTGTCGGTGTCGTTGACGAGCGCAGCGAAGCCCTGCTCCCAGCTTTTGGAGGAGGTGAGGGGGGCGTGGCCGATGGTGGTGGGAAGCGGTGCGACGAGCTCCCAGCGTTCGACGGCGATGGGGCCGGCGATCTCGGAGATGTCGACGTCGGGCGCGGGTGCGGAGGCCAGCTCACGGACCTTGTTGGCGTCGGGGAGATCGAGGGCGGCGGTCTGGCCGCTGGCGCGCTGGTTGGTGGTGGAGGCGCAGGCGCCGAGCAGGGTGGTCAGGCAGATGAGAGTCGCGGTGCGTCCGACGCAGGTCGGGCGTAGGGTAAAGAGCATGACTTCTCCCGGGGTGGGGCGTGGGATGTGCAAAGGTCGTTGCGGATGCGCGAGACCATATCACCCGGGGAGGGGATTTCAACTGGAGAGTGGAGCCGGTCGGGCTCAGCCGGAGGGGGCGCTCAGGAGACGTGGATCAAAGGCGTAGGGCTCGGGCGGGTGGAACGTAAGGCGGGCAAGATCGGGATGGGAGGGGTTGAAAAGAAGGTTAAATTCGGAGGGGATGATGACCGAAGGCACGCGCAAGACCGCGCTCTCCTGGCTCAAGATCCACTCGGAGCCCATCGTCTTCAGCGCCCGCAACCCGTCGACGCGTCGCCAGCCTTCGGGCAGCTCGTCGGGAAGGATGGTGCGGATGGCGAGCTCAAGGGGGATGTCGACCCGGATGGCCACGCGTCCCGCGAGCGGGATGCCGGCCGGGACGTGCACAAGCTGCTCCAGGGTGGCCAGCGCGAGGCTCTCGGAGGTGTAGGCCACCGCCGAGCCCCGGTGGTTCCAGCGGCCGCCAAAGCGTCGGGCGCCTTCGCCATCAAAGGCGGTGGCGGCCCATTTCTGATCGGTGAGGCGAAAGGCGCGCATCATCAGCTGTAGACCCCGAACTCGATGCGGCCGAGGAGCTCGGCGACCTTCTCGGCGCCGGCGTCGGTTTTTAAAAGATGAATAGGAGGACGACCGCCCAGTGCCGCGTTCTCACATTTGAGCCAGCTCGCCGCGGCGTCCCGCTCCCCCAACACCTCAATGGCGCGGCGCGTGATGCGGGCCACCCGGTAGAGCTGGTCGGAGAGCTGGGAGGAGAGATGATGCTTTTTGGCCTTGAGGTTGCGGATCAGCGTCTGGCGGCTCACGCCCAGGGCCTTCGCCATCTCGACCTGGCTGAGGTTGAGGTAGTTCTGGAGAGCCTCGATGGTGCGGTAATGAAAGCCCTGAAGAATATGGGCCTCCATGGTCTCATCGGGCTCGACGTTGAGAATATCTTCGATGAGGGGGGCGGTGGACATCGGGCCTCCGGGTAGGATGGGAGGTGAAGTGCGGGCGGTAGGGTGTAACAGGTGATGGTGAGAATACACACAGATGTAACAGGGGGCCAGGGGAGGGGTATTTCAAGAGGGGGTGGGTTTGGGTTTGTGGCTTGGTCGCGGAGAAGAAAAGGGGGGATGGGGAAAGAGCGGTAGCTGACCGCTACGAGTCCAACCGAAGAACGCGTCGAGATAGTTCAGGCAACGATTGCCACTGCACCAAGCGAAATGATAAATAATGTTACAAGCCATCTGCGAAACTGATAGGCTCTCGGATTTGCCAAGTGAATCACGAGATGCAGCACGTAAAGAATGCGAGGTAACGGTCTTGGTATATTTTGGAACGACATACCGTCATGGTGTGTAGCCGTTTTGGTTCATCGAAGAAAATGACGCAATTCGGGGGCTAGCGAGGGATCTCGAATTGTCCGCTAGGTCGTGGGACCTGATGCACCGAAACCCATTTGTTTAAGGCCGCAAGGTTTTTTTTCATTATCCCGTTGTCCCTGGAGAGATCTGGGGGCCAACGTACCAAACGAGGTTGGAGATGGTCGATCAAGCCGCGATTCGACGGGCAGTTCAAGGGCGCAATTACTCGGTTAGAATTCACGAAGAGTGGAGGACGCCGGCAGGGAATCGTCGCAATGCACCCATGTATGAGGCGTCCATACGGAACGATTTTTTGGGAAAAGAACGCGTTATAAAAGGTAAAGAGTACGGCGCAGTTCGGCAAAAATGTGAAGACCAGTTGGAAAAGTGGGCCGCCGAGGAAATTAAGAAACGAGTCATTCAAGCCGAAAAAGACGACAAAAAACGTGCTGCGGCGGCGTGTGAAGTCGCCGATGAAGAGGCCAAGGTCTTGATACGTCGTCTTCGAGGCATTTTGCACGCCACGCTAACAATCGATGATCGAATCGACTGGCAGGCCTTGGTGGATCGGCAGCCCCCTCCACCCTTTGCATTTCCTGAATCGCTCCCTGCAGCGCCTGAAAAGCCGCCTTTTCCAGAGCTTCCAAAGGCGTCGTTTTGGGAGTGGCTTCTGCCTCAAATGAAGAGGAACAGACTCCAGCGGACGGAGGAGCTCGAGCAAAGTTATGCGGCGACATGTGAGGGGATGCAGCAAAATCTCGCGCGTGCACGGGAGGACTATCGGGCGCGACTCGCGGTAGCACAACGTGCTCATGAAGTGAGTGCGGCGAATTTTCTGCGCGAGCAACGTCGTCGAAATGAATCGATCATGGCGTTTAAGACTCAGTTTGAAGCCGGCCATCCCAAAGCCATTATCGAGTATTTGCGGGAGGTCTTTGAGAGAAGCGAGTACCCTGAGGGGTACTATGTCGCTCATGAGGCTACCTACGATCAGCCGTCGGAGACTATAGTCATCGACCTCACACTGCCGTCTCAGGATGAGATTTCGGATGTGGAAGGCTACAAGTTCATCGCGAGCAGAAAGGAGCAAAAAGAAATTAAGATGAAGAAGAAGGATCACGACGCGCTCTACGAGACTGTCGTTCAGCAGACGATCCTTCGCACGATTCATGAGGTGTTCGAGTCGCTATACACACCGCATATTCAGGCGGTGGTTGTTAATGGTTGGGTGACTGCGCTCAATAAGGCGACCGGTCACGATGAGACGTCCTGCGTGATCTCGGTTTCGACAGAACGGAGTGCATTTGAGGCGATTCAGCTCGAGCGCGTCGACCCGGCAGAATGTTTGAGACAACTCAAGGGGGTCGTGGCTGGCCCCCTTTCTCAGCTCGCGCCTGTAAAGCCCATCATGCAGCTGAACCGGGCGGACAATCGCTTTGTCGAATCCAAAGAGGTTTTGGCCGAGTATAATAGCAAGAGCAATCTGGCCGAGATGCCCTGGGAGCAGTTTGAGCACCTGGTTCGGGAGCTCTTTAGCGAAATGTTCTCGGGTGCAGACACCGAAGTAAAGGTGACGCAAGCCAGCAACGATGGAGGAGTCGACGCGATAGCGTTTGATCCGGACCCAATTCGCGGCGGAAAGTTCGTCATTCAGGCCAAGCGCTACACCAATGTGGTGCCGGTTTCGGCAGTCCGAGACCTCTACGGCACGATGATTTCCGAGGGCGCCACCAAAGGCCTCCTGGTGACGACTGCGCATTTCGGGCGAGATACTCGAAGCTTTGCCAATGGAAAGCCGATCTCGCTGATCGACGGAGCAAACCTGGTTTATTTGTTGGAAGAGCATGGTCATAAGGTGCGCCTTGATGTGGCCGAGGCGCGAGCCAAACGCCGATCAGGGACTTGAAAGACAAAAATACTGAGTGTCTCGTGTCCCAAAAGTTGACCGTTCGGCGCGAGGGCTAAGAGGCACAGAAACGTAGTGTCGTTTAGTGAAGGGATGGAAAATGAAGAGCCTGTGGATCGCGTGTCTTGGGACGTTCGTAATTATCATTGGATGCTCGAATTTGGCGGAGGCTCACCCTGGACGGACCGCTTCTGACGGGTGTCATATGTGTCGGACAAATTGCGAGAAATGGGGTCAGGAACAAGGTGTGCGGCATTGTCATGGCGAACGGCATCAGCCTAGACCAAGGTCCACGCCACCGGTGTCAAAACCCGAGTCGCCTGTGGCCTTTCCTGAGCGAGCGGCGGACGAGTGATTCGCGTATCATCATACGTTGAGAACGGTCGAAAGGGCGGTCCCTTTAATTAGCGTTGAAGGGACCGTTTTTTTATATTCGCCGCACGTCCTTAAACTGGAAGCAGGCGGTGCACTAGAAGTGGGCGGTGTGGGGAGATTGAAGGCGTATGGATGTGATTGGAGGGCTTCGGTAACTCGGCCACATTGGACGTAGAGCACCATCCGTATAAAATTGGCGTCCGGGCTCTGTCGGTGCCTTCGTATTTTAGGAGATGTTGAATCTGTGTGGGCGTACATTTTATGTTTTTGGTGTGGTTTTGACAGTTTTTGAGGTTGAAGGTAAGTCCCATGACGCAGGGGGAGGGTATGATTTGGTAGCATCTTTTTTGGAGTTGGGTATGGCGTTTGTGGGCTGTTCTTTTTGGGGAAAGTGTGTGCCGTTTGGGAGTTGCGAGTCTTTGGTTTTTATAAAACAAGAGAGAGCGGTGGAAATGGGTCTGAATACGCATATCGAAAACTACCTTGAATATTACTTTGATTCAGATGTTGATGCTCGTTATGCAGTCTTGATTCATGGGAAATGGGGAGTGGGAAAGACTTTTTTTGTTAATCGTCTAAAGGAGCATTGGGAAGGGACGTTCGACGATGCTCAGATCCTTTATGTGAGTCTTTATGGTGTCGCCAAAGTTTCCGATATCCAGGATCAGTTTTTTGCGCAGATGCATCCTGTTTTGGCCTCGAAACCCGCGCGGATTTTCGCTCTTTTGGGAAAAGATGCGATGAGGTTTGCCTATCGCGCTCCCTTAAGTCATGAAGATAAGTCAAGTGTCACCACCAGCCTGCAAGCGAAAGGCGTGGCCGATGCGGTGAGCGGATGGCTCTCCGAAGTCAAAGGTCATATCTTGATATTTGATGACCTTGAGCGATGTTCGATGAGTCTGGATGTCGTTCTCGGCTATATTAATAGCTTCGTCGAGCATCATGGGTGTAAAGTTGTTATTCTCGCCAATGAAGATGAGATTCGAACGTTGGTCGGAGTCGAAGGTGGTGGAGATGGAAAGCAAAGGCGTTATCAGCTCGTGAAGGAGAAGTTGGTTGGTAAAGGTTTTCACCTTCAGCCAGATGTTGACAGCGCTGTTAAATCTTTTTTGAGAGATATGAAGCCGGGTGTTGAACCTGTAGTTTCTCCTTTTCTGGAAATGATTGTTCAAATTCATCAGGCGTCAGGTACGGAGAACTTACGCCATCTTCGAAGCACGTTTGAAGAGTTTCAGCGCTTGCTGATGCTCTTTCCAAAAGACGTGGTCGGGGCTTTTGAAGTATGTGGAGAGGACAGTCCCGAATATCTCTTTTTGAAGGTGGTGATAGAGGAGTTGACGATCATGCTTCATGAGGTGAAGTCGGGGTGTTTGAGCGTGAAGGATGTTCCTCGATTTCGCAGTGCGATGCTTCGGGTAGCGATGCAATCTGGAAAAGAGTCTGAGCCCTACTCTCAACGAGATATAGAGGAATTTGGTGAGGAATTGCTCAGAGCCGCTGTGCAGGCAGTTCCTAAGTATAAAGCGTTTATCCATTGGACAACGCCAGTTGGTTTGCTCCCCATAACGTGGGGAAAGTTCTTTGCGTTTTCCTTTGTGCCGTCCGATGAGCTTAAAGATGGTTTTGAGTCTTTTGTTGTGCCATATAGGGGAAGGCGAGAGCCGTGGGAGAGGTTGATCCATGTTTGGGAGTTGGATGATAGTGAATATGACGATGCTATGAGGTTTGTGGATGATGAGCTGGCTCATTATGGAGAGCATCGTCTAGGGGTTCTTTTGCATATCTTTGGTGTAAAGGTTGATCTGGCTTTGACCGGGCATCCGGATTATGATGTGAAACGTGTTGTTCGAGAGGCTAAGGCGTATGTTTCTGAGCTTAAAGGAAGAAGGGGGTTGGTGTTGGGTCCCGATGCTGACCGCTATGCAGGTGGTTTGATCGGGTCTATGTATAAAAATAGGCAATTTGATGCCTGGGAAAGCGACGAGTTTCAAGAGATTCATCGCTTTGCTGTGGAGTGCTTCGAAAAACAACAACAGGACCTCCTGGTTGAATGTGCCAAGTTGAAAGTTGTGGCTAACTTGCACGACAGTCAATGGTTGTATGAAAACCTTACGCGTGCACGGTCAAAGGGGGAGTACGCGGACGTGCCTGTGTTGGCGAGTCTTGAACAGAGTCAGTTTGTTAGTGCCTTTGAGTTATTATCGCTCGGAGACCGATTGAGCGTGGTCGGCGTTCTTAAAGCCCGCTACGAGTCAAGACTGCCTGATGAGCTGAAGAGGCTATGTGCTGAACGCCCGTTGATCGATGCGCTTGTGGCCTCCGTGGAGAAGGCCCGTAGCCGACATGGCAAGGCAACCTGGTTGGCAGGGAGAGTGATTCTTGAACGGCTTGAAGAGGTGCAAAGCCAGCTGACCTCAGTCGAGTTGGTCGACGAATCAGAGCAGGTTTTGAGCGAAGCGAAAGGTGCGGAAGCTGTGAGTGACGAGAGTCCCTAATCAAGACAAGGGCTGAGTCTTCTAATGCTGATGCGTAGACTGAACCCCCCCGCCAGCATTCGACCGCCGCGCCTGACCCTTCTCCCAACCCTGCAAGTCTCTTCGAACCCACACGCTCAACCCACCGTCGAAGCCTTGCGCCGGGCCTCGACCCCCACGCTCGACCCACCTTCGAGCCTTTGCGCCGGGCCTCGACCCCCACGCTCGACCCACCTTCGAGGCTTTGCGCTGCGCCTCGACCCTCGCCGCTGTGGGTTGGGGGAAGGCTCGCGTCGCGCCTCGATGCTCGCCGCATTGGGTTGGGAGGAGGCTTGCGCCGCCGCTTGTAGAGCGCGCCGAGCTATCGACCTACCCTTAGCGCGCCTTTCGCAAAGCGCGCCGAGCTATCGACCTACCCTTAGGGCGTGGGTCGACCCGCGGCTCGCCACGCCATGAGACGAAAAAAAGCCCCTCGACGCTCACGCCATCCCTTAGAGGAATGACGCAAACGCCGAGGGGCTAACAAGGCCATCCGGATGACCCTGGCCCTCAAGGTCTGAAGGGGTTCATTCGCTGAGCGCTGGCGAGTGCCCACCGATCGGAGCGCCGGCGTTGACATCGGCCAGAGTGCCCGAATCGTCGCCTTCTTCTGCGTCGATGATTTCGCCGGTTTCGGCATCAACCACCGGCATAGTGGAGCGGCGACGGCGGTACCGTGCCGTACGCTCCTGCTGATCCCGCACCGCCGACAAAAGCTCGGAGCGAGCCGCCAGATCGTCCATCGTCAGCGCCAGGGCCAGCAGCACGACCCGGGCGAAGCTCTCCTCGGCCTCCTGGCGGGCAGCCTGCACCATGTCGAAGGTCAGGACGTTGTCGTGGACCGAGAGTTGCTGGCCGAAGAGGTCGTTGAACTCGACCAGGTTGGCGACCATGCCGGAGAGACCCAGGGTGTCGATGTCGCCGGCCAGCTCGTTTTGGAGGCGGTGGCTGAGCTCGTGGACGGAGGCGTGCTGGTCCTCGTATTTGAGGGCGGTGATGGGAAAGACGCCCTTGCGAAAGACCGACTGCGTGATGCGCTGGCCGGCGGCGCGTTGGGGGGAGTCGGTCTCGCCGGTGGCGAAGGTCTGCGCGATCGTGAAGATCTGGCCCAGGGTGCGGTCGATCTTGACGTCGGTCTTCATCGCTTCGTTGCGTTTGGCCGGGCCGCTGAGTTTGGATTGCTGCCAGTCGTAGTCGAGCTTGCGGGCGTGTTCGCAGAGGTTGCGGCTGGTGTTGATGCGGTCGATGAGGGCATCAAAGCTGCGTGCGGCGGCTTTGGGGCCGAGGTCGTCGAGACAGAAGAGCATGCTGCCGATGCCCTGCTTGTAGAGGTTGAGCGTGTCGCCGTTGGTTTCGAACATAGGAATCTCCATCGCTGCAGGTCTCTCTTTAAGAAACCGGTTGAGTCGCGACTGAAGCAATCGAGCACCCCCCATGGCTCGAAAGCCCCCTGCTCACAGCGTCGTACATCTCACACTCAGCGAGGGCTCTACGGCCGAGCACACCGTGCGTGGTGCCCACCTCGTCGATCGGGAGCGGTCGCGGTAGCGCTCCCGATGAACGTTCACGTTTGGAATGGGGTCACGGTAGGTGTGTCGGCAGCGAGCGTCAATGCGCAGGTGGTCGGTGCGGGGCTGGCGAGGAGGGCGGCAACGCGATGCGATGGAAGGGTGACGCGCTGGCCGGGGGAGAGCCCCGCAAAGGCGTCAGCGGACGTCCACACGATCGTTTCGCTGCAAAAAGCGGCCGCTGAAGGTCATCGACCGGCCCTTGCCCTTAAACGCCAGTTCATCGTGGTCGGTGACGCGGCCCTCGACGGCGTGGATGTGGAGGTGGGGCTCGGAGGTGTTGCCGGTGTTTCCGACCTCGGCGATGGATTGGCCGGCGCGGACGTGGTCACCGACGTCGACGCGCAGGGTGCCCTCCAGCAGGTGGGCCAGCACGATGGTGAGGTCGTGGCAGTGGATGGTGAGGTGGTTGCCCAGGAGATTGTCGGGGTCCATCTCCATCGGTTTCTGGTCAGGGAGGTCATTGCGCGCAGCGAGCACCTCGCCGTCGCAGGGAGCCAGCACGGGGGTGCGGTAGATGGCGTAGGCGTCGAGTGTTGGGGGCAGGAGGCCCCGGGCGCGAACGCCGTAGTCATTGAGCTGCACGATGTCGAGGCCGTAGCGCTGGGCCGGGACGTTGTAGTGGTGGTTGACGGCCTCATTGCCGCCGCCGTGCATGATAAAGAAGTCGCCGTCGGGAAGAGGCCAGGTCAGCTCGGTGGTGCGACCGTCGTGGGAGCCGGCCGAGACCAGGTAGGGGATCGAGGTCAGAAAGTAGACGGCGAGTAGTCCGACGAGCAGGGTGGCCAGCCAGGGTTTGACTTTTTTGGGGGGAAGCCAGGGAAGCTGGCTCCAGCGCTTTCGCAGAAAGCGTCCGATAGCGAGTACAAAGAGCGCCAGGAAGAGCCAGCGCCAGAACAAGCCGAACCAGCTCCAGCCGGCACCGGCGACGTGCATCGTGGCGAGAAACGAGGCCGTAAAGAGCGTTACGAGAAGCCAGTAGAGGCGAGCGTTTGTACGGCTGAAGGCCACCCAGGCGATAAGGATGGGGGCCAGGATGAGGTGAGCAAAGAGGGTGATGCCGATGATGATTGTTGCCACTTCGGCCTCCATCATGTGGGGGTTGGTTCCGGCTGCCGGCGTCAAACCGCCAACGTCAAAGATGTGCTTCCCGGGTATTCGGTTGGGCCGAGGGGCCGAGAGTCAGAAACAGGGGCTACAGGTAGGCCGTGGGCCTTTATGGAAGCAGCGTCGATGGCATCGAAAGCGCCGCATTCCGAGATTGTGGTGTGCTTTCGGCGTCCTAACACAGTTGAGCCGGGGCGAATAGTGTGGGGATATGACGCCGCGAGCGATGGAGGAGGGGAGCGATGCCTGCGGGTTTAACGGCCGATACAGCAGCGATGTCAGACTAAAAAAGCCGACCCCCCAGGGGTCGGCTTTTTTGGTGTTTGGTGCCGCGTTGAAGGGGGGCTTCGACGCGGTTTAGCAGTCGCTCTTGACGTCACTCACCCAGACTTGTTGAGAGTCTGCGATGCTCAGGCCGAGTTGTTCGGCCAGGGAGGCAACGTAGCTGTAACAGAGGGAGGGGAGGCTGGCGAATCTCATGCTGGTGACCCCTTCTTTAAGGGAAGAGACGTCGATGTTCGAGAGCAGGGGGGAGTGTGTAAAAGACACATCGCCAGCATGGCTGAGTCGAGGTGCGGAGAAGGTTGTAAGGTTTTCTGCGCCGGCGACCTTGATGCCTCCCATGAACCCTTGCCTTTCAAGGTGAGTCAGATTTTCAATATAGACTTCGGAGATGACAGATTCGGAGTGGCCGGATTCATCGAGCGTTATCATGCCCGTTTTTTGAAGCACAGGCAGGTTAATCGTTTTGACTGTGGGCGAACTGCTGGCGATCTGTACCTCGCGATCCACGCGTCTGAGGTTTGGAAGTTCGATACAGTCAAGGGAGATGTTTTGGGGAATGATCCAGAGTGTCCCATCAATGACTTCAGTGATGCGCTGGAAGCGGCGAAGGTCCGCATCCGTTTTGATGTCCACGCGTCCGTGTTCTGCTACAAAGGGGCCTTCAATCGTGGTGTCATCGGGTTCAAGAAGCTCACAGCGGGAGGTTCCGGTGACATCCGGATCGATGTTGTCGGAAGGGTCACGGTCCTCCTGATTGCTGGTTTGATCGGGTTCGTCTGCCCCCTCTCCGCAGGCCACGAGACCTGCTGTGAGGAAAAGGGTTGAGAGGGCGAAAAGGAGCGTGTTTTTGATGGTGGTGTGGTGATGTTTTGTCATGTTGTTGCGGTCCTTTTTTTTGGGGTGTAGTGCTTTGATCGGTTTTGTGTTTTCTTTAAAAGGTAAGTGGGGGAGTGTTGGTGGAGTGATTGGATAGGTGTGGCTGTTGCATGATTTCGTGAAGCGAAGGTTGTATCGCTGTCGGCCTGGTGGTTGTCGGTGTGAATATGGGTTTGTGGTGTCGTCATAAAGGGGGGGAGAGACGTGGTTTCCGGGCCAGCGCGGGGGCTGGCCCGGGGGATCTGGGGACGTAAGATGTCACGAGTGCCGGGCGTAAAGCGTGGCGTGGCGAGGCGCTTGAGTATGGAGGGGACGCTACAATGAAAGGCGGCCGGGGGCCAGCGCCAGCGGTGCAGGGCGGGGTGGGCACGGCGCATAAAAAACGCCCGCTGCGCGAGCGCAGCGGGCGTTTTGAGCCTGGCCAAAAAACCGGGACCTGAAGCCCCGGAAGGGGCTTCAGGTTCTTTGAGGCTTACTCCGCCGGAGGCGGGGAGCAAACGCCGAAGAAGGCGTTGCAGTGGGGCAGCACTTCGGGGCACTCGGCGTCTTCGGTGCAGTCGGCCGAGCAGACGCTGATTTCGCCTTCGGCGGTATCGAACTGCAGGCAGAGACCGGAGGCGCATTCGAGCTGGCCGTTTTCAGAAGAGCAGTCGTCCCCGGGCTCGAAGGTGCCGGGGGTGCCGGGCACGCAGCAGGCCACGCCATCGCCCCGGCTCACATCGAAGCAGACTTCGCTTTCGGTGCAGTCGCCGTTGGAGAAGCAGGTGGTGGCTTCGATTTCTTCACAGCTCGCGGCGGTGATCTCGGGATTCTCGAGCTCGCCGGTCTGGGGACCTTCGTTGACGTCGCCGGCGTCTTCTTCGACGTCGCTGGCGTCTTCTTCGACGTCGCTGGCGTCTTCTTCGACGTCGCCGGCGTCTTCTTCGACGTCGCCGGTGTCTTCTTCGACGTTACCGGTGTCGTTGCCCGCGTCGACCACGGGGGTGTTGTCATCATCACTATCGCCGGAGCAGGCCATGGTGGTCAGAGAGAGACCCGAGACAAGCAGGGCGCTCAGCAGCAGTCGTTTCAACATCATCGTTCTCCTTGCGTCTCATGCAGTGTTACGTCGTGAACTGGTCCCGAACGACCAGAGGAGAGACGCTAACACGATGGTTTGACAAGGGAAAGTTAAAGGGAGGGCGAGGCCGGGGGGATTTCTTGTCGCGAGGTGGCGGTGCCTAGGGTTTAGGGGGGCTGAAGTCATGGCAGGAAACGGGAAGAGACCAGGAGCGAGCATGACAGCGTTAGGGCCGTTGACGGTGGTGTCCAATCGCCTGCCGGTGGTGATGCGTCCGAGGGGCGGGAGCTGGAAGGTGGAGCCCGGGGCCGGAGGATTGGTGGCGGCGATGCAGCCTATTTTAGAGCGGCAGGGGGGCTGCTGGGTGGGATGGCCCGGGGTGGTTGAGGAAGACGGGCGAGGGTGGGCCGAAGGGCTGCAGCGCGCCGGCGAGCGGGCGGGGTACGCGCTGGAGCCGGTGACGATGAACAGGGCGCAGTATAAGGGGTATTATGAGGGGTTCTCCAACTCGGTGATCTGGCCGCTCTTTCATGGGTTTGCGGATCGTTGTTCTTTTGAGGCGTCCGATTTTGAGCAGTATCGCAGCGTGAATCAGCGCTTTGCCGAGGCGACGATGCGCTGTGTGGGGGGGGAGGGGCTGGTGTGGGTGCATGACTATCAGCTCTTTGAGGTGGGGCAGCGCTTAAGGGAGCTGGGGCATAAGGGGCGGCTTGCGCATTTTTTGCATATTTCGTTTCCGGGCATGGAGAACTACGCGAAGTTGCCCTGGAGGCGTGAGCTGCTGAGGGCGCTTCTTGCGTACGATCTGGTGGGGTTTCAGACCGCGCGCGATGTGCGCAACTTTGTGCGGTGTGCCGAGACCTTCGGGGTAGGAGGAGTGCTCCGCCATGAGGGCGGTCAGGCGCTGCTGGTGGCCGAAGACGGGCGGCGGGTGGAGGCGGGAGCGTTTCCGATCGGCATGGATTTTGAGGCCTTCTCGGAGCGTGCGGCAAGCGCAGAGGTGGAGGAGCGCGTGAGGGCGTTGCAAGACGAGATCGGCGCCTACCGGATGTTTCTGGGCATCGACCGACTTGATTATACCAAGGGGTTGATCCATCGCTTGCGCGCCTTTGAGTTGATGCTGGAGCGGCATCCTCATCTTCGTGAGCAGGTGGTGTTCTTTCAGCTGGTGGTGCCCAGCCGGGAGAATGTGAGTGAGTATCGGTCGCTCAAGCGCGAGTTCGACCGGGTGGTGGGACGTATCAACGGGCGCTTTAGCACCTCGGGTTGGCAGCCGATTCGCTACCTCTATAACCGGGTAAATCCGGTGGAGCTTGCCGCGCTCTACCGGCTGGCGGTGGTGGCACTGGTCACGCCCCTGCGCGACGGGATGAACCTTGTGGCCAAGGAGTATTGCGCCTGCCAGGTTGATGAGAACGGGGCGCTGGTGCTCAGCGAATTCGCCGGCGCGGCCGCGCAGCTTGGCGAGGGGGCGGTGCTGGTCAACCCCTACGATCGGGTGGCGAGCGCCGATGCGATGGCGCGGGCGGTGCAGATGGATGAGGCGCGCCGGCGAACGCGGATGCGCGCGATGCGCCGGATCATCGCAACGAGCGATGTGTACCGCTGGGCCGAGCGATTTCTGGAGCGCGCCACCGAAGGCCCGCAGCCCGGGGAAGGTTTTGCGACGCCGGCCCAGATCTCGGTGGTGGGTCAGCAGGTCGGGCCGATCTCGCCGCAGCTTTAGAGGATGGTCGGGGGGATGGGGATCGAGCCGGGCGAAGTGCTGGCTTGATGTTGATTCGGCGGTTAGCGGGCCATCAACTGGGCGGTCACCGCGATCAGCGAGAGATCGATGGGCTTGCCACGCTCCAGGTCATGCTCAAGTTGGCGCAGGGCTTTTTGAAGTCGCATCACGTCGAGGAGCTCGGCGATGCCCTCGGGGGTGTTGGGTAGAAAACCTGCAGAGGTGGCCGGGGGAAGGTAGCCGCTTAAGAAGGCGTTGGCGCAGAGTGCGTACCAGCGCTGCGCGGCCTTGAAGATCTCAAGCGCCTCGGGGAGCTCGTCTGGATCGAGGTCGCGGGGGAGGTCGGCGCGACAGGTACGCTGCCAGGCGAGCATGCTGGTGTGGTGAAAGGAGCGCAGCATGGTGGCCACGTCGCGCAGGGGCGTGCGTTTGATGCGCCTCTCGCCAATGGGAAGCCAGGGGTGGCCCTCAAGGTCGATGATCACAAAGTCATCGACGGTACGCAGTACCTCTTCGAGGTGGAAGTCGCCGTGAATGCGGATGCGCATCCCGCCCAGGCCCCGGCCGACCATGGTTTTAAATCGGGCCAGGATCTCCGGCTCCTGGTCGAGCACCAGGCGCGCCATCGCCTGATGGGACTCCAGCGTGCTGAGCCTTCGACGCAGCAGGCGCATGGTGCGAAGAGTCAGGGTGCGCATGGAGTGGTAGCGGGTGCGCTCATAGGAGGTGGAGAAGAGCGTGGGCTCAAAGGGGGTCTCGGGCGGCCCGCTGGCCAAGGCGGTGTGCAGCTCGGCGGCGCGCTGGCCGAGCTGGCGAGCCTGGTTGAGGAAGACACGGTCGTCGTCGGCCAGATCAAAGTCGTCTGGATTGAGGCGAATCAGCGTCTGCGCACGCACGCCGTCAAGGAGCTCCGGTGGTTCAATCTCCTCGGGGCGGCGGTGTTGCAGGTGGTCGGTGGCGTGATCGAGAAACCAGGTCAGCCCGTCGGCACGGTGGGGCACAAAGCGGTGCACCGTGGCCAGGGTTGTCGGTTCCCATCGACCGCGGTGGTAGTCGAGGTGGCCGGTGAGCGGGGCGACGCCAGGGAAGTCGCTTTCCAGTAGAAATTGGCCGACTTCCACATCGACCGAGCGTCCGGACTCCAGGCGGCGGAAGAGTTTGACGACGAGATCTTCGCCGAAGACCACCGAGGTGTGGGTGTGGTTGATCTCGAGCAGGTGGAGGGGAAGCGCGCTGAGACGCTCCGGGGTGAGGTCCTGGAAGTGCTCGACCCAGTGGCCCTGGAAACTGCCCTCCATCCCGTTGAGGGTCCAGCTTTTGCGGATGTAACCGAGTAGGGCGCTCACAAAGCCGGGGCTGACCGAGGCGTCGTAGAGCTCACCGGATTCACCGGTGCGCTCCAGGCGTAGTCTGGTGATGATGGCGTGAGGGGATTGTTCGCGGATGCGATCGGCGCGCTGATCGGTGGAGAAGCCGATGGGCAGCATGTAGATCTCGTTTTCTCCGTCGAGAAAGGTGGCTTCCAGCAGGCAGATCAGCGTGAGGCCTTCCTCCCAGCGCATGCGAATGCGTTCTTGAATCTCCAGCGTTTCGAGGCGTCGGGCGCGGGGGTTGAACCAGGGCTGATGGTGCAAGAATTCGGTAAGGCGGCGCAGAAAAGGAGCGCGCATGCGGCCCTCAAAGATCGCCGACCAGTCATCGCGCACCTCCAGGGGGCCGCGCGGGGCGGGGGGCTCCATCAGCTGGGCTTCATCGAGGGGGCGTTTGGAGAGGTTGAACCAGTAGAACGCGTAGGGCGCCAGCGAGAGGGCGTAGCGGCGCGCACGCTCCGGATGAATCGGGGGAAATTGCGTGCGGCCCCATAATTCAACAGGCCAGCGCTCGGCCGCATCGCTCAAATCCAGATGCACGTGTTGCGCTGCGTGCGAGAGGTTGAGCACCAGCAGCGCGTCATCGTCCTCGGTGGTACGGCGCATCGCCAGCACCCGGTGGTTGGTGCAGGGCATCATCGTCAGCTCCCCGCGCTTAAGCGCCGGGCTGTTCTGGCGGATGGCGATCAGCCGCTTGATCCAGCGCAGAAGCGAGGCCGGGGCGTTCTCCTGGGTCTCCACGTTGGTGCTCATGTAGTGGTAGGCGGGATCGGTGATCACCGGCAGGAAAAGGCTCTGGGGGTTGGCGCGAGAGAAGCCTCCGTTGCGATCGGCGCTCCATTGCATCGGGGTGCGCACCCCGTTGCGATCGCCCAGGTGGTAGTTGTCGCCCATGCCGATTTCATCGCCGTAGTAGAGAATGGGCGTGCCGGGCAGGGAGAGCAGCAGGGCGTAGAGCAGGCGAATTTTGCGCCCGTCGCCGCGCAATATGGGTGCGAGGCGTCGGCGAATTCCCAGGTTGACCCGCATGCGCAGCTCCGGGGCAAAGGCCCGGTACATAAAGTCGCGCTCCTCGTCGGTGACCATCTCCAGGGTGAGCTCGTCGTGGTTGCGCAAAAAGAGCGCCCACTGGCAGCCCTCGGGCAGCTCCGGGGTCTGATCGAGGATGTCGACAATCGGCTGACGATCTTCCATTTCCACGGCCATAAAGAGGCGAGGCATCAGCGGGAAATGAAAGGCCATATGGCATTCGTCGCCCTGGCCAAAGAAGGCCACAGCGTCTTCGGGCCAGAGGTTGGCCTCGGCCAGGAGCATGCGATCTTCGTAGCGCTCATCGACGTGCGCGCGCAGGTCGCGCAAAAAGGCGTGGGTTTCGGGAAGGCCCTCGCAGGTCGTGCCCTCGCGCTCGTAGAGGTAGGTGATGGCGTCCAGGCGCAGCCCGTCGATGCCCATCTTCATCCAGAAGTCGACGATCTCGAAGACGGCTTTGCGCACCTGAGGGTTGTCGAAGTTTAAGTCGGGCTGATGGTCATAGAAGCGGTGCCAGAAGTACTGCCCGGCCACCGGATCGTAGGTCCAGTTGGAGTGTTTGACGTCGCTGAAGATGATGCGCGCCTCGCGGTAGCGATCCGGGGTGTCGCTCCAGACGTAGAAGTCGCGCTCCACCGAGCCGCGCGGGGCGCGGCGGGCCCGCTGAAACCAGGGGTGCTGGTCGGAGGTGTGGTTGAGCACAAGCTCGGTGATGACCTTTAATCCCCGGCGGTGGGCTTCGCGCAGGAATGTTTGGAAGTCGCGCAACGTCCCGTAATCCGGGTGCACCTCGGTGTAGCTGGCGATGTCGTAGCCATCGTCTTTGAGTGGCGAGGGGTAGAAGGGCAGAAGCCACAGGGCGGTGACGCCGAGCTCTTCGAGGTAGTCCAGGCGCTGGGTGAGCCCGCGCAGATCGCCGATGCCGTCGCCGTCGCTATCAAAGAACGAGCGCACATGAACTTCGTAGATGACGGCGTCTTGATACCATGGCGTCTTCGGCATGGCGTTGTTCCCCCCCGCAGGTGATCGTCGTTATGGGTGACCGAGGCCGTGCTGATTGTAGACACGTTCGGACGAAGGAGGAGGATCGCGGTGTTGACGCCGACGGCCTCCTTCTTTCAGGTTGCCGCAGGTCGGGCCCACCATGGCGAGGCCTGGTTCTGAGCACAAGGACTGGATATGGCAGTGAGTATGGCGAGCCGTGACGACTCTCTGGTCGTCGGCGTGCTCTATCGATGGCTGAGCCTTGTGGGCATGGCGATGGCGCTTCTGGGGGTGGCGCTGGAGTTTATGCTCACCGGGGTGATTCGCCGGGGGTTATGGACACCTTCGCAGCTTGTGGAGGGGATCCGCAGCCTGGATGTCTCGGTGCTCACCACGCTGGGGGTGTGGCTGTTGATCGCCGGGCCCTCTGCGGGGCTGGTGATCCTGGCCTGGCGGGCGCTGGGTTCCAGGCGCTGGATGCAGGGGGGGCTGGCGTTGCTGGTGCTGGTGATTGTGGTGCTCTCGGTGCCGCTGAAGATGTCGCTGAAGGGGGCGTGATGGGTGCGATGATCATCGTGGCGATCTTTGTGACGGGGTTTCTGGCCGGCGGGCTGGGCTCGATGGTGGGGCTGGGCGGCGGGGTCTTTATCGTGCCGGTGCTCTCGCTGGTGCTGGGCGTGGACCTGAAGGCGGCGATTGCGGCGAGCGCGATTTGTGTGGTGCTCAACTCGCTCAACGGCAGCGCGGAGTACCTGCGTCGGGGGATGGTGCACATCAAGCTCGCGCTGCTCTTGCAGGTCTCGACGGCGATGGCGGCGATTTTAGGGGGCATCATCGTGGTGTATTCGCCGGTGCAGACCTTGAAGCTGGTCTTTGCCGGGACGCTGGCGCTGGTGATCGCCGCGCTGGTGGCGGCACCGCGCGGCGCGGAGGTGGTGCCTCCGGGCGGGCACGATCCCTTTGGCATGGCCACCGAGTTTGACGATCCGACGACCGCCAAACCCTTGAGCTATGTGCCTCAGCGCATGAAGCGCGGGGTGACGCTGAGCTGGCTGGCGGGCCTGAGCTCCGGGATGCTGGGCATTGGCGGGGGGGCGGTGCAGGTGCCGATGATGAGCGCGATGATGCGGGTGCCGCTGCGGGCCGCAGCGGCCACGAGCACCTTTATGGTGGGCACGACCGCTTCGGTCAGCGCGCTGATTCTGGCGATGGCCGGGGTGGTCGACGTTGCCGTCACCGTTCCGGCGATGGCCGGTGTAATGATCGGCTCAAACCTCGGCGCACGGCTGGGCGCAAAAGTTTCGGCCGGGGCGCTGCGTCAGGTGCTGATCCTCACCCTGGCGGTGCTCACCGTGGCGATGGCCGCCGACGGGCTGGGCTGGGTGCAGCTTCGTTGAGTTTTTCAGTCAGGAAAAACGTTATGCGCCTTTGAACATGCCCTCTTTAGCGAGGGCATCAAGCGCCTCGCTCAGCGCCTGTGCAAAGGCCCGGGAGAGGTCGAGCTTCATCTCGCGCGCATCGATAAAGGGGTTCATCACGCTTAAGCGCAGGACGGTGAGGTGGGTGGTGTCGGCGTCATCACGCGCCACCCCCCAGTCGGTGAGCAGCGGGTGCAGCAGAGCGCCGTAGGCCTCAAGGCCCAGCGAGGTTTTGGAGACGAAGAAGTCGCCGGCGCCCTGGGGCCCAAATCGGGTGTAGAGCGCCTCGCTGCGTGCGTTGATGGTGCTCAGGGACTCGCCAGGCGCCCCCACGCAGAAGCCCAGAAGGTTGGAGGAGGCCGGCAACATCCTCACCGGATGCGCCAGCTCGCCCAGGGCGGCCTCCAGGCGCTGGCGAGCTTGAAGGGTGCGACGCAGGATTCGGCCGTAGCCCTGGTTGTTCAGACCGATCGTGCGGGCAGTCAGCCAGGTGGCCACGGCACCGGCTGCCGAGCGCGAGCCTTCGAGGGTTTGAGGGCCCGGGTCGCGGGCCTCTTCGTCAAAGACCAGGTAGGGCGCGTCGATGCGGTGGGCCAGGTACTCGCGGGCCTGGCGGGCGATAAAGGCGCCCGAGGCATAGGGGACATAGCCGAGCTTATGGGGGTCGAGGGTCACAGAGTTGACCCGGCCGATGGCTTTGAGCGCGTGGCAGACCGGCTCGCTCAGCGCAGAGCCGGCCTCGTTGGAGTCCACGCTGGCGGCGAAGAAGCCCCCGTAGGCCGCGTCGACGTGGTGCCAGATGTGGTGCCCGAGGGCGGCGGCGCGACGATCGAGCAGATCCTGCACCGCATCGATGGGATCGAAGGCACCAAGCTCGGTGGTTCCCGCCACCGAGACGACCATCAGCACCGGGCGCCCGGCCGCGGCGGCCTCATTGAGGCGTTGTTCAAGATGCTCGATGCAGAGGGTGCCCTCGGCGCTCAAGCGCACCGGCCACAACGCCTCTTTGCCCAGGCCCAGGAGCTCCACGCCTTTGACCCAGGAGTAATGCTTGTGTTCGCCGACGAGCAGCACCGGGCCGCGGTAGGGCTGCGCAAAGTGCTGGCCGAGAAGTTCGGCCAGGGCAAAGGGGTTCATCGCCTGCAGGTCGCCCGAGAGCGGGTCATTTTCGGCGTCTGGACTGTCGGAGGGCGCGTCGGGGCGCAACGCGTCGTAGCGGGCCCATCCGAGATGCGCGGCCTCCACGAGGCTGAGCGCCGGGAGGGTGCCGCGCTCGCGGGCCTGCGCGCCGCGGGCGATAAAACGCAGCATGCGGCTTCGCGCGCGGGTCATCGCTTCAAAGTTTGCGATGGTGCCGCCGCTTGTGAAATGCCCGCGTGGCGAGGCTTTGCCCTGACTATTCTGGCGAGTTTGATCACCCTGATTGAAAAATCCGAGCATGGTCGCCAGCGCCTCAATCGCCTCCGCCTCCAGTTTCACCCCGACCCGCGACGACTCGCCGGAGATGTTGTTGGGGTTATGCAGAAGCGTGAGCACGTGGCCGATCATTGCCGGCATCGAGGTCTCTGAGAACATATGCCCGATGTAGCGGGGGCTGTACTTGGGGACTTCCGACTCGAAGCGGGCCAGCAGGTCGAGGAGCTCGCGTTCGAAATGGCGGCGGCGCCCCTGAAACTCCGAGGACTGGCGGTCGTTTTGCGAGATGGCGCGGCCGTCGTCGGGGTAGACCTCGCGGCGCCAGCGCACGTAGCTCTCGAAGACCTGGTTGATGATCTGGCGCAGCCACTCGGCGTTTTCGGCCTGGGGGCCCAGAAAGAAGCTTTTAAGCGCGATATCGCTCGGGGCGCAGTCGTCGGCCCCCGGTGCGTCGGGGCGAAGTGGGGCGTCGGGGCGAAGTGGGGCGTCGGTGGGGGAGATGGCGTCGGCGCTCATTGCTGCCTCGGGGCCTGGGAGGGCGTTGGGGAGGGGGTGGTGCGAGGAAGGAGGGCCTGCAGGGTGGCAAGCGCGCTCAGCATAGTGGCCCCGAGCGCGCCTGCAAGGGCCGAGACGAGCACCCAGCGCCCGGAGAGAGCGGTGGGCATCAACCCGGTCAGGGGCAGAAGCGTGATCAGGAGGAGGGCGATGGCCAGCGCAAAGGTTGCGGGCGCCGGACTTCGAGAGGGTCCAAAGGTGCGGGCCGCGACGCTGATCAACGCGAGCGTCACCGCCCCGGCAAAAGCCGTGTGCAAAAAGAACAGTCGCAGCCCGGCGCTCTGGCCCCACTGTGCTACCGGAGGAATCGCGATCGCCGCAAGCATCAGCGCGCTGGCCATCACCAGGCCCAGAGCTACCCGTCGCCAGCCCTTCAGCGCGCGCCACAGCGGCAGGCTGAGCGCCATAAACCCGGCCGCGCTCAGCGCCGCGGCGAGGTGTCCGATGAGCAGAATCCGGGGAGCGAGGTCGGCTGCGGGCATGCCCGCCAGAAAGACCAGGGGCAGCCCGATGAGGAGCATCCATCGCGCTCGGCTCTCGGTGGCCGATGCGGCCGCGGAGGTTTCGGCGCGCAGCAGCGCCAGCGCGCCCACCAGCAGCCAGCCGATGCCAAAGAGGTCAACGAAGAAATGCACGGCAAGCTGCTGGCTCAACGCGTCGCCGCTCTTTGTGATCATCTGCGCGGCCAGCGCCCAGGCCCCCGCCGACGAGACGACCATGGCGCCGGTGGCGATCGTGAGCAGCGAGCGCGCCGGGTTGGGCGTGTGGGGATTCGGGGCGCGGCGAAGGGCGAAAAGGAAGATGGCGGCAAAGGCGTACCAGACGAGCATCGCCACGCCGCTCAGCGCCGCAGCGATCGGGATGTTGGCCTCACCGATGGCCGCCGAGCGGTAGCCGTAGAGCGCAAAGGCGGGCGTGCTCAGCACAGCCAGCACAAGCGCCAGCCAACCGGTGGAGAGGGTCGCGCGTAGAGGAAGCTGCAAGCCCAGCGCGGGGGCGCGGGCGGTGATGAGCGCGATGAGCGCCGGGGTGGCCCAGCCCATGAGCATCAGGTGGCTGTGCGCGTGACGAAGGTCCCCGGCCTGCAGACCGAAAAAGTCGCCGCGCAGCATGCCGAAGCGGAAGAGGGCTCCGAGGGCGGCGGCCACCACGAAGCTCAGCGCGCTGGCGATGAAGAGTCGCCGCGCAGCTCGGAGCCGGTCGGGAGGCAGAACCGGCGAGTTTTGGGGGGAGGCTGAGTCCATGGAAGCTCGGTGTGCGGGGAGGGAGGGTGCCGAGCGTGTGGTCTGCAATGGGTGTGCCGAGGGGCGGTCGGGTGCGCCGAGGGGCGGTCGGAGCGTGGAAGTGGCGGGTTGGCGTGGGGGTGGGGGTGCACGTTTTGCGTGTGGGGGCGGTTTGGCGCAAAAGGTGCGTGGTGGGGGGGGGTGGTGGGGGGGATGCGTGTGGGTTGTGTTGGGGGTTTGCGTTGTGGGGAGGTTCGTGTGGGAGGATGGGGGTGTGCGGGTTGTGGTTGTGTGGTTGTGTGGCGCCGGTGGTGTGCGGAGTGGGGAGGTTCGTAATGGGCGTCTGGTGGGGGGCGTGTTGTGGTTAGGTGGTTGGGTGGTTGGGTGGTTGTGGGGCGCCGGTGGTGTGCGGAGTGGGGAGGTTCGTAATGGGCGGTCGGGGGGGCGCGGGTTGTGGCGAGATCGAGGTCGAGCCCGAGATCGAGTACGAGAACCAGTACGAGGTCGAGGTCGAGAACCAGTACGAGGTTGAGGTCGAGGTCGAGGTCGAGTTCGTGCTCGAGATCGCTGGAAAATCACGACCGTGGGTCACCTGAAAGTTGACCCGAGATCGCTGGAAAATCACGACCGTGGGTCACCTGAAAGTTGACCGTGGGTCACCTGAGAGATGACCGAGGGTCAGCTGATCGCGAGCGTTTATGCGGGTGAAACGTGACCGTGGGTCACCTGCTCCAGATCGACCCAGGGTCACCTGAGAGATGACCGTGGGTCATTGGAAACATGACCCGGAAACATGACCCGGGGTCCCCTTCGAGATGGCCGAGGGTCGGCTGAGCACGAGCGTTTATGCGGGTGAAACGTGACCGTGGGTCACCTGCTCCAGATCGACCCAGGGTCAGCTGCTCGAAAACGACCGTGGGTCAGATTTGAGATGACCGTGGGTCACCTCAGAGGCGCGGGTTCTCGTCATCGGTGGAGATGAACGCGGTGACCGATCGAATGCCCGAAGCCCCAATGTTCATGCGCTTGGACGTCACACTTTTAAATTGAAAGAGAGCTGGCGAAGTGTTCGGCACGGGCGTTTGAATTGAAAGAGATGTGTCGAAGTGCCCGATGGGGTATGCGCCGGCTGAAGGAGGTGTGTCGAAGTGTTCGGCGGGGTATGCGCCGGCTGAAGGAGGTGTGTCGAAGTGTTCGGCGGGGTATGCGCCGGCTGAAGGAGTTGTGTCGAAGTGTTCGGCGGGGTATGCGCCGGCTGAAGGAGGTGTGTCGAAGTGTTCGGCGGGGTATGCGCCGGCTGAAGGAGGTGTGTCGAAGTGTTCGGCGGGGTATGCGCCGGCTGAAGGAGGTGTGTCGGAGCAAACGACGCGTGTGTTTCAAGTGCGGGAAGGCGTGTCGAGGCGAACGACACCTGTTCCGCTGGTGCGGGAGGGGGGCTCGAAGTGTTCGACGCACCTGTTTTAAGGGAGGGAGGGGGTGTCGAAGCGCAGGATGTGGGTGTTTCAAGTGCGGGAAGGTGTTTGAGACAGGTCAAGATGTGAGGTTTGGCGGTGATCCCTGGATTTGAGTGGTCCAGGGAGGCCGAAGCGCCTGAAGGTCTGCCGTCAGGGCGGCGCGACCTGCGGGCTTCGGTCCGTCGGGCTCAGAGCAACGACTCAATCGCCGCGATCACCTCCGGCGCGTCCGGCTGGACCGAGGGGGCGAAGCGAAAGCGCACCTCCCCCTCCCGATCCACGATGAATTTTTCAAAATTCCAGCTGATGTTCTCGCCGCCGCCGGCCTCGCTGTTGATGAGAAACTGGTAGAGGGGGCTGCGCCCGCCGCCGTTGACCTCCTGCTTGTTGAGGAGCGGAAAGTCCACGCCGTAGGTCACCGCGCAGAAGCTCTCGATCTCCTCGGCCGAGCCGGGCTCCTGGCCCAGAAACTGGTTGCAGGGGGCTCCCACGATCTCAAATCCCCGGGCATGAAAGCGCTCGCGAATCGCCACCAGCGTCTCGTACTGCGGGGTGAGTCCGCAGCGGCTGGCGACGTTGACGAAGAGCACGACCTTGCCCCGGTAGGCTTCCGTCGGCAGGGGGGCACCGTGAAGCCCGACAAGCTCGGCCTCCTCCAGCGAGGCCGGTCCGGGGCCCTCGGGGGGCTTGCCGAATTTGACTCGGGTGACAGCGTCGTTGGCTTTTTTGGCGATTTTTTTCAGCATCGGGGCTCCTGTTTCAAAACGTTCAGGCCGGGAGAAAAGGGTCGGTAGGTCGAGACGAGCGAGAGTAGCATTATGAGAATAATGATGTCGCTCGGGTTGTGCGGGATAGGATTGAGGAGACCTGCAGTCGGTTTCAAAATGGGGTGGGGGAGGTGACCGTGGGTCAGTTGTGGAGGTGACCGTGGGTCGTCTGAAGTGCGCGAAGATAGAGGCTGAGAGGTGACCGTGGGTCAGTTTGAGAGGTGACCGTAGGTCAGTTTGAGAGGTGACCGTGGGTCAGTTTGAGAGGTGACCGTGGGTCAGTTTGGAGGTGACCGTGGGTCACTAAAAAGCTCGTTGCACGCAGAGACACACGCTCAGGCTTTCATTGCCGCAAACCCCATCTCGCGAACACGTCCTCAGCAGGATTCTCGACATCGCTAAAGAGCTCGTCGAGGTCGTTAAGGACCAGGGGCAAGTAGGTGTCAAAGGTAGCGCGTTCGTTCTGATAGCTCTGGTTTTCACGAATCCGAACGGCACCGAGCGCAGACACATTGCTAAAAAAGCGCCGTTGCAGATAGGCGGCGACTTGTAGGTACTCCATCTCCTTTTCTGTGCTCGTGTGGTGTTGCGCTGACTTCCAGTCCGACTGGCGCATGTCTGTAACGATGCGAAAGATATCCAGGGCGTGATGGCGACCGCCGTCTGGATTTGTATCGGAGATGTCGTGCCGGTCTTTGAAGGCGTGAAGTTTCAAAACCAGATAGTTGAGACTTGAAGGGATCTGGACTTCAGCAGGAGCGGTGCTCTGGAGCCCCGAGCTGACATCGAGGGTTATTGGAGAGATGTGGATACCCGCGGCTTCTCGAGTCAAATACGCGTGAATCTTCTTTGTTTGTTTCGGCCGTATTCGAAAGGCGGTGATTTTAACGTCATTGAGGCGGTCCTCATGCGGGGGCGAAGCGAGAAGATCCACCTTAACGGTCTGGCGATGACCTCCCACGGTCAGCTCGTGTTCGAACTGCATGTAGTTCACGACTGCGGTGAAACCGAGGCTTTTTAGAATGTCGCGTAGATCCTTCATTTGAGTCGGGTCGATGATGACCTCGGCCGACAGCAAGAGGTCGAGATCCTCGGTGGAGCGCGAGGGAAGGACCCTTTCGTAACGGGGAGAGCGCTGGCCGGTCATAAAAGTGTCTCTTAACCACAAGCCCATGCCGCCCCCGAGAATGAAGGGAACGGCCGCCTGATCAAGGTGTCGTTTCAAGACGATGAGCTGCTGAAAGAGTGCGTCAAAAACGGTCATCAAAGCGCTCCAGGATAGAGTATTTGATCTGGCCGGCGATCTGGCGCTCTCGTTTGTCGAGTTGAGAGAGTGCCAGGCAGGACTCGATGGGGGAGGCCAGTTTGTCCCTTCGATCGAAGTAGACGTAGGCGTCGTCGGTCTGCTGGAGGATGACGTTGTAGAAGCGTTGGCTCTCAAACTCCTGCAAAGGGTTGTTCGTTGAGAGATGCTTGGGGGTAAAGACCTTTCCTGGCGCGGGTGAGGTGGTCGCAACGTAGGCGGGGGCGGAGCTTTCGCCGCTCCACATCCACCCCTCCTCGCCGAGCGCCATATTGAAAATTTTGCGCTGAGCGGAGATGTCATCGGGCAGCTTGAGCTTCCATTCCTCACGGACTCGGGGGGGGCGATATCCGTCTATGAGGTTCTGCATCAGCTCCTGGGCCTGGAGAACCCGGATGGCTCCGAATTCTTTCTCGATGAGGATGTCGTCCGCGAGGCCTTTGAGCACCTTGGAGAGGGTGGAGAGGCTGATGCCACCGCCAAGTTCCTGGATGCTCTCGTAGATTTCGTTCACCTGCTCGAAGGTGCGATTTTTGCGAAGCAGAAAACGACCGACGATGGAGCTGTTGTAGGTGTAAATCTTCTTGATATCGCGAGACGTGGGATAGGCGTTGGGCCGATCGACGCGAATCGCGACAAAGTCCGGGCTCTGGATGAAGAAGTTGCCATTGAGGTCAAATGCGCTCACGTCCGCGCGCTCAAGCTGCTCGACGATTCCCGGCGAGAGGTAGGGCAGGAGCAGGGCCGGTAGGGTTTCCGGGGATTCGCCCCCCCCTGGATACTGAGTTCGCTCCATGGCCTGCATCATGGAGCGGGGGGTCGCGGATGACTTCAACTCTCCCATGAACGAGAGCGTTCTTCCTCGCCATTGAAGGGTGAAGACCACGTCGGCGGTGGACTCGCCAGCTATCGTTGGCTCGAAGGTAAAGTCTTCCACGCGTAGTGGCGCGTACATATCGCGGGAGTTCGACCAGGTGTCTTGGAGAATCTGTTGGAACTGAAGTTCTTTCATCGTCGGCTCCCTGGGGGGGGATCTTTCGCGGAGAAAATGCGGCATGTACGAAAATAGAACCTGAATCTGATGCTGGCAATGTTATTTTCGTATATAAGGGATTTTCTCGCGTGAGAAAATGCGACATATACGAAAACAAAAAGAGCGTTCAGCAGCTACTTATTCCTGTCAGGCGCTCACCTGGCACGATGTTTTCGTGTATACGAAGTTTTCTCGCGCGAGAAAGATCCCCATACACGAAAATTACATCCACGGTGCCTCTGTGTGGGGCCCCGCATCGGCTCAGAAAAGTAGCCTGACCGAACCCTCCTCCCCCTTGACACCCCACCGCTTCACCGGGCTACCTTAACGCTCACGCACACCAGATCCGTCAGCTCCATGTCGTATTGTCGTAGGGGGATCTGCGTTTCGTCCGGGGCGCCCTGCCAGATCGCTGGCGAGGCATTCATTGATGTGACGCGCGGCAGCTTGAGGGCGCCGTTGTCGTCGACGCATGGAGAAACGACATGGAAAACGCAGACTTTATGAACCTTCGCCGCATGCCGACGGGGCGCTACGCCCGCGCGCTGCGCCTGATGCGCGCTCGGGTCAAGGACGCCTCGCTCCCCGGCCTGGAGGAGCGCCTCGACCAGGCGCTCAAGCTCTCCGAGCACACGCTGGCCCTGGAGTTGTCATGGTCCACGGCCCGGGCCAACGTCACCAAAGCCCGCGGTCAGGCCGCGCTTATCGACAACCAGATCGATGCGCAGCTCTCCGCGCTGGAGGGCAGCATCAAGGCCCAGATGGTCGGCGATGAGGGGGCTCCGGAGGTGGAGATGGCCCGCGAGCTTCATCGCACCTTCTTTGGTCAGGGCGTCGCCGCCATCACTCAGCAGGCCTTCGAGGTGCAGGAGGGGCAGATCGACGCCATGCTCGTCAGGCTCGACGAGCGCTTTTCCCAACACGTCGACGCGCTGGGCCTCGGCCGGGCCGTGGAGCGTCTGCGGCGGCTGACTGGCGAGTTTAAGGCGGAGCTCGACCGCGACCGGGATCCCGGCGTGAGTTTTGACCAGGTGCGGGCTGCGCGTCATCAGCTCCATGAGGTCACCTGCAGCGTGCTCATCGGCATTCTCTACCACCTCGACGCTGGCGACGCGTCCAGCGCCGCGCTGCGTGCGCGGATCCTGGAGCCGCTCCTCGACCAGCAGGAGCGCGTCGCCCAGGCCTACAGCCGTCACCGATCGCCGACCGACGTCAACCCGGAGACCGGCGAGGAGATTGTGGAGGGAGCGGAGCCCGGAGCCGGGGAGGTGGAGCCGCAGCCGGAGCCGACGATGGCCTGATCCCCCGCGCACGACCACCTCGCCAGAGCGACAACACCTCGCCAGAGCGACGACACCTCGCCAGCCACGCGCGTTCCTGCCCCCGGACGACGTGGCTGGCGATTTTTTTAATCAGGGGGAGTGGGGCTTGCGGTGGCGTAGCGAGTCGGCTGGGAGGGTCGGTGATTTTGGGAAAAGCACTTCGACCCTCAGCGAAATCGGTCCGTGACCGGCGTGGGGGGGGAGGTGAGTGTGACAGGATGGCACATGTTCACCGGTTTAGGGGGAGGTAAGTGTGACAGGTTGGCACGCATTGACCGGTTTAGGGGGAGGTGAGTGTGACAGGTTGGCACACAAGGACCGGTTTTGGGGGGAGGTGAGGGCGAGGAAAATGGGTGGGGGACCGGTTTAGGGGGCGGATAGTGAAGAGAAAGATACTCATAGAGGTGCGGCTGCTGAGTCTAGGTCGGGGACGCTCGACCAGTGAATATCTGGGCGAAGTTTGCGAAGATCTCTCCTAATTCGTTCAAGTGTTCGAGTACGATACGCGGCGTCGGCAGCACCTGAAGCCCCAGGGAATAATGTAGCATGGTCGATATTGTCATGACGGAGACGGTTGAGAAGTTCAAAGGAATGAATTGCAGGCATGGTCAACTGGTGAAGCACTGGCGATGCAGTGTCTTGTACTCTTTTTGAGAGCCATTCTTCGAACGGCTCAGGCTTCCATTCTTTCGTATCTGATTGGGAGTTTACATCGTGGGGTACAAGAAAAACACCCTCTTGTGCGTGGATGAATTTGTTACTGTGTGTGGGAGCGCTAAAGAGACGTACGCCCTCTGTGTCGCTATTGCTAAAGACAATAAAAAGACTGCACCCCCATACACATATGTTTTTGGTTTCTAGCTTCGCAATGGTTTTTGGGTTTATTGTGCAGTTTGAGAATTCGCTTAATATGCCTTCAGCTGCAAAGTATGCAGCAACTCGAGATGATCGAGTCCAGTCAAGGAGTCGGGTAGGTAGCCCATGGTGTTGTCCTAGCGTTGCAAGTTCAATCCAATGTCCAAAAGGCCAGGGTTTTTTTGATGCTTTAAGGGTTTCTTTGTGGATTTTATCGAAGGACTCGCTACTGCGTAATAAACTCTGGTCTCCAGGTATTTCAACACCCGAGCGATCACAATCTGATGAAAATTCCCAAAGGGCATGCATTTCGCATTTGATTTGATTGACATGGGTGTCCGCGGGCATTCCAAATGATTTGGCTTTTGGGTCTTCATCTCGCAGTGCGCTTGGGAGTAACGACCAATCTGCATTCTTATGTCCACGGAATATCCATGAGTTTGCGTGGTCTAGGTCTTTTCCCCATAGTGTGCAGTCTGGTTGGAGTGCTTTAAAAAATGTACGGGCGCTGTTGTAATGTGTTTTGTTGACGATTTTTTTGTTCATGGTAAATCTCTATATTTGGTTGTGTTTTTGAGGCTTTGGGGTTTGTTTTTTGCGTTAGATGGTCGGGCAGAAAGACCGACCGAGAGAAGGACCAGGAGCAGTGTTTATGCGGGTGGGGGCGCTTTTGCTGAAAAGATGCTCACGTTGTTTTTTTGCGCTTCCCGAGAGCCCCCGAAGTGAATCGGGCATTGAACGTTCGACTGAGGGAAGACGCCCCTTCCTCGCCGCTCACCGCACCTCGTCATCACCTCCCTCCTACTCCCCCCCAAACTCCACACTGCCCCCCACCACCCCCATCGCCCGTACCCCCACTTCCAGGATCGCGGCGCCGGCCGGGTAGAGGTTCAGGTCGAGCACGGCGCCGTGCTTAAGCGCATCCATGCGGGCGGAGCTCTCCTCGACGTCACCGGGGATGTAATCGTGGTAGTCCGCGAGGTGGTCCAGAAAGCCCGTGACCTCGCCGCGGGCGAACACCGCGTTGAGGTGGTCGGCGGAGGCGAAGGGAGCGCCCAGGGGGGAGTTCTCGCCAGAGAGCGGCGGGGCGGCGCGTTGGCCTCGGAGGTAGGCGGCGACTTCGTTTTCGCTGAGCGCGTTGGTGGCGAAGATGAGGAGCTGGCCGTGGCGGTAGATGGTGATGGGGAGGAGGGCGTGTTTGACGAGGGTGATGTCGGTGGCGTCGGTGCCGTCGCTCTGGCGCAGGGGGCGCTCTTTGAGGTTGATGAAGGGGCGTTCGCTGATGAGGCGGAGCATGCGGGTGTGCAGCGCCTCGAGTTTTTGGGCGTCGACGAACTGGATGATGGCCAGGGCGCGCAGCTCTTTGAGGGCGGTCATGAAGCCCAGAATACCCTCGACGGGTTCGTCGCTGCGGTAGACAAAAAGGCCCAGCTGGCCGCTGAGGTTGTCGATGAGGTCTTCTTTGATGTCGAGGTGGTAGTCGGTGATTTCGCGCACCGACTCAAAGAGGGCGTCGAGGCGCCGGCGGTCTTCCTCGGTGAGATCTTCGCGGCTGTACCGCCAGAGGTCGTCGGGGCGCATCGAGGTGCGGGCGGCGAGCAGGGTCTCGTCGGTGGCGAAGCGGGCCCAGGGGAGGGTGTGTTCGGCGACGGAGAGGGGGGAGGTGCCGGCTTCACCAGATGCTGACGTATTGGCGCCTATCCAGAGACGCCAGCGCAGGATGTCGTTTTGGATGCTCAGTGCGGTGCCGATGCCGGTCGTTTCTTTAAAAAATGCGTCGAAGGCCTCGGTGCCCTCCTCGGGGACAAAGGCGGACCACAGGGAGTTCCTGGCGAGCGCGGGGGTGGCCGGGAGAAAGAGTCCGAAGAGGCTTTGGGCCAGGGCTTCTTTCTCAAAATGTTGGTAGGCGGCGAGTTTGGAGAGGGGGGCGTCGCCGGGTCCCTTGAGGAAGTTTGCGAGGATGGTGGTGGGGATGCGCTCGGCGTTGGGGTCCGCCAGGTTGGCGGTGGAGGTGGCGCAGGCCGAGCCTTTGCGGTGCGTCCAGGCGAAGGACTCGCCATAGGCGTGGATGGTGTGATCTGCGACGCGTTCTTCGCGGTGGCCGGCGGCGGGGGAGGGCTCGAGGGCGGGGCCGACGGTGTCGATCATGAAGACGTCGAATTTCGGGGCGTCGCTGACCGGGGCGCAGAGAATGGGGGCGCCCTGGACCACGCCGCCGACGAGCGCGCCGTTGAGCTTGAGGCCGCGGGCGGCCCAGGCCTCGGGGTCGGTGGGGTCGAAGGAGGCGTGTTCGGTGAAGGAGGCCGCGAGTTCTTGGAGGCGGACCTGCTGGCGGCGCCGGGTGGGGACGTCGAGGGCCTCGGAGTTGAGGGAGGCGTCGATGGCGAGGAGCGCCTGGCCGAGGTTGGGGACGACAAACGCGGCTTCGGTGTCGGCCGGAAAGTAGCTGGCGAGTTTAGCGGCACCCGAGTTGGATTTGCAGCCCGAGTCACAGCCGAAGGCGGTGAGGAGGGTCAGCGCGGTGAGGAGGGTGAGGAGTGAAGAGGTCGGGGAGGTTGGCATGTGCATACGTCAGATCCGCCGATTGAGTTGGCGCCGAAATGAGAAGCCCCGGGTCCGGCAGGAGGCCGGTGATATGGGAAGGGATGGCGAGCGTAGAGGGCCCCATTCTGACCTGCAAGCGGGGATCGATGGGGGAGGACGGCTGCTTCGGAGGAAGAGTTCGGTCGGTTTTGGGGCTGGAGGGGCCGGGCTCGCCGCTGCGGACATTGCTTCTGGGATAAATCCCCATAATCCCTTAGGTTTCGGGCCCTGGGGCGGTGCGGGCGAGCCTGACGACGTGGACGAAGGGACTTACGAGAACATTCCGGCGACGCTTCGTCGTCTCGGCAGACCCGCGTGAACAGTGACCTGGCCCCTGCGTTGGCGTTTTCTTTTCGGAGTAACAAAGTCGTTATGAGCAAACTGACCCTCAACCGCCCGGTCTCGATAGGTTCCCTGGCACTCATCGCAATGTTCCTTCTCATTGGTGTGGTCGCTCCAGAAGCAGCGGAGCGAACCTTTAACGTCATTCAATCCGAAATCCTGAGCCGCTTTGGCTGGTTTTATATCCTTTCCGTCACGTTCTTTTTGGTGTTTGTACTCCACCTTGGGCTGAGTCGTTTTGGTAAGATCAAGCTGGGGCCTGACGATAGCGTGCCCGATTTTCCTTTTCTGTCCTGGGTGGCCATGCTCTTTGCCGCCGGGATGGGCATTGGGCTGATGTTTTTTGCTGTCGGCGAACCGCTTACCCACTTTGCCTTGCCTCCCGAGGCTGCTCCTTTTTCGGTGGCCGCGCAGCGGGAAGCGATGACCGCCACGTTCGTTCATTGGGGGATCCACGCCTGGGCCATCTATGCGGTGGTCGGTCTCTCGCTGGGCTACTTTAGCTATCGCTACAATCTCCCGCTGACCATTCGCTCCGGGCTCTATCCGATCTTTAAAGAGCGCATCGAGGGGGCTATCGGCAATCTGGTCGATATTTTTGCGATTGTGGGCACCCTCTTTGGCATCGCGACCTCCCTGGGATTTGGCGTTCTCCAGATCAACTCCGGTCTCCATGTTCTGGTCGGGATACCCGTATCCATTTTTGTCCAGGTCGCCCTGATCGCCTCGATCACAGCGGTGGCCACGCTATCGGTGGTCACCGGTCTCGGTCGGGGAGTGCGCCGGTTAAGTGAGCTCAACCTGATCCTGGCCGTGAGCCTGATGATCTTTGTGCTTACCCTGGGGCCCACGTCTCATCTGATGAATGCCTTTGTGCAGAATCTGGGCATTTATCTCGATCAGTTTTTGCGCAAATCGCTCAATATCTATGCGTATGAACCCCGGAAGTGGATCAACTCCTGGACGCTTTTTTACTGGGCCTGGTGGATTTCCTGGTCTCCCTTTGTCGGGATGTTTTTGGCGCGGGTGTCCCGGGGGCGCACGGTTCGCGAATTCGTGTTTGCGATTCTCTTCATTCCGGCAGGATTCACGTTTCTGTGGATGACCGTCTTTGGCAATTCCGCCATCCTCATCGATCGTACAGAAGCGCAGGGAGCGCTCTCTCGGGCGGTGCTGGAAGACGTCTCCGTGGGTTTGTTTCGGTTCTTTGAATACCTGCCCTTTTCCACGGTTACGGCGACCCTTGCGGTGGCGCTCATCGTCGTTTTCTTCGTGACCTCCTCGGACTCCGGAGCGCTGGTCGTCGATACGATCGCCGCCGGCGGAGAAACGAACACCTGGAAGGGGCAGCGGATCTTTTGGTGTGCCTTAGCCGGGCTCATCGCTGCGATCTTGCTCTACACCGGGGGGCTCGCCGCGCTGCAGGCCGCAACGATCGCCGGGGCCTTGCCCTTTGCCATTGTGATGATCCTGCTGTGCTGGGGGCTCTACCGAGGCATGAGCGCGGATCTGGCGAGCGAAAAGAGCACCCGCAACATCCCCCTGGCCACTCCCGGGGTGGGGCTCACCTGGCAGCGCCGTCTCAGCAGGCTCCTGTCGACGCCGACCCCCAAAGAGGTCGATGGCTATATCTATGACACCGTTGTCGTCGCCCTGCGGGAGCTGGCCGACGAGTTTATGAGTCAGGGATACGCCGCGCGCTTTGTCGACGATGACGAGGAGCCGGGGGTTCGCCTGATCGTTCCGGCCGATGAGGTTCGCGACTTTATCTACGGCGTTCAGCACTCCAGCCGGCGCCTCCCCTCCTTCACGGTCGACACCCTGGTGCAGGGCGAGTTGCTGCACGAAGCGCGAACCTTCTTCAGCGACGGCAGTCAGGGCTACGATGTCATGGGGATGTCGAAGGCACAGATCATTGCCGATGTGTTGATTCAGTTTGAACGCTATCAGGCGCAGGTCCAGTCCCCGAAGACGTCGCTCTATGTGAGCGCTCCGGAACACCGGTGAGTGTCGCCGGGTAGGGTGCCGCGCTCCCCTGGTTTTGGGGGAGCGTGTGACCGTAGGTCATGTGAAAGATGACCGTGGGTCATTTGAACGATGACCGTGGGTCGTCTGAACGCCGCGAATCATAAGGGCGAGAGGCGACCGTGGGTCATTTTGAGATGAGGGGGAGAGGTGACCGTGGGTCAGTCAGGGAGAGGTGACCGTGGGTCATGCGAAAGCTGACCGTGGGTCGTCTGAACGCCGCGAACCATAAGGGCGAGAGGCGACCGTGGGTCATTTTGAGATGAGGGGTAGAGGTGACCGTGGGTCATTTGAGAGGTGACCCGGGGCCGGTGTTTTTCGGCGGTCGTTGTCAGTCCTGACGGTGACTCAGGAGATCGCGCCTGGATTAAGGACAGATGTCTTTTCGTGATGGTCCTGACGAGCTAGCATGTGCTCACGCATACCAACGACGACGCGAGGGGTCCCTGGGCGCTCACGCATGCGCAGGAGATTTATGAAGTTTCGTGTCAATCATCCACGCTTCCAGACGAAGCGAATCGTCATCACAAGCTCCTTCATCGGTAAGCCAAAATTGTGTGCTGACGAAGACACGTTCACCGAAATGAATGTGCAGTACCATGTCGCCGATGATGCCGGTGAGTGGGTGCCCTTTGAGCTTCAGAAGAGTAACCTCTTTGATCCTGTTCCTCGTTTGCTCATCGATAACGAGCCTTTTGAGATCGCGCCGCCCCTGCAGTGGTACGAGTGGGCCTGGGTCGGCATCCCCTTTCTGTTGATCCCCACCGCAGGCTGCCTTGGGGGCGGCATCGGCAGCATGGCGATCATGCTCAATGTGCTTGTCTTTCGTGGTTTGCAGAGGGGCTTTGTTCGCTGGGCCCTGACCTTTGCCATCTCCATGGGGGCGATTGTCTTTACGTTGACGCTGGCCACCATGGTGCATCTCGCGCTGGTGGAATAAGTGCGGCAGACGGGGGGCGTCTGATGTCGTGGCGAGATGATTTTGGGGCATGGGAAGAGAGGACCCGGGGTCGTCTCAGAAGCGCACTCAGGGGAGTAGAGGTGACCGTGGGTCATTTGAGAGATGACCCAGGGTCGGTGTTTTTCGGGTGTTTTCGGGGGGTAGAGGTGACCGTGGGTCATTTGAGAGATGACCCAGGGTCGGTGTTTTTCGGGTGTTTTCGGGGGGTAGAGGTGACCGTGGGTCATTTGAGAGATGACCCAGGGTCGGTGTTTTTCGGACCTCGAGAGATGACCCCGGGTCATTCAAAAGATGACCGTGGGTCGCCTGAACGCCGCGAGCTATCGGGAGGAGAGGCGACCCACGGTCGGCGTGAGGCCGCTCAGATCGTGCGCGAATACTGCCGTGCCCCGGCGCTCAAATGGGCGTCGAAGGGCATGCAGATGTTGCGCAGGAGAAGGCGACCGCGCGGGGTTACGGTCAGCCCGGAGGCGTCGAGTTCGACCAGGCCATCATCGGCCATGGGCGCGAGTTCTCGGAGTTCGTGCTCAAAGTAGTCTGCCACCTCGACACCCAGATCCCGGGAGGCGTCTGTAAAGTCGACGCGTGCCTGGCACATCAGAGCCATGATCCAGGCGCGGCGGATGCGGTCGTCATCGCTTAAGAGGTAGGCACGGTGGATGGGGAAGTCGTCCTGGAGGATGCGCTCCAGGTAGTCGGGAAGCTCTCTGGGGTTTTGCAGGTAGAGCCCGTCAATCTGGGAGATGGAGGACATGCCGAAACCGTAGATGTCGACGCCGGCCAGGGTGGAGTAGCCCTGGAAGTTGCGGCGCAGGGTGCCGGCCTGCCAGGCGCGGGTGAGTTCGTCATCCTGGCGCGCGTAGTGGTCCATGCCGATGTAGCGGAAGCCCTCGGAGGTCAGCCGCTCGATGATGCGTTTTTGCATCGCGAGCTTCTCATCGGGGCCGGGGAGAGTGTGGCGCTCGAGGAGCTTCTGGGCGGGCTTGATCCAGGGCACGTGCGCGTAGGTGTAGATGGCAAAGCGGTCGGGGCGGAGGCTGAGAACTTCGCTTAAGGTCTGATCAAAGGTATCGGTGGTCTGGTAGGGCAGACCGTAGATCAGGTCGACGTTAATGGACGAAAATCCGGCGTCGCGAAGCCATCCGACCACGCGCTCGGTCATCTCAAAGGGCTGAATGCGGTTGATGGCTTTTTGCACCCGGGGGTTGTTGTCCTGCACGCCGAGCGAGGCGCGGTTAAAGCCTGCGTCTTTCAGGGCCTGGACCTGCTCGATGGTGAGGCGACGAGGATCGACCTCGATGGCAATCTCGGCATCTTCGGCCAGGGTAAAGTGGGTGCGGATGCGCGCTCCGAGCCAGCGGATCTGTGCCGGAGTGAGGAAGGTTGGAGTGCCGCCACCGAAGTGAATTTGCACGACTTTTCGCGCCGGGTGAAGCCAGCGCGCCTTGCGGCGCATCTCCTCGTCGAGTGCGGCCAGGTAGGGCTCGGTTTGCGAAGCGTTTTTGCCGATGACCGTGGTGCAGCCGCAGTACCAGCAGAGGGTCTGGCAGAAGGGGATATGAACATAGAGTGAGAGGGGCCGAGCCTGTGTGTTGTTGTCTTTGATGGCCTGGAGCACCTGCTCGGGCGGCACGTCGTCGCGAAAGTGCGGGGCGGTGGGGTAGGAGGTGTAGCGCGGCCCGGGGACGTCGTACTTTCGGATCAGTGGCAGGTCGACGTGGATAGGTTCTGTCATCGCAAACTCCTCGTTGATGCTGGTCGGCGTCGCCATCGACGCGATGGTTCGCGAGGGTTTTGCAACGGGTATGCCGTGCGGCGAGAAAGGGGCGCTTCAGATCGGGTGATGTGTGCATTCTCTGCGTTTTGAGTCATTAAAAGCAGGGAGCGCAGAGTGAGGTGTATGCAGAATATTCGTCTTGGAGGTGCGGAGTGCAGATTTTTCGTGTTGCCGGTGGGCCGGGGAGGTGACTGTGCGTGCAGTCAAAAGGGGAGGTTCTGCGCGTTCAGTCAAAAGGGGAGGTTCTGCGTGGGAGCGGTGCACAGCCGAGGTGTCATAATGTGCGATGAGGCGCATAGACATTGGCAGTCAGGTGACCCACGGTCGTTTGTCAGGTGACCCAGGGTCGATGTGTCAGGCGACCCAGGGTCGATTTATCAGCAGGCGGTCAGGCGACCCAGGGTCGATGTGTCAGGCGACCCAGGGTCGTTTATCAGGCGACCCAGGGTCGTTTATCAGGCGACCCAGGGTCGTCTATCAGGTGACCCACGGTCGTCTATCAGGCGACCCAGGGTCGTTTATCAGGTGACCCACGGTCGTCTATCAGGCGACCCAGGGTCGTTTATCAGGTGACCCACGGTCGTCTATCAGGCGACCCAGGGTCGTCTATCAGGCGACCCACGGTCGTCTCGTACCGCGTCATGTGGATTGGGCCTGATGTGCGATGAGGCGCCTAGAAGGGGGCGGTCAGGCGACCCACGGTCGATGTATCAGCTGACCCGCGGTCGATTTTTTAAGGTCGATTTTTTAATCTCAGAGGTCGCAGAAGGCAGCGATCGCACACAGCTCCTCGAAGCCGACGCGCATTCGCAGGCATGTTTGCGATCAAGTGACCTGCGGTCGGGTTCAGGCCTTGAGTCTGCGTCGCTCAAGCAGGTTTCACTTCGAGGTCGTCAGACGTTGCTGCCCCGTGATGAAACCCCATTCGTTGTGTCAGCAGAGTGTGGTGTGCGGCAGCCTTAAGGCTCTTCACCCTCCGGCCACCGGGCCGGAATCACGCGCATGGTGCCGTCGGCCTCCACGTCAATTCGGGTGCTGCCGTGCGTATCGGTGCGGAAAACGTCGATGTTGCGGGCCTCAAAGCGCTCCAGCACCTCAAGGTGGGGGTGACCGAAGGGGCTGGGGCGGCCGGCGGAGACCAGCGCGATGGTGGGCTGCAGGAGGTTGAGAAGTGCGGGCGATGAAGAGGTTCGTGAGCCGTGGTGGCCGGCTTTGTAGACAGCAGCTGGCCGTGGCAGGTGGTGGGCCTGGGTGAGAAGCCAGCGTTCCCCGGCTTCCTCCAGGTCGCCGGTGAGAGCGATGGCAACTCCGGCGTAGTCGACGACCACCACGATGCTGCGATCGTTCTCCGAGGGCAGCGAGTCGGGCGGAGTGAGTAGTGTGAGGCGCGCGCCGCCGGCGCTTAAGGTGAGCCGCTCGGGGAGGCGGGGAACGTGAGCTCCCAGGGCCCGGGCTTTAAGCGCCGTCTGGTAGGTGCGGGCGTGGGCGGGATTGTTGCGTGCCAGAAAGACGCGGGGGGCAAAGGGGCGCAAGAGCGCATCGAGGCCCCCGTAGTGGTCGAGATCGGCGTGTGTGAGCAGCAGCACATCAAGTCGGCGTATGCCGAGCTTGCGCAGGTAGGGGGCCACCTTTCGAAGTCCCGGATCCTGGCCGGAGAGACTGCCACCGGCATCGATGAGCATGGTGGTGCCATCGGGGAGTTGCAGGAGCGTGGCGTCGCCCTGGCCGACGTCGATCATATGTACCCTGAGAGGGGCTTCGTCGCCCCGGAGCGTTTCGCTGAGCGCGCCGGGGACCAGGCCCACGCCCCAGATCAAAAGGGCGATCAGGCAGGGACGAAGGCGTAAGCCGCCGCGTACCGCCAGCCAGCAGGCCACCCACATCGCCGCCCACTCCAGGCGATCCGGATACCCCAGGCGAAGCTCGTTGAGAGGCCAGTAGGCCACCACGTCCAGAAGTTTGAAGAGTTCGACAAAAAGCCCGGCGCCCCACCTTAAGAGCACGCCGGCCAGCCAGGGCCACACGCCGGTGAGGAGCGCACCGGCCACCATCAGAGGGAAGATCAGCGATCCCACCACCGGGATCACCACCAGGTTGGTCCAGAAGCCGCTTACTGGAAGCTCCCCGCTCATGGCGATGAGCGGGGGAAGGGTCGCCACGGAAGCCGCCGTCGAGACGCCCACAAAGAGTCCCACCGATCGCCGGTGCCGCACCCACACGCTCTCGCGCTGGCCCATCGTAGCCTGCGGCCGTAACCACAAGGGGCGCCCCTGATGAAAAAGCAGAATTCCGGCGGTGGCCGACATCGAGAGCTGAAAGCCGATCTCGAATATCAGGCGTGGTGCCCCCCACAAAAGCAGCGTCCCCACCGTCCACAACACCGAGGTCGCCTTGACTCGCCGCGTGATCAGAAGCGAGAGGCTGACCAGCGCAGCCATCAAGAACGCCCGCTGTGCCGAGACAGGGGCACCGATCGCCACCAGATAGCCCAGCAGCAAGAGCAGCGAAGGCAGCACAAGCAGCCGCCGTCTGGGCACGTAGCAATACAGGCGCGGAACCCGATCGAAGAGCAGGCGAAGGCTCAGCGCAATCAACGCGGCGATCACGCCAAAATGCAGCCCGGAGATCGCCAGCACGTGGCTTGTGGAGGTCATGTCAAAGGGCTCGCGAAACTCCGGGCGGATCATCCCCCGGCTGGCCGTGAGCATCGCCCAGGTCACCGCTAGCCCGTCTCCATCGAGATGAAGGGCGATGCGGCGCTCCAGATCCAGGCGTTGGCCGGTGAGCCAGCGCCGAAGTTTCAGCGACAGACTCATCTCCTGCGCCACGTGCACCTCCGGGCGCTCCCGCAAGGTGGCCGTGGCCAGATAGCCGCGCGCCTCCATCAACTCGCGCGCCGAACTTTGCCAGGGGGTTGTGCGTGGCACAAAACGCGCAACTCTGGCCCATCCACGCACCTCATCGCCCGGCATCGGAAGTACGTCACACGCCTGACCCTGATCCTCCCCATAAAAGAGACGCAGCGCTGGCTCGCGCCCCGCTATCAACGCGTTGAGTTCAGGCTCGTCGCTCCCTATCAGGCGAGCATCGTAGCTGTAGCCCTGTCCCATCGGCACCGGCCCGTTCTCAATGTGCACCCGGACCTCGAGCTCTCGCCGCTCCTCGCCGAGCGCTGCGCGAAGGTCGCGCTCGGCCTCCCAGCTGTGTCGATCCCGGGCGTTCATCCCAAGCACCACCAGCCCTGAGAGGCAGGCTACCGCTACCCTAAGGCCCCACCGCCGGCGCAGGCGCTGACCGTCCCCGGCCCCGTGGGCCAATATCCCCGAGAACGCTGCGACCGCCAGCAGCATCACCGCCGCGCCCAGGCTCACCATCACCGGCGGACCCGCCATGCCCACACACCAGCTCAGCGCACTCGCCCCGATGAAGCACGCCAGCGCCACGGGCACTCCCTGCGCCTCACCGCGGCTATATGCCTCCCCTCGACCCCTCAATGCACCCTCGCCAGATCACCCGTTGACAGTCCCAAATCTCCTCTGATACCGGCCCCCCTCATCGCCCTCCGAGATCTGTTGTCGCGCCTTTTTCGCCAGGCTTGCGTGATCGTCGCTAATTCTGCCGGGATTCTTTCCCACAACCTTAAGTTTTCCACCGCTTCAGGGGGAGTTTCCCACAGCCTTCCCCCTACTTTTCCACAGGGTTGTGGTTAACCGACGGTCGACCTGTGTGAATGTGCCGGTGGAACTGTGTGTGGTGTGTAGTATGTTGATTTTGTTGGTTTTTTTGTTGCGCTCGCACGATGGGGTGAGGGCGCATATCCCTCCGAAATAGCAATCCGGGAGGCTTCCACAGCGATCTGTGAAAAAGCCTGTGGAAAAAAATGGGGAAAAGTCTGGCGATCGCCCGAGGTGTCTGAAAACGCACCAGGCGCAGACCATTGTGGCCGCGAGTTTGGGCATGCATGTGGCGACCCGGGGTCACGTTTCCATCGCGGGGTCACGTTTCCATCGACCCTGGGTCAACTTTTCGGCGACCCAGGGTCACCGGTTTCGCCGACCCTGGGTCAACTTTTCGGCGACCCAGGGTCAACTTTTCGCCGACCCACGGTCACCTTTTCGGCGACCCAGGGTCACCGGTTTCGCCGACCCAGGGTCACCGGTTTCGCCGACCCACGGTCAACTTTTCACCGACCCTGGGTCAACTTTTCGGCGACCCAGGGTCACCGGTTTCACCGACCCACAGTCACCTTTCCCCCGACCCACGGTCATCTTTTCGGCGACCCACGGTCACCTTTTCGGCGACCCACGGTCACCTTCTCCTGCTGCAAATCACCGCCCCACAACCGCCATCTCCTTCGCACAACACTCCCCACACCAGCATGCCTCGCCCACGTCCTGATCGTGCGCATTGCGCCAGCAGGAATACCCCCCCGCGATCGGCCTGTTGTTGCGGCACAGGAGGTCGGGGCCGACGGTGAGTCACACAGCGACGCTCGCGGGCGTTGGCGTGCTGGCCATAGTCTGCTATGCCATGCACCGATCATCGGACTGACAAAGTGCCACTGAAAAAGCAGCGCGCGCGCAGCGGAACCACATTCCTATGAAGAAGCTACTGACATCTCTATTCGGGTCGGCCAACGAGCGTTACATCAAAGACGCTCGAGCGAAGGTCGCGCAGATCAACAACCTCGAGGCCAAATACGCCGCGATGAGCGAGGATGAGCTCAAGGGCCAGACCGGCGTCTTACGCCAGCGTCTGGAGCAGGGAGCCACGCTCGACGATCTGCTTTTCGACTCCTTTGCCGTGACCCGCGAGGCCGGTAAGCGCGCCCTGGGCATGCGTCACTACGACGTGCAGATGATCGGCTCGATGGTCATGCACGAGGGCAAGATCGCCGAGATGAAGACCGGTGAAGGTAAAACCCTGGTCGCCACGCTCGCGCTCTACCTCAACGCGCTCGAGGGCAAAGGTGCCCACCTGATCACGGTCAACGATTACCTGGCTCAGCGTGACGCCGCCTGGATGGGCAAGCTCTACAGCTACATGGGCATGAGCGTCGGGACGATCATCAGCGATATGAGCGACGCGGCTCGCAAGCGCGCCTACGCCGCCGACATCACCTACGGCACCAACAACGAGTTTGGCTTCGACTACCTGCGCGACAACATGAAGTTCCGCCTGGAAGATTACGTCCAGCGCCCGCTTCGTTTCGCGATTGTCGATGAGGTCGACTCCATTCTGATCGATGAGGCCCGTACCCCGCTGATCATCAGTGGTAAGGCCAACATGTCGACCGAGATGTACTTTGAGATCAACAAGATCGTGCCCTACCTCAAGCGCGATGAAGACTACCTCGTCGACGAGGAGCACCGCAGCGCCACGCTCACTGACAGCGGCGTAGAGAAGGTCGAGGAGCGGCTGAAGATCGACAACCTCTACGACCCGGTGCACATCGAGACAGTCCACCACGTGAACAAAGCCCTCCAGGCGCACACCCTCTATAAGAAGGGTGAGCAGTACATCGTGGAGGACGGCGAGGTGAAGATCGTCGATGAGTTCACCGGTCGTAAGATGGAGGGGCGGCGCTGGTCCGATGGCCTTCACCAGGCGGTTGAGGCCAAGGAAGGCGTCGAGATCAAAGACGAGAACCAGACGCTCGCCACGGTCACCTTCCAGAACTACTTCCGCATGTACGATAAGCTCTCGGGCATGACCGGTACCGCCGAGACGGAGGCCGAAGAGTTCCACGAGATCTATAAGCTCGACTGCGTGGTGATCCCCACCAACCGGCCGATCCAGCGTATCGACCAGGAAGACGTCATCTACCGCAGCTACCGGGAGAAGTTTAACGCGATCGTCGAGCAGATCGTGGAGTGCAACAAGCGCGACCAGCCGGTGCTCGTCGGTACGACCTCGGTCGAGAAGAGTGAGGCTCTGGCTCAGGTGCTCAACCGCAAGGGCATCAAGCACGAGGTGCTCAACGCCAAGTACCACGAACGTGAGGCCGAGATTGTGGCTCAGGCCGGCCGTAAGGGCCGGGTGACCATCGCCACCAACATGGCCGGTCGTGGTACCGATATTCTGCTCGGTGGTAACCCCGATGCCATGGCCGACGATCTGGTCGGTGAGCCGGATGTGCCTGAATTTACACCGGAAAATGAGCGGGAGCAGTACTTCAGCGAGGAGTACAAGGCCGCGCTCAACCGCTTCAAAGAGCAGTGCGCCAAAGAGAAGCAGGAAGTTCTCGATAACGGCGGCCTCTTCATCATCGGCACCGAGCGCCACGAATCTCGCCGCATCGATAACCAGCTTCGCGGCCGCGCCGGCCGTCAGGGCGACCCGGGGGAGAGCCGCTTCTTCCTCTCGCTTGACGATGACCTGCTGCGTCTCTTCGGTGCCGAGCGCATCGGCAAGATCATGGACACGCTCAAGATGGAAGAGGGTGTGCCCATTGAGCACCGCATGGTCACCCGCAGCATCGAGAACGCTCAGAAGAAGGTCGAGGGCCGTAACTTCGACATTCGTAAAAACGTGCTCGAATACGACGACGTGATGGATACCCAGCGTAAGACCATCTACACGATGCGTCGCAACGTGCTGCAGGGCTACGACGAAGATGGCCGCGGGCTGCTCTCCATGTCGCTCGATCTCTTTGAAGAGGTTGCGCTGAGCACCATCGACACCTACGCCTCGCGTCAGGTGCGCCACGATGACTGGGATCTGGCCGGACTCTCCATGGCCCTTGAACAGGTCTTCGACCTGGAGATCTCCTTCGATGATATCACCGGTCGTGATGCCATTGAGGCCCGTGTCTGGTCGCGTATCGAAGAGATGATCAGCGGCAAGGAGGCGATGCTCGATGAGGTCGCCGCCAAGGTCAACGAGCGCCGCGCCCAGCAGCGCGAGCAGCAGTCGGCCGCCGCAGCCGCCGACGGCGCGGATTGGAGTGAGCCGGAGGTCGACGAGGTCACCGGTCGTCAGCTCTTTGAAGAGCAGATCCAGAACCGCTACCTGCGCGCGATTGACCGCTACTGGCGCCAGCACCTTCAGGCCATGGAGCAGCTTCGCGACGGCATCGGCATGCGTGGTTACGCCCAGAAAGACCCGAAGCAGGAGTATAAGAAGGAGGGTTACAACCTCTTTGTCGACCTGATGATGAACATCAAGACCAACGTGGTCGAGTTCGTCTCGAAGTTCGAGGTGGAGCAGCCCGAGTCGCTGCAACAGCGTCAGGCTCCGGCGCCGCAGGTGCCCAGTAAGATCGTCTTCAACCGCCCCGGTGTGAGCGCCGAGTCCGAAGAGGATCGAAGCACCGTCAAGCGCGAGCTGCCGCAGGTCGGACGAAACGATCCCTGCCCCTGTGGTAGCGGCAAGAAGTACAAGTCGTGCTGCATGCGTAAAGAGGCCGCGGCCAGCTAAGTAACACCGACACACTCGCCGGCGGCTCGAAAGGGCCGCCGGTTTTTTTTATCCCTGAGGCCAGGCGCTCGCATGTCTTGGAGCGTACACCAGATTGAGGTCGGCATGATGAAGGTCTTTGCCCGCGGCATCGCCTTTGACGGCAAGCACGGGGTTTATGAAGAGGAGCGCCGCGACGGTCGCCACTTTGAGGTCGATGTGGAAGTGACCCTGCGTGACGCCTCCTCGGCTGAGTCCGATGCGCTCGCTGAGACGCTGGATTACCGCCACCTCGCCGAGATCGTGGTGGAAGTTGCGCAGGGCCCCAGCCGTTTTCTGGTCGAGAAATTGGCCGGCGAGGTCGTGAGGTTGGTCCTGGAGCGCCACGGTCAGGTCGAGGAGGTCTGCGTGGAGGTGCGAAAGATCGCCCCCGATGTTGCCGGCAGCCCGGAGTGGGTGGGCGCGCGATTGACGCGCCGGCGCTCCGCTTGACCGACTTGCTCCCCCCCTCTTTGCGAGGTCTTTGCACGATGTTCTTAGAGCGTTCCGGACTGCATATCTTCACCTGGCGAAACATCGAGGTGTCTGTCTCGATGTGGTACGGCCTGATCATGGCCATGCTCGTCTTTTTCCCCGCGCTCAGCGGCGGCTCGATGCTCGCCGGGTTGATCTGGGTGGTGGCGGTGACGATCTCGCTGCTTGTCCATGAGTTTGGTCACGCGCTGGTGGCGCAGCGCTACGGACTGAGGCCAAGCGTGTTGCTGCACGGGTTTGGCGGGCTGTGCATGATGGAGCGCGAGGCCGATACCGACGGTCAGGACGCCCGGGTGGTCTTCGCTGGACCGGCCGCGGGGCTGATCTTTGGGGGATTGGTCTACCTCGTGGCGAGCTTTGCCCCGCAGATCGCCTACGCCTCGACCTGGAGCGCGACCTTTGTGGGGGCGCTGCTCTTTGTGAACATCGCCTGGAGCCTTGTGAACCTGCTCATCCCGATGTGGCCGCTTGATGGAGGACAGCTCTTTCACCTGATTCTGCGCCGCTTCAAGGACGAGGAGAGCGCGCGTCGCATCACGCTCAACGTGAGCATTTTTGTGGCGATTCCGGCAGCGATCGTGGGTTTTTTGATCTTTCGCAGTTTCCTCATCGCGATCTTTGCGGTGATGGTGGTCATGAGCTGCATGAGCATGCTGCAGACGGGGCAGTCGCTGGTGGGGCGACGCAGCGGGCGCAGTCTGGCGACTGCTTCCGATTTTCATCAGGAGCTTCTGGCGCAGGCGGAAGCGGCGCTGGCCGATGAGGACTGGCGAGAGGCTTACCGGGTCTGCCATCAGATGCGCGCCTCGGGGCAGATGCCCGAAAAGATGCTCAACCGGGTGTGGATCATTCTCGGTGTGAGTGCCACTGAGATGAGCGAGTATGGCGAGGCGCTTGACTACCTGCGCCGCGCGCCGCAGTCGGACGAGGTAGCGCGCGCGATGGAGCTTTGCCAGCGCGAGCTCGCCTGAAAGTCGTTTGATATCAGTATGTTATGCGGTAAAGGCCGGCGCGAACTTCGCGCCGGCCTTTTTGCGCTCAGAGGAAGCGGCGCACGGTCTCCAGGAGTGTTTTTTCCTGGAAATCGAGTTTGACCAGGTAGCCGTTCGCGCCCAGGCGCATAGCGCGCTCCTTGTCGGCGGGCTCACCCAGGGTCGTGAGAATGACCACCGGGAGGCGAGCGTGCTCCTCGGAGGCGCGGATGCGCTGGAGGAGCTGCAGGCCGTCCATCGTGGGCATCTGGATGTCGGTGAGCACCAGGTCGACGCGGTGGCGGCCGAGCATCTCCAGGCCGTAGTGGCCGTCGTCGGCTTCCAGGACGCGGTAGCCCTCAGCGCGGAGGATCGAGGTGACGAGCGTGCGGGTGACCTCGCTGTCTTCGACGACCAGGATGGTGCGGATATCCAGCGCTCGGGTGCCCTGCACGGCGGTAAAGGAGCGCTGCCGGCGGGGTTTATCAAGATCGAAGCGCGAGTCGTGCTCGCTGCGCTCCATCAGGTCGACGACGTTGAGCAGGGGCACCACATCGCCGGAGTCGGTCAGGGCGACGCCGCGACATAGGCGCACGCCAGCCAGGAAATCGCCCAGGGGGCGGCTGATAGCTTCACGTTCGCCGAGGACACGGTCGATCCACACGGCGACGCGACGCGCACCCTTGCGAATCAGCAGCACGCTGAAGCGCTCCGGGGGCTGTCCGCGCTCGGCAAGCCCCAGCGGGGAGGTCCAGTCCAAAAGCGGGATCAGGCGCTCGCCGACCGGCACGCATACCGCGCCGTGGACGCGGCGAAGATCGTCGCGGCCCACGTCGATGACCCGCTCGACATCTTTGGCGGTCAGGGCGAATTGCCGCTTGCCCAGGGTGAAGACGAGCACGGAGTTGACCGCCGTGGTCACCGGCAGGTGCAGAGTGAAGGTGGTGCCGCGGCCGACCTCACTCTCGATTTCGATGAAGCCGCCCACGCGCGAAATCTGGCGGCGAACGACATCCATCCCGATGCCGCGTCCGCTGACATCGTTGACGGAGTCGCGGGTGGAGAATCCGTTTTCGAAGATCAGCGCGATGGCTTCTTGGTCGGAGAGGCGCGCGGCGGATTCGGCGGTGTGCATGCCGCGTTCAATGGCCTTTTGACGGATGATCTGTGGATCGATGCCGCGCCCGTCGTCGGAGAGGACGACGCGGATGGAGTCGCCGACGTACTCGGCGCTCAGTTCGATCTCGGCTTCGGGTTCTTTGCCGGCAGCCTGGCGTTCCTCGGGGGGTTCCAGGCCGTGATCCACCGCGTTGCGCACCAGGTGCAGCAGGGGCTCGGAGAGCGCGGAGAGGATGGCGCGGTCGACTTCGACGTTGCCAAAGGTGTCGACCAGGCGCACGCGTTTGCCCTGGGATTGTGCCAGATCGCGTACCGCCCGCGGGTAGTGGCTCAAGACCTGGGCCAGGGGCACGTGGCGCATGTAGCGGGTCTGGTCGTCGATCTGGGAGGCGCGCACGTTGACCTGGTAGCTCTCCTCGCGCAGCGCCGTCTCGCAGGCATCGAGACGGTGGTTGAGGTTGCGCAGCGCCATGGTGTGGCTTTTGGGCAGCTGGCCCTCAAGCAGGGAGAGCATCGCGCGCAGATCCTGACGGATGCCGTGCAGCTCCCCTAAGCGATAGCCGACGCGTCGGCTCATCAACAACGCCTCACCCGCGAGTTCGCCCAGGCGCTCGAGCTTTTCGACGTCGACGCGCAGGTTGGTCGTGGTCTGGATGCGCAGCGCGCCCGACTCCAGCTCGCGCTCGTTGCCGGCGCCGATACGTGCGCGCGTGGGCTGGGGCGCCGATGCCACAGGAGGCGTGGAGGGGGCAGGAGGCGTGGCGAGGGCGGTGTCGGCGGCCGGTTTCTGAGCCGGTGCGGACGTGTTGCTGCGGGGGGATTCCTCTTTGGAATCAAGGGGTTGTGTGCCGGCTGTGGGGGCGTTTTCGGCCGGTGATATGTGACCCTGGGTCGGCGTCTCGTTGCCTTTTTCGGGAGGAGAGGCGGCCTGTTGCGCGGCCGGATCGTGGGGGTTGACCTTTGCGGGAGCACCGTCGCGCAGGTCGTTGACGCGATCGACAAAGCCGGAGAGGTCGAGGCGCTGGGTTGTGTTCCCGGCGGATTTGGTCATGAGCGCGCGCATCAGATCGAGGCCTTCAAAGATCAGCTCGACGCGCTCGGGTTGGGTGATGTGGGCGCCGGTGGGCTCGTCGAGCAGAAGGTGCTCAGTCTGGTGGGCGACGAGGTTGACGTCGGCAAAGCCCATCATCTTGGCTTCGCCTTTGAGGGTGTGGATCTCGCGCAGGATCTCCTCGACGGCCTCCGGGTCATCGGGGGAGCGCTCCAGGTTGACGAGCAGGGCGTTCATGCGTTCGAGGCGCTCAAGCGCCACCGCACGGAATTTTTCGATCAAGGCGCCAAAGCTCATGAGGGCTCCGACTCCTCATCGCCGATGACGGGCGAGGTGTTCTCGTTGTGGATGCCGTCGCTCTCGGGCTGGCTTTCGCTGTCCTCGTCGGCGATCTGGCGGGCGATGGTATCGAACTCGCGGGATCGGTCGGAGTCGGCACCGTCCTCGGCGTCAGATTTCGGGTGTGCGGCGGAGTCTTCGCGGGCGTTGAGCAGGTCCTGGAAGAAGGCGTCGTCTTCGGCGATGGCAGCACTGAACTCGATGGTCGGTGCCTCCTGGGCGCTTTTTGCAGCGAGCTCGACGATGCGGCGGGGCTGTCGGTCGGTGGGGACGTCGGAGAGGTTTCCGTTGAAGCCCACCGGGGTCTCGATCTGGTTGCGGGAGGCCTTTCGGAGCGGTCGAGCGCGGGCGATGTCACCTTCGGCGGAGCGGTCGGCGGGGAGCTCACGGGAGAGGTCGGCCGGAGCGGGGTGTGAGAGCTCTGAGGAGCGGTCGGCCGAGAACTCGCGGGATCGGTCGGTCGAAGCGGGGTTTGAGAGATCTGCGTCGGCGTCGACCGAGGGCAGCGGGCTGGTTGCGCGGCCGGGGATGGTTCGGGTTGGCTTGCGGGTGGGGCGTTGGGAGGACGACGAGGCGTCGGTTTCCATGACTCGGAACTTCTCGACGATATGGCGGAGACTCTCCGAGGCGTTGTGCAGCTCCCGGGCGGCGGTGGTGACCTGACGGGTACCGGCGACGCCCTGGTTGATCAGGTGCGAGAGCTCGTCCATCGACTGGGTGACCTGCTCGGTGCCCGATTGCTGCTGCTGGGTGATCAGCGAGATCTTCAACGAGGTCTCTGTGGTGCGCTCCGAGAGGCGCGAGCCCTCCTCGGTGGCCATGACGCTTGCCAGCGAGGACTCGCGGATGTCGCTGACGAGAAGTTTGATATCGCTGACGGACTCTTTGATGTTTTCCGCAAGTCGACGCATCTCAGCGGCCACCAGAGCAAAGCCCTTACCGGCCTCACCGGCGCGCATGCCCTCCAGGGAGGCGTTGAGCGCCAGCAGGTCGGAGCGGTCGGCGATGGCTTTGATCACCTCCAGAATCTCGGTGATGCGCACCGTGTGCGACTTCAGCTCCCCGATGCGCTCGCCGACGGTGCGGTTGTTGGCCTGGGTTTTTTCGGCGGATTTGAAGACGGTCTGCGCGCTCTCAGCGATCTTTCGAGCCGAGGAGAGCAGGGTTTCCATGGTGCGCTGGGTTTCCTCGACGCCGCTGGCCTGGTGAGAGGCGGCGAGCTCCTGGTCGCGGAGCACCACGAGGATCTCTTCTGCGGCGGTGGAGACGTTAAGCGCGGTGGAGACGATCTCGCGCACGAGCTCATTGAGACTGAGCACCATCTGGTTAAAGGCCGAACTCAAGTCACCTTCGCTCTCGGCGGTGGTGGTGGTGAGGTCACCGTCGGCGATCTGGCGGGCACGCTCGGAGAGCTGGCGGAGGTTTTTGACCATCGCACCAAAGGCCTCGCCAAGCTCTCCCGGAACGCGTTCATCGAGTAGCGGGGAGGTGAGCTGGTCGCGGGAGATCACGCGGGCCTGCACGGTGAGACGGCGCATCTGATTGGTGAGGCTGTGAAAGCTTCGGCCGAGCTTGCCCGCACCGCGGGGCAGGGGAAGATCGACGTCGGAGAGTTTGCCCGAGCGCAAGAGCATCGCCTCATGTTCGATGATGCCGATACGGCCGGCAGCCAATTCGTCGGCGTGGCGGCTGATGGCGTTGAGCTCGTCGAGCATGCGGTTGGTGGCGCCGGCCAGTCGGCCGACTTCGCTATGGGGATCAGCAGGAAGGTGAGCTGAGCGCAGGTTGCCCTCGGCGATCGACTCCACCACCGCGGTGATGTCGCTTAAGGTAGCAAGCGACCGGCGGGTGAAGGCGATGGTGGCCACGCCCGCCAACACGAGTAGCACGGCGGTAAAGATATGGCCGTGAAACGCCAGCACGCCCACGCCGATCAGCGTCAGGGTGGCGATGTAGATGCCGACTTTTTTCCACAGCAACATGGTAGACCTTCGTAGGAGAGAGCTGCGCGCAGCTCAATATGCCCTTTCGCCGGAGATGGGAGCGAGAGGGGCGCTGCTGAGTGTATCGAGATCAAGAAGCCACACAACCTTACCGTCGAGGAGCGTGACGGCGGGGCGCAGGATGGGGGGAAGAGCCCCGCGCAGCCAGCCCGGAAGGGGGAGCAGGTCGCGCGGCGCCAGCGGGAAGGTGCCGAGCACGGTGCCCAGGTAGAGGGCCACCGGCGGTCCGGGAAGGTCGAGAAGTCCGACCATACCGTGCTCGGTGGGGGTCATTCCCAGGTGAGGTCGTGGATCGAGCACGGTCATGGCGACATTCTCCGGGGCGAGCACACTGCTGACAAATCTCAGTTCCACGCAGAGTGTGGCGGTGCCGCAGCGAAAGAAGAGGGCGTCGAGGGAGGCAGTGCTCATCGGACCGCAGCGTCGTCGAGGAGGCGCTCAATATCGAGGAGCACGCAGAGCTCCTCTCCCAGGGGGTGTGCTCCAATGGCGTAGCGGCGCGTGCTGCCTTTGATGGTGGTGGGCAGGGCGTCTTCGCGCAGCAGATGCTCGGGCCATTCATCAAGCCCGGTGACCTCGTCGACGTCCAGGCCCACGGTGTAGTGCGGCGTGTCGACAATGAGTGTGCGGCGTGTGTGACTGGCCAGGGCCGGGCCGGCGCTCTGTGACTCCAGAAAGGTGCTTAAGTCGAGCACACCGATGACCTGGCGACGCAACACAGCGATGCCGCGGATATGCCCGGGAGCACCGGGAAGGGGTGTCGTCTCCAGTTGGCCGACGATTTCGCGGACGGACTGTCCGTCGATAGCGAAGTCATCCTCACCGCAGCGAAAACAGACCACCGGGATGGTCGCGACTTCATCGATCACCTGATCTTGCAGGTCATCCCAGGCGAAGGGGTCGAGACTCTCGGCCTGGTCAACCAGGTCGGAGAAGTCGGAGGGGCTTTTCGTGTCGTCGCTTGCCATAGAAGGCCGGGGAAGGTGCGTGGGCGGTGGGAATCCGAAACTCCGCCCGTAGCATAAGGTTGGGGGGGCCGTCGGGCAAGGTGCGATGGGGCGGAGAGTGGCGTGGTGGACGCGATTCCATGGACGGGGGACATGGGGAGGCGGGCGTATGATGGGCGCGAAAATGCGGCATCTCAGGCGACCCACGGTCACCTTTGAGGTGACCGTGGGTCGATTTTTGTGGTGCGTTTGAGGTGACCCAGGGTCACCTTTGAAGTGACCCTGGGTCGATTTTTCGCGGCGAAAAGAGGGGGGATACGGGGGGGCAAAAAAGTGACCCTGGGTCGAGCTGGAGGCGACCCAGGGTCACTCTTGAGATGACCGAGGGTCGATTTTTGTGGTGCGTTTGAGGTGACCCAGGGTCACCTTCGAAGTGACCCAGGGTCGATTTTTTCGAGTCGTATCGTAGGGGGCAAAAAGTGACCCAGGGTCGAAGTGGAGGTGACCCACGGTCGCCTTGTTGTGCTGGTATGACCTGCCAATAGGCCGCATAGAACGTAGCGTTCGCGCGACCCACGGTCGTTTAGGTGTGCGGTATTTTTCAGCGGCTGGCGCGCCGCGGCTCGGGCAGCCAGCAGACCAGGCTGTTTTCGAGAAGTTCGTAGAGCGGCTCGCAGAGCGCCTCGGTCAACCAGTAGGAACGCTCCTCGCCAGCCTGAAGGTGGTCGAGGATACGCGTGATCTCGTCGGATTCAGCCATCAGGCGAAGTTGCCCCTCGACGAGGGCAGCGGCCACTGGAAGTTGGGTGTCGTCGCTGCCTTCGGGGAGCGTTTGGCCGATGGTGTGGGTGATGAGAGAGGCTGCGAATCGTGAGCGTCTCAAGGTGGCGTGGGGGCGAAGGCGGCCGCCACCCTCCAGAAGATCGGTGGGGTCATCGGGAAGGGAGGCAAAGAGTGTGGCTTCCTGGTCGGCGCGGGGCTCGGCGTTGGCGAAGGCTTCAAAGCGGGCCTGCTCACTGAGCGGGTGATCCTCACCAAGTTGCGCGCTGAGCCAGCCATGAACGCGCTCGCTAAGGCGGCCAGTCTCATCGAAGCCCTGCCACTGGGTCAGGGCCACGGCGCTGTCGAGGGGGTCGGTGAGCATCGCAAAGGTTTTGGGGGCGCCGTCTTCGATGCCCTGAGCAAGCTGGGCGGAACCGGCCTCGGCAAAGATATCGGCGTCGAGAAAGCGGTAGCCAAAGCCCAGAAAGCTCTCGGCGATGGGTTCGGGAAAGAGCTCCGCTACCTCCGAGAAGGCCCTTGCGCAGGCGGCAAAGCTCTCCAGTGCTGGAGTCACGCAGGTGTCGATGTCGTCGGGTTCTTCGAGAAGCTCGTCGCACGCCCGGGCCAACGCATCGAGGTGAGGTTCAAGCGCGTCTTCAGCGCGCTCTCCCTCGGCGCTTTCCGGGTCGAGCCATTCCATGGCCACGAGCACGCGGGAGGCGATGTCCTGGAGTTGTCGACGGGTGCGGCGGGCGCGGTAGAGGGGCTCGTCGACCTCCAGAGTGCCGCAGACGAGATCCTGGGTGGCCTGCCCGACGTTGAGAAGAAGAGCGTCAAGGGTGCTGAAGTAGTCGATGCCGTCGACCAGAAAGCGCTCCACCCAGGAGCCGGTCGACCAGGCAGTGACCCGGTTCCAGTGGGCGCGCATGTAGCCGACCGCGTCGCTGGAGGCGTCAAGCCGGCCGCGGGGAGTGGCGTGCAGTCGCCCGGTGGCGATCTCCTGAACGATGGCGCTCCACTCACTCTCCAGATGCTCCAGCGCGTTGTGGGCCGCGCCCATCCCTAAGGCGCGTTGCTGGGGCTCGGACGCCAGATCAAGCTCCCAGTAGGGTCGAGCCAGAGCCTCGCAGGAGGCGCAGAACTCGCGGTAGAGCAGCTTGCCACGGTGCTCTGCGCAGCGCGGACGAAAGATCTCATCGAAGCCGTACCAGTGGATGATCGGCAAAAGCTCATTGAGGCGGGCACTTACGTAGAGCTCAAAACGGGTCATCTGTGGGTGCCAGAAGAACTTCGAAGCCCCGTGCAGAAGTTCGTGAGCGCGCCACTTGCGCCGGTGGTTGGGGTTAAACGCCGGAAAGGGGGCATCTTGAAAGAACGAAAAATACTTGGGCTCGGCCAGCACCCCGTCGCTCCACTCGGGGGTGGTGCCGGCCTGCCAGACGGTGAGTTCGGGTTCGAGATGCTCGGGCATCGGTTGGCGCAGGCGAAGCTCGTGGTGGTAGAAGGCGCGTCCGCTGAGCGCGCCCAGCATCGTGGCGCGAGCGGTCAGAGGGGTCACGGTCAGATCGATCTCGGGGGCACCCATCTGCGGTGCCAGCGCGCGCAGGCCGGCGGGCTCACCGGCCTCCATGTTGCTCTCCAGTGCGCCGACCAGGGCCTCCGGGGTGGGCAGCCATCGGCGCGGTGTGTCGTCCAACGAGACCGGGCAAGGGGCGGGGGGGAGGGTATGGCGAATCATGGAAGCTCCGTTCAAGTCGCCCGCAAAATGTCCGGGCGTGCACTGCGAGTCATTGTAAAGCGAACGAAAATCAGCGCTGCACTCGCACGCGGCGGCGGGCAATGTCCACCACAAACTCGCCCTCGCCGGGGCGGGCAATGCTTAAGCTGACCGGGGTGTCGGCCTGGCCGCGGATACGCGCAATGACGTCGGGCAGGCTCAGGCGGTGGGTGGGAAGCTCGTCGACCGCCAGGATGCGGTCGCCGGGCTGAAGTCCGGCTTCGGCCGAGGAAGAGCCGGGCATAACATTGACCACCACGATGTCGCTGGCCTGGCTGCGAAGGCTGGCACCGATGCCGTAGAAGGCCAGCGCGGGTTCGGGGTTCTCGGTGGGGGTGAGCTCGATGTCGTATGTAAGCGTCCCACCACTCTTAAGTTCAATGCCTGCGACGAGTTCGGGCTCATAACCGTTGGCGCGTACGTAGAGGGTGACCAGTCCGTCGGGAAGCTCACTAAGGCCGTAGTACCCGGAGGGGTTCGCAATGGCGTTGCGCGGTGCCAGGCGCTGGGAAGGATCGACCAGGGTAACCGAGGCTGTGGCGATGGGCTCTTTGCTCTCGTGGTCGCGCACCACTCCTGCGATGGACGCGCCCTCCAGAAGTTGCAGACGAATGTGGTCGGTGGTGCGCCCGGGGCGAACCTCGAAGAGCTCGGAGGTAACCGGGGCGAGCCCCGGCGCGCGGGCCACCAGCGCGTAGTAGCCGGGGGCGAGGGGACCGATGCGAAATCGCCCGGTGGAGGTTTCAACCTGCTCGGTGTTGATACGGCCGGGGACATAGGGGTGGGGCGGGGGGACGTCCATCGCGGCGATGGCAATCTGGTAGGAGGCCATCGGCTGACCGCGCTTGTCGACGACGACTCCGGCCAACTCCCCGCCGGGGCGAAGCTCCAGGGTGAGGGGCTGTCCGAGGCGCGTGCTTTGTCGAGCCGAGGGAGCATAGGCCGAGGAAGTTGCCTGAAGCGTCCACGGCATGTCGGGAGCGGACTCCCAGTTGAAGAGTCCGTCGTCACCGACGCGAAGGCGGCGGGTGTCATTGGCGGAAGAGGCGATCACAAAGCCAGGCTGCGGCTGGCCATCAGGCCCTACAACTCGCCCGAAGAGCCCCCGGGCCGGCTCCAGGACAATGTCGTGGGAGGCGGTAGTCCCCGTCTCTACGGTGAAGGGCCCCAGGGTATCAGGGTAGTGATCGGGGGCGTCAGCGCTCAGGGTGTAGTCCCCCGGGGGAAGGTCGTCGAAGCGGAAGCTGCCTGTGCTTGAGGTTGCGGCGCGACGGGAGGTCTGGGTGCCGCTCAGGGTAACGGAGGCGGGGAGCGGGTCACCCGAAGCGGAGAAGACGACACCTGTGAGCGCGGTGGTGGGTCGGAGCTCGATGTGCACCTCCCCGCCGTCCTCACCCGGGGTCAGGCGAAGCGCGGCGCTCTCCGCGTAGGGAAACTCGGGGAGGTCAGTCTCCACGGTGACAGCGACGCGACCGGCTGCGAGGTTATTGAGGGCGAATTGGCCCTGGCTGTCGGTACGGGCGAGGTCGGAGAGGGTGTGTGGAAGGAGAGGCTCCTGCCCCAGTCCGCGGGCTTCCGTGTAGGCGAGTCCGATGGAGGCGTCGGCAACCGGCGCTCCATTCAGCGTGACGCGTCCGCGCAGGCGTGCGGGTTGGTGCATGAAAAGTGTAATGGATTCAGTGTCTTGTGCGGAGTTCTCACTCAGGTCGAGTCTCATCGCTCCGAGTTCTCCCACTCCGCCGCGCACATACTCCGGGTGTATCGCGTCGATGAGGACTGTGCCATCGGCAGCGGCGTGGGCTGCCGCGGTGAGGATGTCTCGGTTGAGTTTGAAGTGTCCGCGCTCGTCGCTTTTGGTTGTGAGCGTGCCTGCAAGGAGCGTGGCCCCCTCCAGCGGTTGACCCTCCTCCGAGAGCACGCGGCCTGTCAGGTGATGAGGAGCGTCTTCCATCATGTTGACGGGCTGATCCCCCTGAATCCAGAGGCTTCGGACGAGAATGGCTGCGAGGCAGAGTCCTCCCAGAAGCAGCGCGACGCCGAGGAGGGGGCGCGTTTGGGGAGGGAGGGAGGTCATAGGTGCCTGAGGTTCGGTAAGGATTGGTGCGCCCGCCGGGGCGCCGGCAGGGGCCGTGGGAAGTGTAACAGGGTGAGGCGTGGTAGCAATACGGCGCTGCTGAGGCTTTGAGCGAGCAAGGGAAGGCTGCCAGCGGGATCACAGCATGAACTACCAGCACACTCTGGCGAGGTCAGAAGTTGATGATGTTGGCGTTGGCTTCCAGTTGATGATGTTGGCGTTGGCTTCCCAGCTACAGTACCTGCCATGAACTACCAGCACACTCTGGCGAGGTCAGAAGTTGATGATGTTGGCGTTGGCTTCCAAGCTACAGTGCCTGCGGACGTAGCGGAGATTGTGAGCGTCAATCGCTCGACCTGACCCAAACTTCGATGGCAATGACGGGACTTCGAATGACCAGAATACTCTGTCCCCGGGGCGTTTTTTGGACGACTGTGGGTCGGTTGTTGAGACGACCGTGGGTCAGTCGTTGAGATGACCGTGGGTCGGTTGTTGAGACGACCGTGGGTCGGTTGTTGAGACGACCGTGGGTCGGTGTTGAGATGACCGTGGGTCGGTTGTTGAGACGACCGTGGGTCGGTTGTTGAGATGACCGTGGGTCGGTTGTTGAGACGACCGTGGGTCGGTTGTTGAGATGACCGTGGGTCGGTTGTTGAGACGACCGTGGGTCGGTTGTTGAGACGACCGTGGGTCGGTTGTTGAGATGACCGGGGTCGGTTGTTGAGATGACCGTGCGTCGAGTCAGGGAGTGATCTGTGGTCACATGAAGTCCAGTAAACCCGGGAGTAGAGCGGCGTACGCAGGTGGCCCGGTGCGCTAATTTCGTACTGGGCTTAGCGAATGTTCCGGTGGTGCATAGTAAGGGCGCAAATGTGGGTTCCTGGCTTGACGGCAACGGTATTCGTTCCGTGGGCAGTCGTGGCGTTTGGCCATTTTTCTTTCTGTGCAGGGCTGCTCGGTCGGGGACTTCATGTGTTGTGTGCGAACAATATCGCCCGATAAAATTACCGTGGGTTACACTCACAAAAGTGACCGTGGGTCACTCCGGTGACTGACCGTGGGTCGCCTGAAGTGCAGTAACCACGCGCCTTTCTCGCAGTCCCGTCTGCAGCACACACCTGAGTATCGCTCGTCGTTCTGCCATCTCTCCCCACACTTTCGTATCCTGCGACGCAACATCCGGCATTTGCCTGCGATAA